>CAMDHJ010000121.1 GCA_945897865.1 Tepidiphilus sp. J10
CCGTGGAGCGAGGACACGCGCGTTCCTGAATTCAACCCGCTCGGCAAAGTACCGGTCTGGGTGCAGGAGGATGGCAAAACACTGTTTGATTCGCGGGTCATAGTCGAATACCTCGAACACGTCAGCCCGGTCGGCCACCTGTTGCCGAAAGACGCACGCCCACGTATCGCGGTGAAGCGCTGGGAAGCCCTCGCCGATGGGGTCTGCGACGCTGCCGCGCTGATCTTCATCGAGCGTAAACGTGTTACCGACAAGCAGGATTCAGACTGGATCAAACGCCAGATGGCCAAAGTCGAAGCCGGCCTGAAAATGATGAGTGACGACCTCGGCAACCAAAACTGGTGCACCGGAGAATTCTTCTGTCTGGCCGATGTCGCGGTCGGCTGTGCGCTCGGTTACCTAGAATTCCGCTTCCCGGAGATCGACTGGCGTCGCGCCCACCCCAACCTGTCCGAACTGTTCGACCGTTTGATGCAGCGCCCGGCGTTCAAGGAGACGGTGCCGGTGGCGTGAACCGTAAACCGGGGTGCGGCAAGCCGCGCCAAAGCGTGAGCTTCACGCCTCAGCCCGACTTGCACGGATTCGAAATGAACCGATAGCGGACACCACGAAAAATCCGTCGCACCAGCGAAATCAAGTTAAGTGGGCAACCGCTCAAATTGACTCGAATCAAGGTTATTTCAGCTTCCCAAAGAGCTAATTGGTTCCCGACAAGACAAATCGCAACGTTTTTCCTGTTGCATTGAGAAACTGTCATGGGGGAGCTGATAGTGCAGTTGCTCGCTCGTCAAATAGGGCTGATCTGGCTATTTCCACTCGCGGCGCAAGCCAGTAACGGCCTCAACCTGATCGGCTACGGCGCCGAATGGGTGGCGCTTGGCGGCACCCATTCGGCAATCGCCGGCGACACGTCCGTGTCCAACCGTTTCATTCCAGTCGGCGGCTTCGGCCATGTGCGCCGGCCGAAAGGCTCAGACTGCGCCAGGGGCGTGGCATCCTTTGGCCAGGGTGGTGCAGGAGTCGTTTATGAAAATCTGAATACACTGTTCGGCAGCGTCTACGAATTGTCTTCGCAGGTACCGATGTGTTACGCATGGCCTGGTTCAGGCGACAGCCGGAGCCTGGGCTGATCTTCCATTCGGATCGCGGCAGCCAATATTGCAGTCATGGGTTTCAGGGCGCGCTCAAGGGCTATGGAATGCAATCCTCGATGAGCCGCAAGGGAAACTGCTGGGACAATGCGCCAACCGAAAATTTGTGGGGCCGGTTGAAGGTCGGCAGGCTGTACGGCAGGAAGTTTGCAACCCGGCGAGAGGCCATGGATGAGGTCATGGACTGGCTGACGTTCTACAACCACAAAAGATTGCACTCGACGCTGGAGTATGTCAGCCCCATGACGTTTGAGCAACGCTGGTTTGCGGCCTAGCAACAAGGCAGAAAGTCAGCATAATGGTCAGCCTATGGAGTCCGGAATTCAGGGGCAAGGTCAGTGTCTATCGACGTTGCCGGGAACTGCTTTCAATCGTTCTCGGCGTTGCGCCATCGGCCGAGATTGAATCCCTCATCCGGCTTTCGCGCGAAGGCTGATCGCGCCCCCCTCAAGCCCTGGTCTGGGCCGCCTCGAAGCATGCCCCGAATACCTTGGCGAATCGGTAGGTTATCTGTAAGCAAGACGTGTCCATAACGTCAAATCGGGGATAGTTACTCTTAGACAATGTAAAGGAGACCATCATGAAACTCACTACCCTGGCATTCGCCTTGATCGAAATCGCAACCGTATTACCCGTCAAGGCCAATTTTGACGAAAACAATTGGAGTCGCTCCGAACTGCTGTGGAACGAGGAGTACGACAACTATGTGGTAGCGCCCACGCTGAAGCCGGACATCTTTCTGGAACGCTTGGTCTGAAGCGATCACTACACCGATTTCGTGCCTGTCGCCATGGCCTATATGGCCAAGTTGCGGGACTACCACGAACAGAAGGTCTGGAGTGAACAACAAGGCGCTTTTGTTGTGCGGGCGAGCATCAAACCATGTCCGAAATTGGGCGCGCAAACCGCTTTGATGCGTTTATCCAGACTTCATTGATCAACCAGCTGTGCAGCAATTGGCCTGACTGCACCCTCCAACCGCCACATTCACATCGAAAGGGGAAAGTTCATGTCACTCACCCTTATTCCCACAAAGACAGCGGCTTTCGGAGCCTGGCCCATGTATGCGGCAACGAACGTTTCCGAATTCGGCGCCAGCGAGGAATCAAGCATTTCCCATGCTGAAAGCATCTATACGGTGATTCTGGCCAGCGGCACGGAAGATGGCGGCAAACGTGCCACTCTGGCCCTTTCCATGGCTTGCACGGCACTCTCCATGAACTTGACAACACATCTTTTCCTGGTCGGCGCGGGCAGTATCTGGGCCTACCAGGGGCATGCCGATTGCATTCAGGTAGACGGTTTTCCGGCATTGGATGAGTTACTGGGAAGCTTTGTCGACCTGGGTGGAAATCTGGCCGTCTGTTCAACCTGCAATCAATCCCTTTGCCACGCCAACGGCAGCCAGGAAAAGACGTTTACCCGCCGCCCGGGCGTTCAGATCCAGGGAATGGCAACAGCGATAGCGCATCTCATGCAAGGACGCGCCGTCACTTTTTAAGCACGCAACTTCAACTTCTATTACCTGTTCAAGGAGGAGGCTTCCTATCTTCGATATCAGGCCCATATGGATTTCGCAGCCAAAATTTTCTTGTTACCCGCATACAAGCGCGAATTGTCCATAATCAGTGCATGCCCACCGATCAACTCGCCACCCTGTATCCCTTCCTGACCAGCCTTGCCATCGGCCTGCTTATCGGCCTGGAACGCGAACGTTCGCCGGCTGCCCGCGCCGGATTACGCACTTTTTCGCTGGTCGCGCTGGCCGGCACGCTGGGTGCATTGTTGTCGGAAAAAACCGGCGCGCCTTGGCTTCTTGGCGCCGGGTTGATGGTGATGGGCGGCATGATGGTGGCGGCCTATTTCAAGGACTCCGAGGTGGACGACCCCGGCACCACAACAGTTGCTGCCGTCGTCGTGTGTTACGCGCTCGGGGCGATGGTCTGGTTCGATCTGGAGCAACTCGCGGTGACACTGGCGATCCTGACCACCGCCCTGCTCTACTTCAAGCCGGAGCTGCGCGGTGTGTCGCGCAATCTCACCCGCCTTGATCTGGTTTCCATCCTGCAATTCTCGGTGCTGTCGTTCGTCATCCTGCCGATTCTGCCGAATCAGGATTATGGCCCTTACGACGCGCTCAACCCGTATCAAATCTGGTGGATGGTAGTGCTGATCTCAGGTCTGTCGCTGGCCGGCTATGCCGCCCTTCGCGTCGCCGGCCAACGCCAGGGAACGTTGCTGACTGGCCTCTTCGGCGGCATCGCATCAAGCACGGCAACCACGCTGGCGTTTTCCCGACATGGCCGCGACTCGCCACAACTGGCCGGCATGGCGGCGCTGGTGATCCTGCTGGCCAATTGGGTATTGCTGATCCGCCTGAGCGTTCTGGTCGCGTTGTTGGCACCGAATATGCTGCAGTCAATGCTGCCGCTGCTGGGTAGCGGCGCGCTGGCCGGATTGGTGATGATTTACCTTGCCTGGCGGCGGCTCGGCCGACAGAACGACGCGCCGGTACTGGAAATGAAAAACCCGACCGAAATCCGCGCCGCGTTGAGCTTTGGCCTGCTCTATGCCGGCGTGCTGTTTGCTGCCGCCTGGTTGTCGGATCTGGTCGGCAGCCAGGGGGTTTATGCCGTGGCGCTGGTTTCCGGGTTGACCGATGTTGATGCCATCACCCTGTCCAGTTTGCGATTGTTCAATCTAGGCAACCTGGCAAGCGACCAAACCGCCACTGCCATCCTGCTCGCGATCGTCTCGAATATCGCGTTCAAAAGCGGGCTGGCCAGCGTCATCGGCGGTGCCGCGCTGGCCCGTCGTGTGCTGCCTGGCATGGCTGCGGTGGCGGTTGGGCTGGTTGTCGGCTGGCTGCTGATCTGATCAGCAGAATCAACCTGGCAAACTCAGTTGAGCGCGGATTTTTCTCCGTGAAGCCTCCTGGATACTGCGCTCCCGCAACGCTCGCGCCGCAAGCGGTCGCTCCTACCACGCGGACAACTGCCGGATATAGGATCAACGTTTGAGGTGCTGCGGCCGCCGCTTGCTGTCGCGCTGCGCGGTGCGTTCCTGACGCGGTGTCAGGGGTTTGACATCACGCGCCTCGAACGGGTTGTGGCCTGATTTGAACTCGACCCGCAACGGCGTGCCTTGCAGGCTGAAGGTGGTACGGAAGATGTTCTCCAGATAGCGTTTATAGCTTTGCGAGATGCCTTCCAGATGGTTGCCGTGAATGATGATGATGGGTGGATTGCTGCCGCCTTGGTGGGCGTATTTCGGCTTCGGCCGGAACAGGCCGGACTTGGGCGGCGTGTGCTGCGCGACCGCATCGAGCAAGACGCGGGTCAGGCGCGGTGTCGCCAGTTTCGCCATCGCGGCGGCATAGGCTTCATCAACCGACTTCAACACTTCCGTGATGCCCTGTGCGCGCAATGCGGAAATGAAGTGAAAGCGGGCAAACGACAGGAATTCCATGCGCCGGGTCAGTTCACGCTTGATCTGCTCGCGGTCATAACTGTCCATGCCGTCCCACTTGTTGACCGCCACCACCAGCGCGCGGCCGGCTTCCAGCACAAAGCCGGCGAGGTGCGCATCCTGATCCGAGATTTCCTGCTGTGCATCGAGCACCAGCACCACCACGTTGGCGTCTTCAATGGCTTGCAGGGTCTTGATCACGGAAAACTTTTCGATCGCCTCGGTGACCCGCCCTTTGCGCCGCACACCGGCGGTGTCGATCAGCGTATACGGCTTGCCGTTGCGTTCGAAATCAACATAGATCGAGTCGCGCGTCGTGCCAGGCTGGTCGAAGGCGATGACCCGCTCTTCGCCGACGAAGGTGTTGACCAGCGTCGACTTGCCGACGTTGGGACGACCGACGATGGCGATCTTCGGGTGCTGGACTTCGGCGTCTTCGGCGGCATCCGGGAATGGCTCCATCACCAGATCGATCAACTCGCGCACGCCTTCACCATGCGCACCGGACACGGCAACCGGCTGGCCGAGGCCGAGTTCATGGAATTCGGCCGTCACCACGCCGGCGTTCATGCCCTCGGTCTTGTTCACCGCTAGCAATACCGGCCGCCCGCTACGACGCAGTTTGTCGGCGATGATCATGTCCTGCGGCGTAATACCGGAACGGCCATCGACCAGGAAGATGACCGCATCGCCTTCGGCTACGGCCTGCATGGTCTGCTTCGCCATTTCGGCCAGGATGCCGGACTCGGCAACCGGTTCAAAGCCGCCGGTATCAACCACCAGATACGGCTTTGAACCAATGCGGCCGTGGCCATAATGGCGATCGCGGGTGAGGCCCGGTAAATCATGCACCAGCGCATCCCGCGTCTTGGTCAGACGATTGAACAACGTGGATTTGCCGACATTGGGTCGGCCGACCAATACGAGGGTGGGTTTCATAATTGCAGGTTAGGTGTTGTAGCGTGGCTGCCAAGCAGCAGACCACGTCGTCTTTACTGGAGACGGTAGGCGAATAAGCCGCCATTCGCAGTCTGCACGAGCAGGCCGGATTTGAGCGGAAGCATGACACTGTTGATCGGGCTGCCGTCACTCGCCACGCGGGCGGCAAAACTACCGTCTTCGGTATTGAGCAGATGTATCTGGCCCTGAAAATCGCCCACTGCGACAAAGCGTTCAGCCACGGCAACCGGGCTGGACAACTTGCGATCGCGCAGTTTGTCCTGTTTCCAGGGATTCGTACCGCGTGCCTTGTCAAATGCCGACACAGCGCCGTGTTCATCGGCAGCAAAGACATAACGTTCGTCCATCGCGACACCACGCGGAGCGGAAAAATCGCGAACCCAGGCAACTTCGCCGGAAACCTGACCAATGCAGCCAACACGGCCCTGGAACGCGCCGGCACAGATCAGCCCATCATCCAGCGCAAGCGGCCCGACAACATCTGCGATCCGTTCCAGTTCGGTGGCGCCGCGAGGCAATGCCACATTGGCTTCCCATAACGGTGCGCCATTGTTCAGCGCCAGCGCAGTCAGTTTGCCGCCGGCATGACCGGCAAATACGGCATTGCTGGCCAGCAGCAGATGGCTTTGTTCGCGCAGCATCAATACCGGCAAAGTGCGGTTATAGCTCCAGCGTTGTTTGCCGGTGGCGCTTTCAAGCAGAAACACCTTGCCGTCATTCGAACGTGCCACTACAACACCATTTTCGGCAATCGGCGGCGTCAGAATTTCACCTGAAAGTTTGGTGCTCCAAACTGGCGCGCCATCGCTGCTCTTGAACGCCAGCAACATGCCTTTTGGCGTTCCCACCAGCACTAGTTCGTCGCCAATGCCGACCCCCGCCGACAACATCTGGTCGGCATCGATGCGCCATATTTCGCGCCCAGAAGCCAGGTCGAGTTTGACGATCTTGCCTTCCCGGCCGGCGGCATAGACTGCTTGACCATCGCTTTCCGGCGAGAAGGCGAATGGACTACCGGCGCCGACATTGGCATCCCAAGCCTTGACCAACGTGACACTGGGCTTGAACTCAACCAGTTCGGCCGGTTTGATCAGCGGTGCATCTGATCCGAACCAACCGCCGATGGTCGAGCAGCCAGACAGCAGAGCCGCGAGCGCGATCAGAACAGAAGCGAGTTTCAGCACATCAGCCTCCCAGGCTATCGAGGCGAATTTCTACCAACGGTTTGAGCGAACTTGTATCGCCCAGCTTCTCCAAAGCCAGCTTGTAGGCCGTACGCGCCTCGGCATCCTTGCCCTGCGCGGCCAGGACATCGCCCTTGAGTTGTTCGGCAAGGCCCTGGAAGGCGGGATCGAATGCGTCTTCCAGCAATTTCAATGCGCCAGGCAAATCCTTTTCTTCAAACAACAGTGTCGCCAAACGCAAACGCGCCAACTGCTTGACGCCATCATCACGCGCATGATCGAGCGCGAATTCGTATTGCGCACGCGCGCTCTTGCTGTCGCCAGCCTCCATATTGATCCGCCCGGCAAGCCAGGCGGCAGGAGCGCCATAGGCACTGCCAGCATGCTTCTCCATGATTTGGGCGGTGACTGCCTTGGCCGTTTTCAGATCATTCATGCTGGCCGCCTGAATCGACTGATCAAACAGCATGGAAGCTTCCGCCGCCTGAGTGTGGGTCCAGGTCTGCCAGGCACGCCAGCCGGCGACAACCAGCAGGAAAACAGTGACCCCCCAGATAACCTTGCTGCCATTCTGTTTCCACCAGGCTTTCGCCTCATCTACCTGTTCCTGTTCTTCAAGATCGAGCGCCATTGCCTATCCCTTTCAAAGATCCGTTTTCAATAATTCGATGACTTCCGACAACGCCAACCTCTGTTGTTCAGGTTGTTTGCCAAATTCGCCGCGCAACGCCTTCAGTGTCACCTGATTCGCCGCAGCCTCGTCGTCACCGATCAAGACTGCGTAACTAGCCTGGCTGGCGTCGGCTTTTTTCATTTGTGATTTGAAACTGCCACCACCGCCATGCAGCACCACGCTGAGTCCGGCGTCGCGCAGTGTTTCAGCAGTCTGCATGGCAATACGTTCTGCTGCCTCACCCACATTGACCAGATAGATATCAGGCGCATCCGGCGACGGGGCCAGGCCGGCTTCGGTCAGCATCACCAGCAACCGTTCAACACCCATGGCAAAGCCACAGGCGGACGCCGGTTTGCCACCCAACTGCGCGACCAGACTATCGTAGCGACCGCCGGCGCAGACCGTGCCCTGGGCGCCGAGCTTGTCGGTCACCCATTCAAATACGGTGTAGTTGTAATAGTCGAGTCCACGCACCAGTCGCGGATTGACCCGATACGCAATCCCGGCGGCTTCAAGGCCTCCTTTGACGGCAGCAAAATGCCCCAGCGCGGCTTCATCGAGCTCATCCATCAATTTCGGCGCAGCCTCAACCAACGCCTGCATGGCCGGATTCTTCGAATCGAGGATACGTAGTGGATTGGTCTGCAGGCGGCGCTGCGAGTCGGCATCGAGTTCATCGGCATGCGCGGTGAAGTACTCGACCAGCTTCTGGCGATGGCTGGCGCGGGACTCGGGACCGCCAAGCGAGTTGATTTCCAACTGGATGAAGTCGGCCAGACCGAGTTTTTTCCATAGCCGGGCGGTCATCAGCAGATGTTCGACATCGAGATCCGGGCCAGCGAAACCGAGCGCTTCAACGCCGACCTGATGAAACTGGCGATAACGGCCTTTCTGTGGCCGTTCATGCCGGAACATCGGGCCGCTGTACCAGAGCCGCTTGCCGCCATCGAACAGCAAATTGTGCTCGATCGCCGCGCGTACGCAGCTGGCGGTGCCTTCCGGACGCAGGGTCATGGATTCGCCATTCAGCGCATCGACGAAGGTGTACATCTCCTTCTCGACGATGTCGGTCACTTCACCAATGGCACGCTTGAACAAACCGGTATGTTCCAGGATAGGAGTACGCATCTCGCGATAACCATAGCTTTTCAGCCAATCGCGGATGGTCTGCTCGAAATAGGCCCACAGCGGCGCATCGACCGGCAGCAGGTCATTCATGCCGCGCACGGCGCGCAATTGGTTGCTCATCTTGCGGTGAAGGGTGAAGGGTGAAATGTGAAACGTGAAACGTGAAACGTGAAAGCGCGCGGCTTCACCTTTCAGATTTCACTTTTCACTTTTCACTTTTCACGCCTTTCCTCCATAGGTTCGTTGAACATAATCATCGACGATGGCCTGGAACTCTTCGGCGATGCGGTCGCCCTTCAGCGTCACCGTCTTGTGGCCATCGACATACACCGGCGCCACCGGGGTTTCGCCGGTACCGGGCAGGCTGATGCCGATGTTGGCATGCTTGCTTTCGCCGGGGCCGTTGACCACGCACCCCATCACCGCGACGTTCATTGTCTCGACACCGGGATACTGCTTGCGCCAGATTGGCATCTGGCTGCGCAGCCAGTTCTGGATGTTCTGCGCCAGCTCCTGGAATACCGTGCTGGTGGTGCGGCCGCAACCTGGACAGGCGGTGACCAGCGGCGTAAACGAACGAATGCCGAGAACCTGCAGGATTTCCTGCGCCACCTGGACTTCAGTGGTGCGAGACTCACTTGGTTGCGGCGTCAGCGAAACACGGATGGTGTCGCCGATGCCTTCCTGCAGCAGCAAAGCCAGCGCCGCCGACGAGGCGACGATACCCTTGCTGCCCATGCCTGCTTCGGTCAGGCCGAGATGCAGTGCGTAATCGCTGCGTGAGGCGAGATCGAGATACACCTTGACCAGATCCTGCACGCCCGACAACTTGCAGGACAGGATGATGCGATCGCCTGGCAAACCGAGTTCCTCGGCGCGACGGGCGGAGTCCAGCGCGGAGGTGATCAGCGCATTGCGCATAACATATTCCGGCGTGTGCGGCTGCGGTCGCTTGGCATTCTCGTCCATCATCCGGGCCAGCAATTCCTGATCCAGACTGCCCCAGTTGACGCCGATGCGCACCGCCTTGCCATATCGAGCGGCAGCTTCGACCAGAACCGCGAATTGCTCGTCTTTCTTGGCGCCACGGCCGACATTGCCCGGATTGATGCGCAGCTTGGCCAGCGCTTCGGCGCATTCCGGCACCGCCTTGATCAAACGATGGCCATTGAAATGGAAGTCACCGATCAGCGGCACATTGCAGCCAAGCGCATCCAGCTTTTCCCGGATCACCGGCACCGCGCGCGCGGTTTCCTCGGTATTGACAGTCAGCCGGACCAGTTCCGAACCAGCCTGCCAGAGTGCATGCACCTGGGCGACCGTGCCGGCGATATCGGCGGTATCGGTATTGGTCATCGACTGCACCACCACCGGCGCACCACCGCCAACCGGCACATGCCCCACCAGCACGCGGCGGGTGGGACGACGAACGATGGATGTAATCAAGCTCATGCGGAAACTCCGATCATTCAAGGGTCAGCCGTGCCACTTTCTGGCCGATGAAAGGGGCCAGATCAATGCTGTGACCGTTATAAGTCAGCTTGACCAGTGCGGCTTCGCCAACCACCAGGCGAAACGGCGGCATACCGGAAAAAGCTTCCGCCGTACCGGCAAGTACCAATTTCGAAAAACGCGCGCCCTTGGCATCGACAACCTGAATCCAGGCATCTGTGACCGGTTCGAAACGCATGCTGCGGGTAGCCGCTTTGGTGTCGGCATTAACGTTGACCGCCGGACTGATCGCTTCCGGAGCCATGGGTTGAACCGGCGGCGTCCTGGTGACGGCTTCCGGCGAACCTGTTGCAGCGGAATCATTCGGCATTATTGGCACCGGTGCAGGCAGCGCAGCCGTTTGCCCAGGCACTTGATTGACATCCGAGTTTGGTGCGCTTGCATCAGGTAGCGGTGTGATGCTGGGTGCTATAAGAGTCCCCCCGGGTTGATCATCCAAGCCAGCAACCACGCTGGAAGGTTCGCTCAGGCCGATCGCTGGTGGGGTCGTGATCAAAGCATCTTCACCCTGGCGCAACCAGTAATAGAGCGCAACCACCAGCAACAGGAAAAACGTCAACGCGATGACCGGATACACCAGCCAGATACGAATACCACTGGACCCGACAGTCAAGCCGGCGTTGGGCGCGGTAATCGTCTCCGAAACTTCGGCCTGAGCATCGACCGGCGCGATCAAGCTATCCGGTTCAATACCGACCAAACGGGCATAGTTGCGGACAAATCCACGCACAAAGACTTCACTTGGCAAATGGCCGAAATCTTCCTGCTCCAGCGCCTCAATCTGACGCGCGGTCAACTTGAGCTTGGCGGCGACATCCGACTGCGTAAGATTTCTGGCTTCACGAGCGGCTTTCAAACTGCCGCCGAAATTGGCCTGAAACACCTCTCTCATAACAGGCTCCCGGCTTGATCATACTGCCCGTTGAGCAACCATTGCGCCTGGATTGCTTCGGGATAACGACGCCGCAACAAGGCGCCAAAGTTGGCCTCGGCCTCATGGTCGCCAAGTTTGCGTTCGGCGCGCACACCCAACCAAAGTGCTTGCGGTCCGAGTGCAGCGAGTTCGCTGAATTGGGCGCTGTACTGACGCAACAGCGTGCGTGCAGCAAGCCAGCGATCCTGCCGGAAATGCAATTCCGCCATGCCCAGCAGCGCGGTGGATTGGTTCGGCACCCGTTTCAGCGCGCGCGTGAAATAAATCTCAGCCTGCGCCCTGTCACCCTTTTCAAGCGCGCAATTACCTGCATTGGCGAGGGCCATTTCCGGCGTCGAATACAAGGAATTGGTCAAAGCCAACTCGGAATGCTTCAAAGACTCCGCCACTCGGCCACGTTGGCACAGAAATAACGCAAAGTTGTTATGCGCTTCGGAATAATTGGGCGACAACTCGATCGCTCGCCGAAAATGGCTTTCCGCCTCCTTGTCTTCCCGCAACTGAGCATGCACCAGCCCCAGAATGCTGTAAGCCGGAGCGTAGCGACCATCCGAGGCGAGCGCGATGCGCAACTCCTGTAATGCCACCGCGTACTGACCACGCTGAAAGTAGCTGGCGCCGAGTTCGGTATGCAGCCGCGCACTGGGGTTATCTTCACTCGCCGCGCGGGCTTCCATACTGCCGCCACCGCCCGACGGCTGCGAGGTTGCGCACCCCGCCAGCAACACGAGCAGACTGATCGAAAGACCCAATCTGAAACGCAACAATGCAGCTTGCTTCATGCCGCCAACTCCATGCGTTTGATGACACGCTTTGATTTGTCTTCCACCTGGCCCGCAAGTTGGCCACAAGCGGCATCGATATCGTCACCCCGCGTTTTGCGCGTGGTGGCAACCTTGCCGGCTTCAATCAGCTGGGAAGCAAATTTGCGAACACGTTCAGACGGAGAACGCTTGAAACCTGAATTGGGGAAGGGATTGAACGGTATCAAATTGAATTTGCAGGAAATATCGCGTGTCAG
>CAMDHJ010000122.1 GCA_945897865.1 Tepidiphilus sp. J10
GCGATGTGTCGCATATCGGCGAATTCGTCAACCGCGCCAAGGACAAGACCTCGGGTTTCCGTCTCATGGGCTTCGGCCACCGGGTTTACAAGAACATGGACCCGCGCGCGGCGATCATGCGGCAGACCTGCCATGAAGTGCTGGATGAACTCGGCTTGCATGACGACCCGATGTTCAAGATCGCCCTCAAGCTGGAGCAGATCGCGCTGGAGGACGAGTATTTCATTGAGAAAAAACTGTATCCCAACGTCGATTTCTACTCCGGCATCGTATTGCGTGCGCTCGGCATTCCAACTTCGATGTTCACTGCCATTTTCGCGCTGGCGCGCACCGCCGGCTGGATCGCGCAATGGAGCGAAATGGTCGCCGCACCTGGCCACAAGATTGCACGTCCGCGCCAACTTTATACCGGCCTGCAACGACGCGAGTTTGTGCCGATTGCATTGCGCTGATAGCGGATTATTTCGACGGCGCGCCTGATATCGACCAGGCGCGCATACAGCGTCGTTCCTCAAACCTGATCAATGGGTGCAGCCATGAAGCGCGACTCTCTTTCGCCTACGGCGTTTTTCTCCGGCAGCGCGGATTATCTGGACGCTTACCTGTCCGCACACCAAGCCGAACTGCCGGCGCTTTTGGTGGAAACCTCCGCTACGCCAGCGGGAACCCGCTTTTCCAAAAAGGAAGCGGTGGAGATTTCCGATCTGCCTTTGCTGAAATGCGAAGCCACCCAGGTCGGCGTGCTGCAATTGATCAATGCCTATCGCTTCCACGGTTTTCGCAACGCCGACCTCGATCCGCTGCATCGACAGGCACCGCCGCATATCCCTGAACTGGATCCCGCCAACCATGGCCTGACACCAGCCGACCTGAATCAGGAATACGAAACCGGTTCACTCGCAGGTACTTCCGGCAAAAATGGGCGCGACACCCTGCGCAACATCATCGCCCGCGTCAAGAAGGCCTATTGCGGCACCCTATCCGCCGAATACATGCACTTGTGCGATACGCAGAAAAAGCGCTGGCTGCAAAAAAGATTGGAGGGTGAGTCTGGCGCACCGGTAATGGATGACGATTTGCGCACCTGGTTGTTACGCCAGTTGACCGCCGCCGAAACACTGGAAAAAACCTTGCACACCCGCTTTGTCGGGCAAAAGCGCTTCTCGTTGGAGGGGGCGGAGTCGCTGATTCCGCTGCTGAATGACCTGATCGAACAGTCCGCCCGCGTTGGCGTGCAGGAAATCGGTCTTGGCATGGCGCATCGAGGCCGGCTGAATGTGTTGCACAACGTGCTCGATCGTTCAGTCATCGAGTTGTTCGTACATGCTAAACATGAAGACATGGATGACCGTCGGAGCGGTGATGTGAAGTATCACCAAGGTTTTGCCGCCGATCTGGTCACCGCGGGCGGTTCGGTCCGGGTTGCGCTGGCGTTCAACCCGTCGCATCTGGAAATCGTCAATCCGGTGGTGGAAGGCTGGGTGCGTGCGCAGCAACAACGCCGTGGCGACCGCGATGGCAGCCAGGTGATGCCGATCTTGATCCATGGCGATGCCGCTCTGGCCGGTCAGGGCGTGGTGATGGAAACGCTGAACATGGCCGCCACGCGTGGTTTCAAGACCGGCGGCACGATCCATATCGTGATCAACAACCAGATCGGCTTCACCACCTCGGACCCGCGCGACAGTCGCTCCAGCCTGTATTGCACCGACGTCATGAAAATGGTCGAAGCGCCGGTCTTGCACGTTAACGGTGATGATCCGGAAGCGGTGATTCACGCCGCCCGGATTGCGCTGGAATACCGCATGTTCTGGAAGAGTGACATTGCCATCGACATGATTTGTTATCGCCGTCTCGGCCATAACGAGCAGGATGAACCGATGGCGACGCAACCCCTGATGTATCGCCGCATCCACGCTTTACCCAGTACGCGCGCGCTCTATGCTGACCGGCTGGTCGCGTTGGAGGTGGTGACGCCGGAAGAATCAAGCTCAATGATCCAGGCCTACAAGGCGCGCCTGGATGCGCCCGCCAGCCATCAAAGCGGAGCAAAAAGCCTGTATGCGGCTGATTGGGGGCCGTATCAATCAACCCATTGGCGCGATGAAGTAAAAACCGCCATCCCAATCAATCGCTTGCACGCATTGTCAAAACGCCTGCTCGATGTGCCGCTCAATTTCACCCTGCACCCGCGCGTGCAAAAGATCATGGACGATCGGAAATTGATGGGGGAGGGCGCGCAGTCACTTGATTGGGGCATGGCGGAAAACCTGGCTTATGCCAGCCTGCTCAGCGATGGCGTGTCGGTTCGTCTGACCGGGCAGGATTCCGGTCGCGGCACCTTTTTTCACCGTCATGCGGTGCTGCATGATCAGAATCGCGAACGCTGGGATGCCGGCGTATTTATTCCGCTGCAACATCTGATTCCTGGGCAAGCCAATTTCCTGGTAATCGACTCATTGCTTTCGGAAGAAGCGGTGCTTGGTTTTGAATATGGTTATGCCGGTGTCTCGCCGGATCAGTTGGTGATCTGGGAAGCGCAATTTGGTGATTTCGTCAATGGCGCGCAAGTTGTAATTGATCAATTCATTGCGTCTGGCGAAACAAAATGGGGCCGTTTGAATGGACTTACCCTGTTTTTGCCACATGGCTATGAAGGCCAGGGACCGGAGCATTCTTCAGGTCGAATTGAACGTTTTCTGCAATTGACTGCGCATGACAATATCCAGATCATCCAGCCCAGCACACCTGCGCAAATGTTTCATGTGCTGCGCCGACAAGTGGTGCGGCCTTATCGCAAACCATTAATTCTGTTTACCCCGAAAAGCCTGTTGCGGCATCCAGACGCGACTTCTCCTTTGACGGAGCTGGCCAGCGGTCAATTCAATACGATCCTGGATGATCCAAACAATATTTCTCCAGACAAAGTGAAGCGTCTGGTGTTTTGCAGTGGCCGGATTTATTACGATTTGGCTCGCACTATTCGTGAAAAGGGACTCGAACAGGTCGCGCTGATTCGGGTTGAGCAGTTCTATCCGGTACCAGATAATGAATTGAATTCAATCATTCAACGCTATCCAGGTGCGCAGGACATGGTCTGGGCACAGGATGAACCGCGTAATCAGGGGGCTTGGCGATTCTTGGCCCATCATCTGCGCAAATTAACTTCGTTGCCTTTGCTGTATGCCGGCCGGCCAGCATCCTCAGCGCCAGCTACCGGGATTGCTAGCCAGCACAAAGTTCAGCTGGAGGCCATCATCGGTCACGCATTCAGCAACTGCAAGTAAATCGGCGCTTCATTGGAAAGTCTGCAATTTAAATGCTCGATCGAGTCCTATAAAAAAACCCCGCAGTGCGGGGTTTTTTTATGGGAGCTAGTTGGAATGAAGAATCAAGCAATTCGACATTCTTCAAGGCTTTTGCCTTGAGCTTCAAGATCGACCACCCAACCTGGGCGACGACCACGGCCTGTCCAGGCTTTTCCGCTGATCGGATCACGATATTTTGGTGCAACCGTACCGCGGCTTTTTGCTTTGCCAGCACCAGCGCGACCAGAGAGACCCAGATCATCGATGGTAATTCCAAATTGGGCCATTAGCCGTTTGATTTCGGCAATGGCGCCGGACATTTCTTGCTGGCGAACATCTTCAGCCTTGCGTTTGAGTTCTTCGATTTGGGAAAGAATTTCCTGATAAGAAGACATATGCATTCTCCAATAATGAGTAAGCCCGAAATTCTTGAGCGCCGCGATGATAATGAATTCGGTCAGTTCAATGCAATGATTTATTAAAAAATAATTGCAATTGAATAAACTGAATCAACGCTGCGTGTTTGATTTGAGCAATACCATCACCGCGCCGCCGCCGCCATCCAAGGGTCGTGCCTGGACAAATGCCAATATTTCTTCACGTTGCATCAGCCAATGACGCACATGCAATTTGAGTACAGGTTCACGATTTCTGGAGCCCAGGCCCTTGCCATGAATGATGCGAATACAGCGAATTCCTCTGCGTTTGCATTCAAACAGAAAATTGGCCAATTCAATCTTGGCATCCAGTCTGGTCAAACCATGTAAATCCAGCTCCGCTTGCGAAACCCATTCGCCGCGCCGTAAGCGTCTCAATATCAAGCGAGACAGACCAGGCCGGACAAACGAAAGTTCATCTCCGTTTTCAGTCGCTTCATCCCATCGAATCGGATCATGCATAGATTCGTAAATGACCTGGCGCTCATCACGCATGCGACTTAATGGAATAGGCGGTGGCCGATTCGGAATCGGCACGACGCAGCCATGTGGTGTGATCGGAATGACATCAGTCAGAGCAGAGCGGAACAGTTCCTTGTCTGCCGGACTGGGGGCGGGTGTTTCAGGCAAATGTTCACGGCCTGATTTCCCGCCTTTTTTCATAAGGTTACGGAGCCAAATTAACCTAGATTATCGAGATAACGTTCCGCATCAAGTGCAGCCATACATCCGGTTCCAGCGCTGGTAATGGCTTGGCGGTAGATATGATCCTGCACATCGCCAGCTGCAAATACGCCAGTTACGCTGGTTTGTGTGGCATTGCCGGTTTGGCCGCCATGCGTTACCAGATAGCCGTGCGCATTCATTTCAAGCTGGCCTTTGAACATTTCGGTATTCGGTTTGTGGCCGATTGCAATAAACACACCCATGAGTTGAATGTCTTTGGTTGCATTAGTTTGAATATTTTTCAGCCTAAGCCCGGTGACGCCGGATTTATCCCCGAGCACTTCATCCAGTGTGCTGTTCAATTCAAGTGTGATCTTGCCTTCTTTGACCTTCTCCATGAGTTTATCAACCATGATTTTCTCGGCCTTGAAGGTATCGCGCCGATGCACCAGCGTGACATGCTTGGCGATATTGGAGAGATAAAGCGCTTCTTCTACCGCAGTATTACCGCCGCCAATGACGGCAACATCCTGGCCCTTATAGAAAAAACCGTCGCAGGTGGCGCAACCGGAAACGCCTTTGCCCATGAAAGCTTGCTCAGAAGGTAAACCGAGATACATGGCTGAAGCACCGGTTGCGATGATCAATGCATCACAGGTGTAGACACCGGCATCGCCAGTCAATGTTAGCGGGCGCTGAGTCAGATCGACCGAGCTGATCGTGTCGAAAATAATTTCGGTATTGAATCGTTCGGCGTGCGCTTGAAAGCGTGTCATGAGTTCCGGACCCATGACGCCGTTGACATCGGCTGGCCAGTTATCAACTTCCGTTGTGGTCATCAATTGACCACCCTGTTGCAAACCGGTAATCAAAACGGGTTTCAGATTGGCACGCGCGGCATAAACAGCTGCGGTGTAACCGGCGGGACCAGAGCCGAGAATCAATAATGGGGAGTGCTTGGCGGACATCAAATCTCCTAGCTTACTTTTCAGTGATTGGGTTGAAAGAGGGGGATTGAAATTGAAGTGAGGGGGGAAGATTGGTTTGAGACAAAGAGGGGTGCCAATCTAACCGGGAAAAAGCGGCGTTAACCGGCGTATTTCGGGAAGTTTGGCTTTTCGGTAGGTTTGAGACAGATTGTCAAAAAACAAGGTCAAAGAAAATAGGTATGAGACAACTAGAATCTACTTTAACTGTCTCAAACCTATTTTCCGTAGGGCCATCGACAGCAGGGCGGAAACAGCATGAAGCGTGCGGTCAGGTTTCGATTGCAGCTCTCACTGTGCGCAAATCAGGCGGCACACCCAGAACCTTGGCTTCAATAAGAAGGCGAGCAATTGCCGAAGCCTTGGCCTGGGGTAAAAGAGCAATGGATCGGGACTCTGACACAAACTCAATCCGTTCGATGATGTCAGATAACAAGCCCGTATCCAAGAGCATTGGGCTTTGTCTGAGGAAGTTAAGCAGAGCTTGATCGGCTTCGTTTCCTGCTTTGTCATCACCGCCGCGCATGCGCGCCAGGTGCGATTCATAGCCCCGCTTCCATAGCTCTCTGAATTCCGCTTCTCTACGGGTCAAATCAAGCTCGTCCAGGACGATATCGACAACATGGATCAGGGCTTGATGCCAATAGGCAGTGCGTTCTCCGGTAAGTACGTAGACCACATCAACCCCGGCTTTATGAGCATTTTGCAGATACACGGCATCAGGAACACTCACGCCTGACTCGTAATGCCCTTGGCTTCTTCGGTGAACGCCAACTGCCTTAGAAAAAGCATCCTGAGACAGCCCAAGAATCTGCCTTTCCTCCTTAATCCTTTCACCCACTGCAAGACTTTTGCCACTGGTGAAGATTTGGGAATTATTTTGATCATTATGGATTGACATAGACTTTAATACTTCCAAGAATAAACACTCACTTCCATCCTAAAGGGGAAAAACATGTCGGTCCAACTGAAAACGCGTGAACAGGTGAAGGATGATTTCTACCGCAAAGGCATCACGGTCAAGGACTGGGCCGAACGGAACGGATTCAAGTACACCCAAGTGATTGATGTCTTGCGGAAGCCCGGACCTTGCAGCTACGGGCACAGTCACAAGATCGCCGTTTTACTGGGCATCAAGGACGGGGTGATCGGTGAATAACAGCTCAGAAAAGGTTATGCATTCTGCTTCCGATGCGCATAACCTTTCGCCAGAAAGGTTGTGCAATTCAGACGCGCAAGAAAAAAACGCGCACAACCCCATCGAAACCAGCGCCAATCAAGCGATTCAGCAAAATGTAAGCGGGGATTGTGCACAACCTTCGCATGACAAAAGGTTATGCGCACCGGAGGCGGTTACCGCCATCAAGGCAGCAGACCTGGAGGGAATAAAGCGAAGCAACATCATCCGTCGCTGCCAGGCTGGAAAGTACCCTGACGCGTACAAGACGACCATGAACGGCGGTCCCGGCTGGATGATCCCGGTGGCCTCTCTCTCGCCTGCTGCGCAAGCTATCTACAGAAAAGAAATCAGGCCGCCAGTACCAGAGCAGAAAACTTTACCGGCCATCGTTCAGCATGAGGAATACCGCACCTTAATGGACGCCTACGACAAGAAACCGCCCAATCTGAAACGGATGGCGGTGTCCGCTGCTGCTGCCGTGGACGCGTTCAATGAACTGCGTAAGACTGGCCTATCAGTTGGTGCGGCGGAGAAATCCATCCAGCAGAGCCACAAGGTAAGCAAGCCGGCACTTTGTCGCTACCGCGCTGCTGTAGATGGACATGACCGGCAATACTGGGAGGCGTATTTGTGCCCACGCTACCACGGCGGGCGCGGGAAGTCGGAATTTTCACCCGAAGCTTACGAGGCGATCATCAAGGATTTCTTCGTCCAGTCACAGCCGCCGTTGACCGCGATTCTCCCGCGTATCCGCAAGATGGCCAGTGAGCGGGGATGGGATATCCCCAGCGACAAGACCGTCATGAACCGGCTCAATGCGGAAAAACCGCACTATTGGACCTATCGCCAGGGCGGAAAAAAGGCTCTTGAGCGCAGCTTCCCCACGGTGGAAAAGGAGTACTCATCGCTTCGCCTACATGAATTTTGGGAGTCTGACGGGAGGCGCGCGGATGTCTGGTGTATCTGGCCGGACGGCTCGATTGGGCGACCTGTAGTTGTAGCCTGGCGGGAGGTGCGAACACGTATGCCACTCGCGCTTGGAATTTACAAGAACGAGGATTCCGAGTTGATCATTTCCGCGTTCTGCAACGCCCTAGCTCTAACCGGCACACGCCCAGAAAATGCCAAGCTCGATAATGGCCGCAGCTTCGCCAACAAGCGCTTTACTGGACAGCAGAAAAACCGATACCGCTTCACGATCAAACCCGATGAACCTATCGGCTTATTGACTCGAATTGGCACGAAAGTGAAGTGGTCTAAACCCGGCAGGGGCCGCGACAAGCCCATCGAATCCTGGTGGAACTTCATGGCCAACCATTGCGACAAACTTCCTCAGTTTGAAGGGGCCTATTGCGGGCGGAATCCGGTTGAAAAGCCGGATAACTTCGACCCTAGCAAAGCCGTACCTGTCGAGGAGTATGCAGACGCCTTGAAAGAGGCCGCATGGAATTTTGCCAACCGCTCGCACCGGGGCGACGGTATGTCCGGCGAATCTCCCTTTGCTCTATACAACAGGCTATCTGAAGCCCACCGCATGAACCCCGTAGACCCTGCCGTTTTGAGGCTTGGCTTGATGGGGGTGGCTATTGTGAAACCTGACCAGAAAACCGGCGAATTGAGCTTTAAGGTAGAAGGTTTTGGAACCCTGCGCTACTGGTCTGACGCACTTGCGGAGCTGCCAAAGTGTTTCCGCGCCAGGAAGCTGCATGTCTACTATGACCCAGGCAACCCGAACACTCCGGTTTCCGTCTATGACGGCGATAAACACCTGTGTGACGCCGAACGCCAAGGCAAGGTGGATTTCAACGATGTAGGCGGCGGGAAAGTCGAGGCGCATATGCGTGCCCAGGCCGCATTCTTGAAGCCGCGCCAGGCGGATATCAACGCCCTGAAGGGGGGCGGAGACACACCGAACAGACCCGCACTCGTACAAGTAGAAGCAATGCCGTTGATCACCTACTTCGACCCTCGAGCCACCGTAACGAAGAAGCCATCACCCGCGCGGCCGGAACCAGAAGCCGACACGATTAAACCGCATCCCACCGAGCCAGGCGCTTACCAAGATAGCGAAACAGGCCAGGTTTATCGCGGCGCGAAAGTCGTTCAACTGAAGCAGAAAGCGGTACCAGATGCGGAGGAAATGTCAGATGAGGAAATCGAGGCACTCAGGCAGCGCCAGCGGGAAAAGAATCTGCCGGCCCACCTACGGGTGCAACCGTAGGCAGGCCGGAGACTATGAAGCAACGGGCCGACACCCGACACCCACGAGAAAGGGCATGAAATGATAGCTGAAAAAAGTGTGAATCTGGCAGTAGTAGATGACGCGTTGTATGGTCACCACCTAACCCATAACAAGGAAAAGCCGGACCTGGAGCGCTGGGAACGACTGAAGAACCGCTTGGCCGATGAAGTGGCCATGGGTATGACCATCAAGCGGGTGGCTATAGAGATTGGCAAGCCTGGCCGGTACTACGATGCCGTCACGGAGGACTGCATTATCAAATGGGCGAGCGATTCAGGTTGGGGGCGTGATTTTCCCCGTTATGTGGACGAACAGGCCAGCTACTCAACCAATCTGGAAAATTCTATTGAGGCCCTGTTTGAGCGCATGGACAAGGAACGGGCAAGTGCGCCGTTCATCCGCCCAGGCACGGTTGAAACCAGTATCGTCACTTCTGTGATTGATGCCCTCGGCAAGGCGCGCAAACAAATCAAGCCCGTTGTAATCGAGATTCCGTCAGGGTGTGGCAAGACCTCAGGCGTCGAAGAATTTATCGCCCGCGCACGCAAGGCGGAGGGCTTCGACTGCCCGATCTGGCGTATCGACATGACACCGTCGATGTTGAAATTGAAACCGGTTATGGCTTCCATGCTGCTTGCTGCCCAGGGCCTGGACCCGGCCGAAAACTGGAACATCACCGATCCTGAGCACGTCCTGGAATGGAAGCTGAAGGGTGCAACAGCTAACCGAGGGGGACTTTTCATTTTCGACGATGCCCAGGGATTTGGCGATAGCAAGAACGAACAGGGAGCGATCATATTCAATCAGTTGCGGCACTTCACCGATAAACGACTGTTTGGCTTGGCCTTCATGGATAACGGCGAGATTTACAAGAGCCTGAAGGGTGGCAGGCACTCACAGCTATCCTCCCGAATTGAGGCTGGGCGCGTGAAGATTGAGGGCATCACCGACGCTGACGTGGATCTCATCATGGCCGCTTGGCAGGTCAGCGGCGCTAAAGAAAGCACCTATTGCCGCAAGCTGGCCAAACAGCCTGGGCATTTCCGCCTTCTGTGCGAGGTTCTTGAGAGCTGCCTTTACGAATACGGGATGATCAATCACACGTTGCTGCAAAAGGTAAGGCCCGTTTAATGAACCACGCCAACCTCATCAAACTCATCAAGACTGGCCAGCGCTTCATGCGCTGGGACGATGACACTTATCGTGGCTGGCTGGAGAAAAACACCGGCCGCCGCAGTTGCACTGAATGCAGCGATGCGCAGCTCGCCTACCTGGTGGAAAAATTGCGTGATCTGGGCTTTACCGCGCCCCCCGCGCCGCGCGCAAAAGGGGGAAGTGGACCCGGACACCCCACGCCGGCCCAATGGCGCAAGGTCGAGGGCTTGGTCAAGAAACTCGGCTTCGCCAGTCTGAATGACCCCGGTCTGATCTCTTTCTGCCGTAGGGTGGCCAAGGTGGATTCGCCACGTTTCCTGGATTCGCGTGGTGTCAGTGATTTCATCGTTGCCCTGGAAAAATGGCTTGCGCACAAGGAAGCCCACCCACAACCAGGGACACCCCAGCGCCAACAACCGAAAGGTAAATCATGAACCGCAAGAAAACCCGCCGTGCCATCTCAAGTCTTGCCGAATGGAAGGGGCTGCATATTCGCGGCAAACCGCCAAAGATCATGATTGACCCTGAAATTCAGGGGTTCGTGAATGATGCTCTGACCCGGATGACGTTTCAGGAGGTTGCCGATGCAGCACGCGAACGTTTTGGACCGAGGAGGGCGCCCAGCCGGTCATCTGTGCATCGGTATTGGCAGGCAAAACAGAAATGACCCCGCCCAAGTACATCTGCCCCGCCTGCCGCCAGAAAACCGGCGTCGATATTCTGTATGGCATGCCAGACACGGAAGCTCAACAGATGGCAGAGCGGGGCAGATCGTCTTGGGCGGTTGCTGCATTGACCTGGCAGGCCCAGAGCGGCAATGCACCGCGTGCGGCCATCAATGGCGCGTCAAGCGCCGGCTCAGCACAGAAGAAAACCAATTGCTGGAGCGGTACGGGTTACCCGATCTGCTGAACTGATCGACCAGGCGGAAACGGGGGCGAAACAACCCCGGCGCGATTTGAGGCGGTTTAAGCGGGGTTGTTCGTTTTGGGTATGCCGCGATAAGCATGCCGCCAATAAAACGCAGCCATCGCCGCCGCAGGGGTGCAGGAGAGCTATTTGCAATCCAACGGTTTACCCCAGACACCGCAGAATGCGGGGCCACATGACAGTGGTGCAAGAAGAAAACCTTCGACCGTGTGATAACCGTTAGCACTTTCACGACACGGCAATCAGCCCGAAACGCTTGGATTTACTGGAATTCTTGTTGTCTTGCAGGCCGGCAAAGTTGCTAACGTGAGCAACAGCGCCACGCGCTGATTTAACCGCTTGACAAGCTGAAACCACCCGGCGCAATCTTCACCCCGTCGCGGTCAATCCCGCGACCGAGTTTGGCGACTCGATTCACTCCAAGGCGCACAAGCCGCCTCAGCGGCTTTTTTTACGCGCAGCGCACGGCCAGCCTATCAGTTTCGGCGGGCCGGGCGGGGAGACCTTCGGGTCTGCCGGGTTCTTGGAGCCGGTTCGCCAACCCCGTCCGGTTCCGCCCCCGATTGGCGACGGGGAGCGGAAATTCAAACCGCAACAGATAGGAGGCCATCATGGCTGACACCCGCGTTTCACTCCCCGGCTTTTCTGCCGAAACCCTGCGCAATATCCCCGACCTTTCCGGCACGGCCGCAATTCCGCGTCAATTTCAGCACGTCACCGGCATGGTTTACCGCGCCGCCTACACTCCCGAGAGCATCACCGCCGCCGCTCTGGCCGTCGGTACCAAACGCAGCGCCGAATATCGCGCTGGCCTGCTGGATGTGCTCAAGTTCAAGCTGCGCGGCGTGCGTATCCATTGCCCGTATCAGGAAGGCAGTGCCAGCTTCGACGCCTATTTCGCCGGCAACCGGCACGGCTTCGACGTGTACCGCGCCCACCTGGCGCAACAAGGGGTCTCGAAATGACCCTCACCCCCAGCCCCCTGAAGATCAGCGAAGCCGCGCGCCTGGCCGCGCTGTTGAATGCCAACCTGGTAGCGCGTCCCGGCCGCCTGGCACTGGAAGCGCTATCCGTTCCTGGCATGACCAAGCCTCACCGCCCCGCCGC
>CAMDHJ010000123.1 GCA_945897865.1 Tepidiphilus sp. J10
CGATCGTGCAACGGACGAATTTTCATTGTTCAACTCCTACGGTGGTTCGTGTTTAAACAGAAGGGTTCTATCGGGAGAGGGCGATTAGCACTCTTCTCCAACGAGTGCTAATGGTAGGGACGCAACAGCGGTATTTCAATAGCAACGACGAGGCTATTTTTTGTTGCGGAAATATGAATGCGGGTGTCTGTCGCCATTTAACTTGATAGCCACATACCCAGACCGGATGTAATTAGGCAGCGATATCGGCTACTGGAGCCCGCAAAATAAAATGGTTACGGTGGAGAATTTTTTCCTCAGCAATGCAGCCGGATGTGGCTGCAAGCCTTCTCGAACAGCGGATCGGCGTTTTGACCAGTCACACTGATTCAACCCGTAACCCAGCGCGGGCGACCGCTTCCCTTTGGCGTTTGTCGGCCGAGACAAAAACGTCGGCTTTCAGGGCCACGGCGCTGCCGATGTGGATGGCATCCATACCGCGCAGCACGTTGTTTTCAAGACTCGCTACCGCCTGCCCCAATACCACCGGGCTCAGATCGCAGATGGCGGCATCCTCGATGTCAGCCAGCAACAAGGTCTTCAATTGCCGATATTGCGTGTCGGTGATCTTGTCCTCGCGGCGCAGGCGACAGAATGCCGAGATGATCTCGGGCAGCGCGATGCCGGACAACCCGATTTCAGTCGCCTGATCACACCAATCCAGAACGGCATCGGTGCCGGGCTCGCTGACATAGCGTTTGACGAAGGCCGAGGTATCGAAAAAGACGCGCATCAAGCAACCCTGGTTACAAACCGGCCTCGCGTTCTTCCAGAATCATGCGGCTGACCGAAACACCATCCAGCACCAAGGGTTGTGCCTTGCGGCGCTTCCAGGAAGGCAGGTCGGCCACGATCGGAACGATGTCGGCAATGGGCTTGCCATTGCGTAGAACACGCACGGCTTCGCCCGCTTCGACGATGTCGAAATACGCCTTGGCGTGATTGCGTACTTCGGTGAAGGTGGCTTGTTTCATTGCGGCATCCAAATGTACAGAATGATGTAATTATGGCTGTTCATATCCGTGCTGACCAACGATCGGTTTATCCAGAGGTTCCGACACGGCGCCCTCTGCAACCTCGCCGAATTGCTGCAACTAATCCTGCACCCGTCGCAAACCGGCAGCGGCCAGTTCACCCGCTCGTATCTGGCTGGCGGCTTCGGCATAGCAGCGCAGTTCGGGGGCGTTGCCGGAGGGGCGCAGGTGAATGATTTCGTCGTTGGTCAGCGTGATGCGCAGGCCGTCGGTCTGATCAATGTGGGCGGGTTCGACGGACAGCGGCGCGAGGAATTCACGCAGCGCCGGATTGGACTCAACCCCCGAACCCGCCAGTTTTTGCAGTAAATCACGGCTTTTCTCGGTGGCGAAGTTCTGGATGCGGTCGCTGGCGGTGTAGCGCGGCGGCAGGCTGGCGGGCAGTTGCGAGACCGGCACGCCGCGTTCGCGCGCCATTACCAGCAACGCGATGATCGGCAGCACCGCATCGCGGGTCGGTAACGCTTGCAGGCTGTGGCCGTTTTTCTCCAGCGTTGAACCGACCAGGAAACCGCCGTTGGCTTCGAAGCCAACGACATGCCGCGCACCGCTTTGGATCAGTTTTTCCATGCCTTCGATGACGTAGGGCGAGCCGATGCGGGTGCGCGCCAGATGCGCGAAGGCGCCACATTTTTCCAGCGCGGTATTACTGCTCACCGGCGTCGCGACGGCTTCTGCGCCGAGGGTCTGGGCGCACAGGATGCCGACCACGTCACCGCGCAGATAGTTGCCGTGTTCGTCGCCAAGCAAGGGCCGGTCGGCGTCGCCGTCGGTGGAGAAAATGGCGTCGAAACCGTGTTCGACTGCCCAGCGGCGGGCTTGCTGAATATCTGCTTCGGCGACCGCTTCAGTGTCGATCGGCACGAACTGGTCGGTGCGGCCAAGCGAGATGACCTCGGCACCAAGTCCTTGCAGGAGTTCATGAAACATGTCGCGCGCGACGCTGGAATGTTCGTAGAAACCCAGCCGCATGCCGGCCAGCGCGTTGCGCGGGAAAAAGTTCAGGTAGCGATCCAGGTAAAGCTGGCTGGCTTGCGCATTCAAAGCCGGCAAAGGTTGCAGTTGCATTTCCGGCGGCATCGTCACGCTGGCCGCCGAGATGCCGGCTTCGTCCGCTTTGGTGATTTCGCCTTCAGCGCGATAGAACTTGATGCCATTGCGATCGAACGGAATATGGCTGCCGGTGACCATGATCGCGGCGATGCCGTTTTCCTGTGCATAGAACGCCAGCGCCGGCGTCGGCAGCACGCCGCAGTAGTCCGCCACCAGGCCGGCCTGTTGAATCGCCGCCGCACAAGCGCGGGCGATGTCCGGACTGCTCGGCCGCAAATCGATGCCGAGGGCGATACGGCTACCCGGTGGCGCGGCGATGATCTGCAGAAATGCCGCCGTGTAGGCGTAACAGATTTCAGCGCTCATATCCGCCACCAGACCGCGCGCGCCGCTGGTGCCGAAGCGGACGCCGCTGCTGTCCATCAGTTGTTGAATGACGAAAGTGGTGTGGGAGGTATCAGTCATTGTCAGAGTCAGGGTTCGAGTTGAGAGTTTTGAATACAAGCAGACGTGATTTTAGGCTGCCGCAATTTCAGGTGAACGTAACAGCAAAGACTCGAACTCCGCCAGCGCCACCGGCCGGCTGAACAGATAGCCCTGGAAAGCGGGACAGCCGCGGTCACGCAGGAATTCAAGTTGCGCCTGGGTTTCCACACCTTCGGCGATGACATCAAGGCCCAGGCTGTTGGCCATCACGATGATGGTTTGTACGATGGCGGCGTCGTTTGGATCGGTGGCGATATCGCGCACGAAAGACTGGTCGATCTTGAGTTGGTCCAGCGGCAGTTGCTTGAGGTAGGACAACGAAGAATGGCCGGTACCGAAATCGTCCATCGAGAAACCGACACCCAACTGCTTCAATGCCTGCATCTTGGCGATGCTGTCGGCGACGTTGTCGAGCACCAGACTCTCGGTGAGTTCCAGTTTCAATTGAGCCGGATTGATCCCGCTCGCATGCAAGAGCGTTTTCGTCTGCTCAACAAAATCCTGCTGTCTGAACTGGCGCGCGCTGACATTAACAGCTAGCCGCAAGTGACGCGCGGCCGGATTGTCCTGCCAGACCATGATCTGCATGCAGGCAGTTTGCAAAACCCAGTTGCCGATACTGAGAATAAGGTTGCTATCCTCCGCCAGCGGTATGAACTCGGCCGGCGAGATCAGTCCGCGCTGCGGATGCCGCCAGCGAAGCAGTACTTCGGCGCCGAACACACGGCCGTGCAGATCGACCTGCGCCTGGTAATCGAGGTGAAACTGCCGTTGCGGCAGCGCGTGGCGCAGATCGGCCAGCAAGGCGGTACGCGCATCCAGGCCGGCTTGCATCGCCGGGTCAAAAAAACGAATCGCGTTGCGCCCGGCATCCTTGGCTTGATACATGGCGACGTCGGCTCGTTTCAGGAGTTCGTCGATACTGATTTGATGGCCGAAGAACAGGCTGATGCCGATACTCGGCGTGCTGTGGAATTCTCGTTCCAGAATGCGGATCGGTTGATTGATCGCATCGCGCACCTTCTCGGCCACCATTTCCGCTTTTGCAGCGGCGATTGCCGGCTCGCGGTGCAGGCCTTCCAGCAACACGACGAACTCATCGCCACCGAGACGCGCCACGCTATCGTCTTCGCGCACGCAGGCTTGCAATCGCTTGGCGACCTCGCTCAGCAACTGGTCGCCGACATCATGTCCCTGGGTATCGTTGATACTCTTGAAGTTATCCAGATCGAGAAACAGGATTGCACCGTAAAGACCACTGCGCTGACTACTGGCCAGGGCATGGCCAAGGCGATCTAGCAGCAAACGCCGATTCGGCAATTGCGTCAGCACGTCGAAGAAGGCCAAATTGCGGATCTGCTCTTCCGCCAACTTGCGTTGTGTGATGTCAGTAATCAAAGCAACCAGACCGGTGACATTGCCATCTTCATCAAGCATCGCCGAGACACTGAACTCGCACGCCAGCGTATTCCCATCAGGACGCAACAATCCGATTTCAAAGCGGCTGGTCGCCGAATCGGCACGCTTTGCGACTGCAGCGAGAAAAGCTGGACGATCGGATTCCGCCAGATAGTCGACCAGACTGTGGTCGATTATTTCGCCGCGCGGATGTGCCAGCATCGCGCACAGCGCCGAATTCACCTCGAGTGTGCGATATGTGCTGTCCGCCATCCAGAAACCTTCCTGCGTGGTTTCAAGCATGCGGCGAAGTTTTTGCTCGCTCTGGCGCAATTGACGCACCAAGGCCAGATGCCGTTGAGTGACGGTTGCAACCAGCACCAAGGCAATCAGAAAAAAAGTCATGGCGCTGACCATCAACGCCAGCAAACCCGGATTGAGCGACGAATCCGGCAGGCCGGGATTGCTGTCGCTGAGAAAATAGGCGGCCGCCATCGCCGTGTAATGCATGCCGGAAACCGCGCCACCGAGCACTCCGGCGCTGAGTAAACGCAACAACTGGCGCGACAAACCCGCGCGAGCGCGCAGCTGGAAGTTGAGCGTCAAAGCCAGCCAGGCCAGCCCCACCGCGACCAGGAGCGAAAGACCGAAAAGCACCGGGTCATAACGCACCAGGCCTTCCAGACCCAATGCCGCCATGCCGGTGTAATGCATGACGCCGATGCCCAGACCAAGTAACAAGCTGCTGATAAACATGCGGCTGAAGGTAAAGCTGGCGCGGCTGATCAGATGCAAAGCGACCCCGCTGGCGAAGATCCCGGGCAGGATCGAAAGTAGCGTGATACCAGTGTCGTAGCTGATCCGGCAGGGCAGTTGCAGGGCCAGCATGCCGATGAAATGCATCGCCCAGGTGCCGCCGCCCATGACCAGCGAACCGACCAGCAACCACAACAACCGCTGCCAGCGATTGCGCGCCTGACGCACCATATCGATCACAGAAAGCGCCGCGTGGGATGCAAATATCGCGATCAGAATCGACAGCAGGACTAGTTTCGGATCATAAAAGCCGCTGTAAAGCAGACTTGAATCCGGCGGGTCAACGAGAAATTTGAGGGGACTGTCGAGGTTCACTTATTTTGTTGGGATACCGAGACGGTCGGTATCTTCCACTGTCTGTGCAACTTGGACAATTGAGCTTGCAAATAACACGCGTATTACCGTCGCACATCCAGAGGTATTCTTGCCGCCACCATTACCACCTCACATCCAACCCACCGCCGTGTCCCTGCCTCCAGAACCGCTGATCGATCAACTCCAGAACCGCGTCCCCCGAATTCCTGTGACGCTGTGGTTGATTGCTGTCAACGCCTGCGTTTTCGCAGTCATGCTTGGTTTTGGCGCCGGCCTTTGGCACAGCAACAACAACGTGCAATTGGACTGGGGCGCCAATTTCGGCCCGGCTACCAAAGATGGCGAATGGTGGCGATTGGGCAGCGCGCTGTTCCTCCATTTCGGCCTTTTCCATCTGGCTATCAACATGCTCTCGCTATGGGACGGCGGCCGTCTGGTGGAACGGATGTACGGACCGGCGCGGTTTGTGCTGATCTACATCTGCAGCGGACTGGCCGGAAATCTGCTATCGCTCATCGCGCAGGGTGACCGCGCCGTATCCGGCGGCGCGTCGGGTGCGATCTTCGGCGTCTATGGCGCGCTGATGGTGTTCCTCTGGCGCGAACGCGACCACCTCAACAGGTCTGAATTCAAATGGCTGTTCTGGGGCGCGGTGGGGTTTTCCATCGTCACCATCGTGCTCGGACTGCAAATCACCGGCATCGACAACGCCGCCCACATCGGCGGCCTGTGCGGCGGCATTCTGGCCGGCATGGCACTGGCGCGGCCGCTCGACCCGACGCAGCGCGGCGGACGCGGACGCTGGCTCGCTGCCGGCATATTGGCGACCAGTGCGGCCTTGCTGATCGGCAATATTCCCGCGCCCAAATATCGCTGGAGCCAGGAGGTTCTGGCGCGGAGTGAAATCAACGAGTTTATTTATGAGGACGCCCGCATTAGCGCACGCTGGGGCGCCATCCTCGACCATGCGCAGCGAAAGCAAGCGAGCTTCGACGAACTCGCCGGACGCATCGAAAGTGAAGTCAGCAGCCCGTATGCGCAAAGTTTTGAACAATTGAGCAAGCTTCATCTCGATGCGGCAGCGCCCTCCGCCGCCGCGCTGCGATCCTTGCGCAACTACGCCGAAGTCCGCCGCAACGCGTCGCGGGCGCTGGTTGAAGGGCTGCGCACAAGAGATTTGCAACAGATTCGCGAAGCGCTTCAAAGCGCAATACAGGCACCGACGATGGCACGGCAGAAAACGACTGACCACAAAAAGACGCCACAACGCGATGTCCAGTCCAAATCGACTGCCGAACATGCGGAACCCAGTGCGCAGCCCTGATCGTTCAACCTTGATTCCAAATCCCTGATCCCTTGCTCTTTGGCTGATTTCAGTATCAACCCGATCGCGAATTTATGAGGTTCTGCGGATTGCGCGGAGACAAGAAAATGCAGCCCGCGGACTGGTCGTTGCTGTGCAACAAGATCGTCACAGAATCAACGCAAGGGATACACACAAGCGCCATACCTTGATGGGGTTCCCACTTGCTTTGGATTCCCCCATGAAAAATATCGCCGCATTTCCCTTCCACAAACTGGCTCTGGCGCTGATTGGCGTCAGCTGCGCCTTGCTGGCCGGTTGTCAGGACAATCCCGATGATTTCGCCACCCTGGACGGCAAACAACCCCTGGTGATCGGCCATCGTGGCTCTGCCGGCTATTTGCCCGACCACACCCTGGAAGGCTATCGCCTGGCAATTCAGAACGGCGCTGATTTCATTGAACCCGACCTGGTCGCCACCAAGGATGGCGAATTGATCGCCCGCCACGAGCCCAATATCACTGCCACCACCGATGTGGCCGAGCATCCTGAATTCGCCGCACTGCAAACCACTCGCAAGGTCGATGGTGTAGATGAGACCGGCTGGTTCGCCACCGACTTCACACTGGCGGAAATAAAAACCCTGCGCGCCAAACAGCCCCTGAGCGATCGCAGCCAAGCTTATAACGGCCTCTACCAGATTCCCACGTTCCGGGAAGTGCTGGATCTGGCCAAGAGCGAAGGCGCCAAAGTGGGGCGTGTGATCGGCGTTTATCCGGAAACCAAGCACCCCACTTATCACGTGGATGCGGGTCTCAAACTGGAAGACCGCCTGCTCACCATGCTCAGCGAATATGGCTACACCAAGAAGGACTCGCCAGTGATCATCCAGTCCTTCGAAGTCTCAAATCTGCAATATCTGCGGCCGCTGACCCAGGTTCGCCTGGTGCAATTGGTGGATGGCAACGACTACGACTTCAAAACCGGCAAGGTGACTTTTGCCGCACCGTTTGACCGGCCCTATGACTGGACCCGAGCCGGCAAGACCGAGAATTTCGATTCGATGGTGACCCCGGCAGGGCTGGCTGAAATCAAGAAATACGCAGACGGCGTCGGCCCGTGGAAACCCTACATCGTCCCGGTCAAAGGCCAATACGATGCTGCCGGCTTGATGCAGGATCTCAATGGCGATGGTGCGGTGAACTACGCCGACACGGTTTCACAACCCGCCACCAGCCTTATCTCGGATGCCCATAAATTGGGATTGATGGTGCATACCTGGACCTTCCGCAATGAAGCCAAGAGGCTGGCATTCGATTATCAAGGCGACCCCAAGCAGGAGTACTTGCAGTTCTTCCGCCTGGGTTTGGATGGTCTGTTCTCCGATTTCTCTGATACGGCGGTCAGCGCCCGTAGCGACTACCTCAAGGAATTGGGCCGCTAAACAGCTGCAGAAATGCCCGGCAAGACAAGCCTCTTGCCGAAGACTGCATGGCAAGAACGGGAAACAAAAAGAGCGGCCGTGGCCGCTCTTTTTCCAGGTTGGAACGGCTTACTTCACCACTTCCTTCAACTGCTCCAGGATGTGCGGATTCTCCAGGGTAGAGACGTCGGAGGTGATTTCCTCGCCCTTGGCCAGGGTGCGCAGCAGGCGGCGCATGATCTTGCCGGAGCGGGTTTTCGGCAGGTTGTCACCGAAGCGGATTTCATCCGGCTTGGCGATCGGTCCAATCTCGTGGCCGACGTGGTTGCGCAGCTCGTTGACGATCTGCTTGGCCTCGTCGCCGACCGGGCGAGCGCGTTTCAGTACGACGTAGGCGACGATGGCTTCGCCCTTGATGTCGTGCGGCTTGCCAACCACAGCGGCTTCCGCAACCAACGGATGCGACACCAGCGCGGATTCGATTTCCATGGTGCCCATGCGGTGGCCGGAAACGTTCAGCACGTCGTCGATGCGACCCATGATGGTGAAGTAACCGGTAGTCGCGTCGCGCACCGCGCCGTCGCCGGCGAGGTAGAGCTTGCCGCCCAGGTCTTCCGGGAAATAGCTCTTCTTGAAGCGTTCCGGGTCATTCCAGATGGTGCGGATCATCGACGGCCATGGGCGCTTGATGACCAGGAAACCGCCTTTGCCCCATTCCACGTCATGTCCGGCCTCGTCGACAACCGAAACCATGATGCCGGGGAACGGCAGCGTGCAGGAACCCGGCACCAGCGGCGTGACGCCCGGCAGCGGGGTGATGACATGACCACCGGTTTCGGTCTGCCAGAAGGTGTCCATCACCGGGCAACGGCCGCCGCCAATGTGTTCGTGGTACCACATCCAGGCTTCCGGGTTGATCGGCTCGCCGACGGAACCCAGCACACGCAGGCTGGTCAGGTCGAAATTCTTCGGATGCGCGACATCCGGATTGCCGTCGGCGGCCTTGATCAGCGAGCGGATCGCGGTCGGCGCGGTGTAGAAGATATTGACCTTGTGGTCCTGAATCATGCGCCAGAAGCGGCCGGCGTCCGGGAAGGTGGGCACACCCTCGAACACGATTTCAGTGCCGCCGCAGGCCAGCGGACCGTAGGTGATGTAGGTATGGCCAGTGACCCAGCCGATGTCGGCGGTACACCAGAACACATCGTCGGGCTTCAGGTCGAAGGTCCACTTCATGGTCAGGACGGCATGCAGCAGGTAACCGCCGGTGGAGTGCTGCACGCCCTTCGGCTTGCCGGTCGAGCCGGAGGTATAGAGCAGGAACAGCGGATGCTCGGCTTCGACCCATTCCGGTTCGCAGACATCGGATTGACCGGCCACCACATCGTCCCACCAGAGATCGCGGCCTTCCACCATCACGGCCGGCCCACCAGTGCGCTTGTAGACGATGACGTTACGGATTGAATCGGTGCCGCCCAGCGTCAGCGCTTCGTCCACCGCCGGTTTCAACGGAATGTTCTTGCCACCGCGACATTGCTCATCGGCGGTAATGATCAGCACCGCGCCGGCGTCTTCAATCCGGTCGCGCAGAGATTGCGCGGAGAAGCCGCCGAACACGACCGAATGGGTCGCGCCGATACGCGCACAGGCCTGCATGGCAACTACGCCTTCAACCGACATCGGCAGATAAATGACGACACGGTCACCCTTCTTGACGCCGAGATTCTTCAGCGCATTGGCGAATTTGGCGACTTTCGACAGCAGTTCGCTGTAAGTGACCTTGGTGACTTCGCCCTTGTCGGCTTCGAAAATGATCGCAACCTTATCGCCCAGGCCGGCTTCAACGTTCTTGTCCAGGCAGTTGTACGAAACGTTCAGCTTGCCATCCGGAAACCATTTGTAGAAAGGTGCGCCGGACTCATCAAGCACGGTAGAAAACGGTTGTTTCCAGACGATATGTTCACGCGCCAGACGGCCCCAGTAGCCTTCGTAATCGGCTTCGGCTTCGGCGCAGAGGGCTTTGTAAGCATCCATGCCTGAGACGTTGGCCTGGGCCATGAACTCCGGGGAAGGATTGAAGACGCGGTTTTCTTGCAGGACAGATTCGATGCTGGTGCTCATGGCAGACGTCTCCTCAGACGGAAAATAGATAATGGACAGACAAAGTTTCGAACACTTTCCTCCCCCAAGGAAGACGCAAAATTAGGCCACTTCAGGCCATTTGGCATTTTGCACTGCAGCAATACCTTGTCGCCAGCCCCGTTAACACGATTCTGCACTGCGGCAATCAACAATTATTCAATGTTGGTGAAAGCGGGCCGATAAACGGAATTGAAAAGAAATTCAATCGAAATTCTTCCGGGAGATACAGCATGAGCTTGAAGCGCCAAATTACTCTTGTTTTGATCATCATCGGCGCGCTGATGCTGGTGTTGCTGGCGGAAAGCATTTTTCTGCTGAATCGCATTGGCAGCGGTATTGAACAACGCGAACTGAACGACGAACCCTATGAAGCCGCGCTGATCTTCCGTTATCACGTCGCCCAGGTGCAGCAGTTCGCCACCGATGCATCGGCAGTCGGCGACCCGGAATCGCTGAAGGAATCCACCGTGCATTTCGGCCTGGCCAATCAGCAACTCGACGCCATCAGCAAATCGCTGCCCGACCAGTCCAGTCTGGTCGCAACCATCCGCACCAATCTGGACAATTTCCACGCTACCGGCATCCGCATGGCCAACACCTACATAGAGCAGGGCCAGGAAGCCGGCAACACGGTCATGAAGGAGCCCAACACGGGTTTCGATGATCAGGGCAAAGCGCTGACCGGCAGTTTCGACAATCTGTTCAGCCAGCTGGAAAAAACCAATGCCCAGCTCAAGCTCCAGCTTGGCGAGACCGAACATGATGGCCGCGTTTTCCTTACCGCAAGCCATATCGCACTGTTCCTTGCGGTCATGGCTGTTTTGATTCTGGGAAGTCGACGCATCATGCAGCTGCTCGGCTGCGAGCCGGAAGTTGCCGCCAAAGCCGCAAAACGAATTGCCGATGGCGATCTGACTTCTTCCATCGATTGCGCCCCGGCCGCAGAAAGCCTGATGGGGGCCATGTCCCAGATGCGCAGCAGCTTGCAGGACACCGTGCGCGCAATCCGCAACAGCGCCAATTCAGTTCTGCAATCGAGCCAGCGACTCAACCAGGAGGCCACACAGGTGGTCAATAGTTCGCGCAAGCAAAGCGACGCCGCCGCTTCGATGTCCGCCTCAACCGAAGAAATGAATGCCAGCATCGCCCAGATGGCCGACTTCTCCCACAACGTCAGTCTGCATGCTGGCGAAGCTGGCTCGACCGCGCAGGAAAGCGGACAGGAAGTGCATGCAGTCACCGAGGAAATCGGACTGGTCGCCGAGTCGGTGCATCAGGCCAGCCGGGTGATCAGCGCGCTGGGTGAGGAATCGAAACAGATCACCGCCATCGTCGACACGATCCGCGACATCGCCGACCAGACCAACCTGCTTGCGCTCAATGCGGCGATTGAAGCGGCGCGCGCCGGTGAACAGGGGCGCGGCTTCGCGGTGGTGGCAGACGAGGTCAGAAAGCTGGCGGAACGCACCACGACATCGACCCGCGAAATTTCCGGCATGGTGGATGCCATCAACATACGCGCGGCCGAGGCGGTGCGCAGCATGGAAGAGAGTCTGGCCCTGGTCGCCAAAGGCGTCGACCAAGCCGAGCATGCCTACCATGCCATGGCGGATGTCGGCACCAACACAGAGAAGGTGGTGGCCGAAATCAACGAAATCAATTCAACCTTGCAGGAACAGCGCAAGGCCAGCACGCAGATTGCGCAACATGTCGAGCACATCGCGCAGATGGCCGAACGCAACGTGGACTCGATTTCTGAAATCGCCAGCCACGCGGGCAACCTGGAAAATCTGGCGAAGAACCTGGAAAGCCAGATTCAGCACTTCCGCGTTTGATACGTGTTTTGACTCAACAAGCCACCTGATTGACCTGATACCCATGCATACGGCGGCGATGCCGTGAGGACTCCAACCATGACAGATAT
>CAMDHJ010000124.1 GCA_945897865.1 Tepidiphilus sp. J10
CGTCCCTACGTTTCGGCCTTCGGCCTCCACTTCGGGACGAACACTCCACGCATCACTTCAGGCAATGGGGGTGTATCAGTTTTAAATCGGCAATATGGTGGGAAAGTGTGTCAATTTTGAATCGGCATTGACAACCAGGTCATGCACGCCACGTAGCGCTTCACTTCCTATCGATTCGGGCAAGCTGAACTGTGCAGTCGTAGGGTGCGCCATGCGCACCATTGAACGTGGAATGGTGCGCATGGCGCACCCTACGGCCCGACTGCGGCGAAAGAACGCGAACAACGGCCGCTGGGTGAGCAGGATGAAGATCAGGAACACGGTCGCCCAGAACGCCGACAGCGCCGGCGAGAGTTGTTCCACCAGCAAGTTCCAGATCAGCGCCGCCACTGGCAACAGGAAGTGCGGGCCGGATTTCAGCGTTGGGCCGATTTCCGGCAGGTATTCCATTGCCACGTTCGGGTCTTCCAGATGCAGGACCGGGAAGCGGGCGGCGTAGGCGATCAGCCCGATATAGGTGACGAACATCAGCGCGGCGACGATGACCAGCGAGGCGTCGCCGGCCACCTGCTTGATCCAGCCGAAGCCGTAATAGACCAGGGCGGCGAACAGGATGACGCCGGAGACGGTCAGCGTGGCGTTGATTAGACTGCGTTGCCAGGCCAGCGGCTGGCGCCGGGGGATGCCGCTGAGTCCAGCTTTCATTGCTTCCAGATGCACGATGTAGAACAGCGCGAGGTACGACAGCAGCGCCGGCAACAGCGCGTGTTTGAGCACTTCGGTGTAGGGAATGCCGACGTATTCCACCATCAGGAACGCCGCCGCGCCCATCACCGGCGGCATCAACTGGCCGTCCACTGAGGCCGCCACTTCCACTGCCGCCGCCTGGTCGGGGCGGTAGCCGACGCGTTTCATCAGCGGAATGGTAAAGGTGCCGGTGGTTACCACATTGGCAATCGACGAGCCGGAGATCATGCCGGTCGCCGCCGACGCCACCACCGCCGCCTTGGCCGGGCCGCCGCGCAGATGGCCGAGCAGCGACAGTGCCGACTGGATGAAGTAATTTCCGGCGCCGGCGGTTTCCAGCAGGGCGCCGAACAACACGAACAGAAAGATGAAGCCGGCCGACACCCCCAGGGCGATGCCGAACACACCTTCGGTGGACAGCCACAGATGGCTCATGCCCTTGGCCAGCGAGGCCCCGCGATGTGCGATCAAATCCGGCATATACGGACCGAGGAAGATATAGCCCAGCACCAGCAGCGCGAGGATCACCAGCGGCAGGCCCAACGCTCGCCGTGCGGCTTCCAGCAACAGCGCCAGACCGGCGAGCGCCACCGCCAGATCGAGCGTGGAAGGCAGGCCGGGGCGGCTGGCCAACTGGTCGTAGAACAGGAACAGGTAACCGGCGCAGAAGGCGCCAGCCAGGCCCAGAAGCCAGTCCAGTAGCGGGATGCACTCGCGCGGTGAGGACTTCAGCGCCGGGTAGGCGGCAAAGCCGAGGAACACCGCGAAAGCCAGATGGATGGCGCGCGATTCGCTGTCGTTGAGCACGAACACGCCGAGCGAAAACGGCAGCGGCGAGGCGATCCAGAGTTGAAACAGAGACCAGGCGATGGCGACCGCCGCCAGCAAACCCGCCGCCAGTCCCACTGGTCGGCGGCCGCCGGTGTCGGCTTCGGCGACGGCCTTGGTTAGCGCGTCGCTATCGGCAAACCTCAACGCAGCCAGCCCTTCTCGCGGTAATACTTGCGTGCGCCGTCATGCAACGGCGCCGACAGGCCATCCTTGATCATGTCCTGTGGCTTCAGCTGGGCGAAGGCCGGATGCAAACGTTTGAACGCTTCAAAGTTGTCGAACACCGCCTTCACCAGGGCGTAGACCGTGGCATCCGGCACCTTGCTGGAAGTCACCACGGTGGCCAGCACGCCATAGGTGGCGGTGGCTTGCGGGTTGTTGGCGTACAGGCCGGCGGGAATCGAGGCGCGGGCGTAGTAGGGATGGTCCGCAACCAGCTTGTCGATCACACGCCCGGTCAGCGGCACCATTTTTGCGCCGCAGGTGGTGGTGGGATCCTGGATGTTGGCGGAAGGATGGCCAACGCTATAGAAGAAGCCGTCGATCTTGTTGTCGCACAGCGCGGCGCCATGTTCATCCGCCTTCAATTCCGAGGCCAGGCTGAAGTCGGACAGCTTCCAGCCCATCGCGTCGAGCAATTCCTGCAACGAGGCGCGGTGGCCGGAACCGGGGTTTCCGACGTTGAAACGCTTGCCCTTCAAATCGGTGAAGTTCTGGATGGCGGCCTCCTTGCGGGCCAGCACGGTGAACGGTTCCGGATGCAGCGAAAACACCGCGCGCAAGGTCTTGTCGGCGCCGGCCGGCTGGAACGAGCTGCTGCCTTTCCCGGCGTGGTATTGCCAATCGGACTGGGCAACGCCGAAATCCAGCTCGCCGCGGCGCAAAGTGTTCAGGTTGTAGACCGAACCGCCGGTGCTTTCCACCGAGCAGCGCAGACCGTGCTTGGCGCGATCCTTGTTGATCAGCCGGCAGATCGCGCCGCCGGCGGCGTAATACACCCCGGTGACGCCGCCGGTGCCGATGCTGACAAAGGATTGCTGCGCCTGGAGCGGCGTGGCGAGGAGGACGAGCAGAGCGAGGAGGGGGAAAGTGGCAAAGGTTTTCATCCAGGTTTCATCCTGTAAACAAATGGGTTGGCAAGCAATGGCGCTACCTTAACAGTGTGTCGAAAAACGCGAAAATTTTGATTAACCGTCACCTCGGCGTATGCCGGCGTCCATAAGTTGTTGATTTTATTAATTTTGTTGCACTGGACTCCGGACTGCGCCGGGGTGACGGAGTATTTTTCAACGCCCTGTTATTGATCCGGCCAAGTTTATCCATGAATCCGTAGGGTGCGCTGTGCGCACCTTTTCACGCGGCATGGTGCGCATGGCGCACCCTACAGTCCGACTGACAATCGTGGATAAACCGGGCCTCAATCGGCGCTACACATGGTCATCTGTTGATGTCAGGTATATCTTGAAAGTGCCGCTTTTCCCCACAATTCTTCCGGCCGCTGATCGCGGCCGCAGCGATAGCGGTAGTACTTGAATCGAGTCGGGTTCTTCCGGTTCCCGGCGCGGATTGCCCGACCTGGAGGCCCAATCACCCTTGCAGCAGGAATTATGTTGTCCCGCGCCGGTCAGATCGGGTCAGACAATCCTCTCCATCAGCGAGGCCCATTCATGAATCGACGCACTTTCATTCAGGCGGCGTTGATCACGCCGCTCGCGCTGAGCGGCTGTGATCGAACCACCCGCCCGGTCGTCGTGGCGACCAGCGACGCGAATATCGACACAATCAGGCAAGACTGGCAGACGTTGCTGGCACCCGACGCGGATGTGACGCTCTCGCTCGGACCTCTGCGCAAAACCGAAGCGGAATGGCGAGCCAGCCTCAGCCCGGAACAGTTCGAGGTATTGCGCGAAGAGGGCACCGAACCGTCGCACAGTAGCCCGCTCGACAAGGAACAACGCGCGGGCGTGTTCGCCTGCGCCGGCTGCGGCTTGCCGCTGTTCACGTCGCGCATGAAATTCGACAGCGGCACCGGTTGGCCCAGCTTCATCACCTACATCCCCGGCCATCTCGGCACCAGCAAGGATTTCAAACTGATCCTGCCGCGCACTGAATACCACTGCATCCGCTGCGGCGGTCACCAAGGCCATGTGTTCGACGACGGCCCGCCACCGACCGGTCAGCGTTGGTGCAACAACGGCGTGGCGTTGCGTTTCGTTCCGGTCTGAGAGGCTGTCTTTTTATTGGACGGGATGCCGAGCCGGGTGGCATTCCAGAAACGCGAGTGGCAGGTAGGTTGGGCTGACGTCAGGAAGCCCAACATGAGCGACCGCCCAAGTCTGTTGGGCTTCCTGACGTCAGCCCAACCTACGCAGTTACTCAGCCTGGCCACTGTCGAAGAAACGCAATGCATTGCGGCCGGATTCCTTGACCTGATACATCGCGGAGTCTGCCCGTCGGAAGATGGCATCGACAGTTTCGCTATCGTCCAGAAACAGCGTCGCGCCGATGCTGGGCGTGCTGTGATAGGTAAGCGATTCGTCCAGTTGATATGGCTGGTTCAGCGTTTCAAGAATCTTCTCGCCGACCACTCGGGCATGGCGTTCCGCAGCGGCCGCCGTCTGATCCAGTTCGCCTAGCATGATCACAAACTCATCGCCGCCCAGGCGGGCAGCGGTATCAGCATCGCGGATGCATTCGGACAGCCGTTGCGCCACCTGAATCAGCAATTTGTCGCCCATTTCGTGGCCCAGGCTGTCGTTCAGTTGCTTGAAATTGTCCATGTCGATGAACAGCAGCGCGCCGAAGCGCCGATTGCGGCGTCCCTTCGCCAGTTCCTGCTTCAGACGGTCCGTCAACAAACGTCGGTTGGGCAGTTGCGTCAGCGGGTCGTGGAACGCCAGCGTGCGTATCGTCTCCTCAGATTTGACGCGCTCGGCTTCCAGGGCTTTGATCTCGGTCAGGTCTCGAATGAAGATGAACATGTCGCCCAGCGAAGGGATCAGACTGACCGTAATTTCCACCGGCCACAAGCTGCCATCCTTGCGCTTGTGCTGGGTTTCGAAGCGGTCGAAGCCGTCACGAAAAATATTGGCGATGTGTATCGCTGTCTCTTCCGGCTTTTCAATGGCTTCCAGGTCGGATACGTGCAAGGCCAGCAATTCCGCCTCGCTATAGCCGGACATGCGGCTGTAGGCTTCATTGACACCGATCAGGCGCTCGGCACGGTTGACCAGCCAGAAACCGTCACGCGAAGTTTCCACCACGGCGTGGTAACGCAAATCGCGCTCCTGCAATTCAGCGGCCTGCCGCTTGCGCTCGGTGATGTCGGCACGAATGGCAACGTAGCGCACGGGTTTCCCGACGGCGTCGAGAAACGGAACGATGGTGGTGGCCACCCAGTAAAGAGTGCCATCCTTGGCGCGGTTGCAGATGTCGCCCTGCCAGACCTTGCCGGCGCTAATGCTGCGATACAGGTCACCAAAAAATGCCTGCGGATGCGTACCGGAATTGAGTATCCGGTGATTCTGTCCAATCAGTTCCTCGCGGGAATACTGGCTGATCGCACAAAACTTGTCGTTGACGTAGGTGATCGTGCCGTGCGCATCGGTGAACGCCACGATCGCATGTTGATCCAGCGCGAATTTATGATATTTCAGTTCGGCCTCCTGCTGCTTGCTCTGCTCCAGCGTATATACCAGCCGGTTTATCGTGTTCCGGTAGTTCGCGTAATAACGATGCATGGCGCCGATGGACGCACTGACGATCAGCCCATCGACACAGAACACCAGGATGGACAGCACGGTTTGCGGCTGCAGGTCGAACGAAAACGTTTGAAATGGCGGAAAGTAGAAATATCCGGCCAGGCCCGCGCAGATCAGCGTGGTGAACAGCGCCGGCCCAGCGCCGAAGAACACGGCGGTGAGCGCGACGGCCGGAAAGAACGTTATGAATTGCAGGCCGGCCTCGACCGGTGCGATGAGCATGCGCGCGTACAACGCAACGAGGGAAAACAGAATCGCCAATAGATATGGGCGCCAACCCTTCGATTGGTTGAAGACGAAACCGGCGTGGTAACGCGAGAACAGGCGATGCAAGACATCCCAGATTGCATCAGTTAGGTGTGGTTTTGCGTCTGTCGGTAATTCTTGCTTACGCTTCATGGCGCGTTCCTGTCGATCCGGTCAGAGTCCATCAAACCATCTGGAGTACCCTGCACGCCTTACGGCCCGACTGGCAATCTCGGACTAATCGGGCCTATTCAAAAGTCACAATACTGGTCGGTCGACATTCCTTCCGCATTGATTTCGCGAATGTTCAAACCAGCACGCGGGGACATCAAGCCGGTGTGCAATTGAGATGATATCAATCGACGCAATATGCTGGCCCAGGCTAGAACCTGTTGAACAGGTGCAAGAGTTAAAGAAATATGAGAATCAGGACGATATAAGACCAAGTCCACGGTCGTTGTGCCGTGTCTCTGCCAGATCCAAATAGAAGGTTACTGCCATGCCCGATATCGCAACGAGTTCAGTGCAGTCCAAAATCATCCTGGCCATTACGTTGATATTTGTTGCTGTTCTGGCGACATCAACCTGGTTGACCGCGAAGAATGAGCGGCAACTGGCCAAGGATATTGCGCTCGATAAAGTCAAAGTCATGTCGCAGTCGTACTTTGATGGCATCAATACGATGATGCTGACAGGCACCATGGATCAGCATGAGTCATTGCGCAAGAAAGTTCTCTCGACCCCAGGTGTAAGTGAAGTTCGCATCGTTCACGCACCCAACGTCCTTGATGGCGTGACGACCAATCCGAGCAAGCCGCGTGATGAGCTGGATCAGCGTGCATTGCAAGGGGAGGCAATCAATCAGTTCGGTGAAGATGCCGATGGGCGCTTCGTTACCATCCTGACCCCCTTGCCGGCGGTTGCCAATTACATGGGAACCAACTGTCTGACTTGTCACCAGGTTCCGCAGGGAACCGTACTGGGCGCGGTTCGCATGACATTGTCCTTGAAACAGCTGGATGGCGAGTTTCGCGGCAATTTGATGACGGTTGCCGGACTGAATCTGCTGCTGTCGATTTTGGGCATCGCATTGGTCATCGGCTTGCTGCGGGGTATTGTCATCATTCCGTTGTCAAGAATGCAGGCTTCGATGCAGGCGATCGAGCAAAACTCTGATTTGACCCAGCGCATTCAAGTGAGCAGTAAGGACGAGGTTGCTTCGCTGGCTCAGGCGATCAACGGCATGCTTGATAAATTCGGTTCCAGCCTGGGTCTGGTTACGGCAACATCGGCGCGTTTATCTGCTGCCGCAGACAGGATCGCATCGGCATCAAGCCAGACCGCAGAAGCTGCCGGTCAGCAATTGAACGAGGCGGAATCCATGATGCATTCGATCGGTGATTTGAAACTCATCGCATCGGAAGCCGGTGATAGCGCTGCCCGCACCGTCGAAGCTTCGGTTTATGCCGACGGTGAAGCCAGTAAGACGACTCAAACGACGCGTGCGGCGATCGAAGGCATTCTTTCCCTGGTCAGGGAAATTCAGCAGGCGGCCGAAGTCATCGAAGCGCTGGACCAACGCAGCCAGAATGTCAGTGAAGTGCTTGATGTGATTAAAGGCATCGCGGAACAAACCAATCTGTTGGCGTTGAATGCGGCCATTGAAGCCGCGAGGGCGGGCGAGATGGGACGAGGCTTCGCGGTGGTGGCGGATGAAGTTCGCAAGTTGGCCAACATGTCACATGATTCAACCCGCAGCATCGAAGAAATCGTCATGCAATTGCGGCAGGAAGCCAAGCGTGCCGTTCAAGTCATGCAGGCGGCGCGCGAAACCGCTTCGCAGCATAGTCAGGCTTTGGGCAACGCGGTGGGCGGGCTGGATCAGATCGTGGTGCGCGTGTCGGATATCCGGACGTTGAATGCCGAGATGGAACAATCGGTGCGCAGCCAGGTGAGCTTGACTGATAACGTCGATCAACGGGTTGCCAAGATCGGCCAAATTGCCGAGCGAACGGCCAAGGATGCGTCAGTCACGCGCGGTGTTGGCGATGAGTTGGTCGAGTTGGCGCGCGAACTGAAGTCTCTGGTCGGGCAGTTCAGGTTGCATTGACAACGCAGACGATAGCGTTTGGCGACAGCGTATGACGCCAACGCCAGGCGAACCAATTTCATCACAGGGTTCGTCAGCGGCGGCAAGGGATGGCACTATCTGTTCCCGTTCATGCCACACGGGAAAGCAACATGTCGGGACCATCGCAACCTCCACCTGATCTTCTGAAAGAGCGCCGAGTGCGTGAGCGTCTGCTCAACCTCCTTCTCAGCCGAGTCCTGAAGCGCCAATTGGCGCCACCGGTTTATCAAGCTATTGCGGATTTGAGGCTGGGTTTCATTGCATTGCGCGCACGAGAGTCACAAAGCCGACGCAGGCAGTTGATCGCGCTGATCGATCAGCAGGAGCCGGAAGCGCTCAACCAGATCATTCGAGCCTTCAACCTCTATTTCAGTCTGATCAATATCGTCGAGGAAGTGGTGGCGTTGAATCACCGCCGACTCGCGGTCTGTCAAGGCGACAAGATGTGGCCGGGTTCTTTCCATGACACGTTGCACGCGCTGCATGATCAGGGCGTGGCGGCTGCGGATCTGAAGCAGTTGTTTGGTCAGTTGTGCTACCTGCCGGTGATTACTGCGCATCCTTCCGAGGCCAAACGGCGCACCATCAAGGGCGCGTTGCGCAACATATTCCTGTCCATCGAGGCGCTGGATGATCCGCGTGTGCGCGGCATGTATCGGCATGAGGCGCTGCGGCAATTGTCGAATCAGATCCATATCTTCTGGAACACCGATGAGGTGCGCGCCGGAAAGCTGGATGTCAGCGACGAGATTCGTACCGGCCTGTCTTATTTCCCGTTGTCCCTGTTCCAGGCGGTGACCCAGGTTTATCGCAATTTCAACCGTGCACTTACGGATATTTACGGTGCACAGGCGTGGCGTGAGATCGGTTCCCCCAGTTTCCTGCGTTTCGGTTCCTGGATCGGCGGCGATCGCGATGGGCATCCGCTGGTCACTACCCAGGTCACTGCGATGGCCTGGCGGATGCAGGCGCAGACCGCCTACGCCGAATACCTGCGTCGGCTTGAGTCGTTGAGCGATCAACTTTCGCATTCGATCCGGCTCTGTCGTCCCTCGGATGCCTTTATGGCTGATCTGGAACAGGAAGTGGCACAGGCCGGAGTCATGTTGGGCGCCGATGAAAAGCGCTATCAGCAGGAGCCGTATCGACGCAAGCTGGAAATCATGTGGCTGCGTATCCGCCGCAATTTCGAGATTGCGCAACGTGAAGACGACTTCAATTCCGAGCAGCCGGGTTACACCAGCGATAGCGCGTTCCTGAAAGACCTGCACCTGATCCGCGATTCCCTGATCAGCCATGGCGACAGCGAAGTCGCCGATCGGGAAGTGCTGGATCTGATCCGGTTGGTCGAGACCTTTGGTTTCCACCTGCTTCAGCTCGATGTGCGGCAGGAATCGAAGCGGCATAGCCAGGCGGTGGCGGATGTGTTGCGTGCGGCGCTGGATGTTGACTATCTGGCGCTGGACGAGGATGCGCGGCTGGAATTGTTGAGCGACGCAATCACGAATCCGAACGCATTGCTGTTTGATCCCGCCAGCCTGCCCCCGGAAACGCAGGAAACCTTGCGTCTGTTCCAGCTCATCGCGCATGCGCGGCGAACTTACGGCGCAGCCTGTTTCGGAAAATACGTCATTTCGATGACCCATTCAGCTTCGCATGTGATGGAAGTCATGCTGCTCGCTTCACAAGCCGGGCTGGCGGGCCGACTGGCCGGGAAATGGTATTGCCATCTTGGCGTGTCGCCGTTGTTCGAGACCATCGACGATCTGCAACGTGTCGAATCGGTGCTGACGCAGCTTTATCAACTCCCGGTATATCGCCAAATGCTTGATGCCGAAGGCCAGGGCCAGGAAGTCATGCTCGGCTATTCCGACTCGTGCAAGGACGGAGGCATTCTGGCTTCAGCCTGGAGTCTGTATGACGCGCAGAAACGCATCGTCGCGGTGTCGCAGACAGCCGGCATACCCTGCCGCATGTTCCATGGTCGCGGCGGCACGCTTGGCCGTGGTGGCGGCCCGACTTACGAGGCGATTCTGGCGCAGCCCGCCGGCACGGTGCGCGGCCAGCTGAAGCTGACCGAACAGGGTGAAGTGTTGTTCTACAAATACAACAACATGGAAACGGCGGTGTATGAATTGACGCTTGGTGTCAGCGGTCTGCTGCGCGCCAGCAGCCATCTGATTGGCAACGTGCAGCCGGACCGCAAGGATTATCTCGGCATCATGGATGAGATTGCGCGCGCTGGTGAACGGCATTACCGCAGACTGACCGAACACACCCCGGGTTTCCTGGATTACTTCTACGAAGCCACGCCGGTACGCGAAATCGGTCTGATGAATATCGGCTCGCGTCCATCCCACCGCAAGCAGGGCGACCGCTCGAAGGACTCGGTGCGCGCCATCGGCTGGGTGTTTGCCTGGGGCCAGTCGCGCCATGCTTTGCCGGCCTGGTACGGTATTGGTGCGGCGTTGGAAAGCTGGCGCGGCAACGACCTGTCACGACTGGCCAAATTGCAGCAGATGTATCGTGATTGGCCGTTCTTCCGCGCGCTGCTGTCGAATGCGCAAATGGCGTTGACCAAGACGGACATGAACATCGTCAGCGAGTACGCCGGCCTGTGCCTGGATACGGCCAGCGGCAAGCAGGTGTATGAAACCATCCGCGAGGAATATCAGCGCAGCATCCGACAGATTCTCAATGTGGCCGATGTCCAGACCATGCTGGAAGAATCGCCGGAACTGGCCATTTCGTTGAATCAGCGCAATCCCTACCTCGACCCGCTGAATCACATCCAGGTCGTATTGCTGCGCAAGCTGCGTCAGGATGAGGCGGCAGACAGTCGTTGGCTGGAGCCGTTGTTGCGCTCGATCAACGCCATCGCGGCAGGTATGCGCAACACTGGGTGAAGGTCGTGATCCGTCCCGTTATCAAGCTCCTGCGTGTCTTCGGCCTGGTGTTGAGTGGCGTCAGCACCGCCTTGGTTTTCTACCCACGCATGGATCTGGCTGCCCGCAACCGCTACATGATTAGCTGGGCCGGCAAGCTGATGCGTATTCTGCGGGTCGATGTACGCGTCAACGGCACGCTGCCTGCCAGCGGGGCAGTTCTGGTGGCCAATCATGTTTCCTGGATGGATATCCACGTCCTCTACAGCCTGCTGCCGGTCCGTTTCATTTCCAAGGCGGAAGTTCGCGATTGGCCGCTGGTGGGCGTCCTGGCGAAGGCGACCGGCACCTTGTTCATCACGCGGGAAAAGAAATCCGATGCGGTTCGGGTGAATCAGGAAATGGCGGCGGAATTGCGTGCTGGTGAAATTCTGGCCTTCTTTCCCGAAGGCACCACGTCGGACGGACAGAACGTGCTGCCGTTCTTTCCTTCGTTATTCCAACCCGCAGTCGCGGTCGGTTGCCAGGTGGTTCCTGCGTCCATCCGCTATCGCCATCCTGAGGGGGCGCCCTGTCTGGAAGCGGCTTACTACGGCGGCACGACCTTGCTGGAATCGCTCTGGCAAATTGCCAGTTTGCGCGCGCTGATTGTCGAGGTGACCTTTCTGCCGACGCTGGAAAACAACGGCATACACAGGCGGGATTTGGCCAAACAGGCCGAAGCGGCGATACGTTCATCGTTGGGAATCTAGCCGCCTGTCGGACTTTGGAATCGTCGGCTGCAAATCGACCGCGCCGGCCCCGCAATGTGGTGACGGAATGGCGGCGACTTGATGGCCATGCCATGCACATCATCCGCAGCGTACTGACCACAAGTAGGCTTTCGACGTTCAGCTGCCTTCAATGGCCGGAGTTGGCGTGACACAAGACATTCGCCAAGCGATCTTGGCTACCTGTAAGTCGTCCACTGCGGTCAGTGGCGTTTGCCAAGTTGAGCGGCAGGTGTGGGGCTTATTGCCGACGCTGGCACTAAAGCCAGCCTGAGTGACAGCTTTTCTCACATAGACCTGAGTCGGCAACCGCCTCGAAGTAGACGGAGGTGTGAGGTCAGATTTGACATCCTCAACTATCAGGCATGATATTATGAATCATGTCTGAAACAAAGATCGTGGACGAAACCTTCAGCATTTCCCGCAAGCGTGGCAATGGCCTGTTGCGTCGTGAAATCTGGGTAGATCACACCGGCAAGGTCGTGCGTTACAACCTGGCTTACATCAATCACTCGTTGTATTCAG
>CAMDHJ010000125.1 GCA_945897865.1 Tepidiphilus sp. J10
TTGCTTGCTCGCGCCAATTTGCAACCCGGCCAGATTGACGAGGTCATCCTCGGCCAGGTACTTCAGGCCGGGGTCGGACAGAATCCTGCGCGTCAAGCCGCGTTGGCGGGGGGGTTGCCGGATACAGTTTCGGCGCTGACCATCAACAAGGTCTGCGGTAGTGGTCTGAAAGCGGTGCATCTGGCCGCGCAAGCCATTCAGTGTGGCGATTCCGGCATTCTGATCGCGGGTGGTCAGGAAAATATGAGCCTGTCACCGCATGTGTTGCCGAAGTCGCGTGACGGCAAGCGCATGGGTAATTGGGAACTGGTCGATACGATGATCCAGGATGGCTTGTGGTGCGCGTTCAATAACTGCCACATGGGCATTACGGCAGAGAACATCGCCGACAAGTACGCCTTCTCACGCGCCGATCAGGATCTGTTTGCCGCCACTTCGCAGCAACGCACCGAAGCCGCGCAAAATGCCGGTCATTTCGACTCGGAAATCATCCCGGTCGAAATCCCGCAGCGCAAGGGCGATCCGCTGGTGTTCTCCAAGGATGAGTTTCCGCGTGCCGGCTCGACTGCCGAATCGCTCGGCAAACTCAAGGCAGCCTTCAAAAAGGACGGCACGGTCACCGCCGGCAATGCATCCGGCATCAACGACGGTGCCGCCGGCGTGGTGGTGATGAGCGGCGCGATGGCCAAACAGTTGGGCCTGAAGCCGCTGGCGCGCGTGGTCAGCTTCGGTAGCGCCGGTGTCGATCCTGCAATCATGGGTACGGGTCCGATTCCTGCGGTGCGCAAGTGTCTCGACCGCGCCGGCTGGTCGGCCAAGGATCTGGACATGATCGAAGCCAACGAAGCCTTCGCCGCACAAGCCATGTCGGTCAACAAGGAACTCGGCTTCGACCCGGTGAATGTCAACGTCAGCGGCGGCGCGATCTCCATCGGCCACCCGATCGGTGCTTCCGGCGCGCGGATTCTGGTCACGCTGCTGTACGGCATGCAGCGCACCGGCGCCAACAAAGGTCTCGCTACCCTGTGTATCGGTGGCGGTCAGGGCGTCGCCCTGGCAGTGGAAAGAATGTAATCAATTGAGGATTGAAAAATGAGCAACGGATTGAACGGTAAAGTCGCACTGGTCACTGGCGGCACGGGCGGTATTGGTAGTGCAATCTGCATCAAGCTGGCGCAAGCCGGTTGCAAGGTGGTTTCCACTTATATGGACGAAGCTCAGGCCAACGATTGGAAAGCCAAAATGGCGGCAGCGGGTTTCGATATGGCAATCGTCAAATGCGATGTGTCGAATTTCGATGACTGCAAGGCGATGGGCGACAAACTGAATGCCGATTTCGGCGGCGTCGATGTGCTGGTCAACAATGCCGGCATCACCAAGGACGGCACCTTCCGCAAAATGGGTCCGGATCAGTGGAACGCCGTGCTCGACGTCAACCTGGTTTCCGTGTTCAACGTCACCAAGCAGGTGATCGACGGCATGCTGAACAAGGGTTGGGGTCGCGTCATCAACATCTCTTCCATCAACGGTCAGAAAGGCCAGTTTGGCCAGACCAACTACGCCGCCGCCAAGGCCGGCATGCATGGTTTCAGCATGTCGCTGGCGCAGGAAACTGCGAAAAAAGGCATCACCGTCAATTCCATTTCGCCGGGCTACATCGGCACCGAAATGGTGATGGCGATTCCGGAAGATGTCCGCAACCAGATCGTCGCGCAGATTCCAGTTGGCCGCCTCGGCAAGCCGGAAGAAATTGCTGCGCTGGTCACCTTCCTCGCTTCTGAAGACGGTGCTTTCATCACCGGCGCCAATATTGCCGCCAACGGTGGTCAGCACATGTGCTGATGTTTCACATCGACGACTCGATTGAATCGAGTCGTCGATGTTTTTTGGGAGAATAAAATGACCACTGAACGCCTGATTAAAAAATATCCGAATCGGCGTCTCTACGACACTGAGGAAAGCCGATACATCACACTCGCCGAAGTCAAAGATCTGGTGATGAACGCGGTCTCATTCCGGGTTGTCGACTCTCAAACTGAAGTAGACATTACCCGCTCAATTCTGTTGCAGATCATCATGGAGCAGGAAGCCGGTGGAAATCCGCTGTTCACCGCAGCCATGCTGGAACGCTTCATCCGTTTCTATGGCGATACCGCCCAGGCTGCTTTCACCACCTTCCTCGACCAAAGTCTCGATCTGTTCGTCAAACAACAACGCATGTTCACTGAACAGATGCAAGGCGTCTGGGGCGGTAATCCGATGGAGTTCTGGATGAAGCTCGGCCAACAGAACATGGGTTTCTGGCAAGACATGGATGCGCTCTACAAGCGCTCCGGCAACAACGAAGAGCCTGATCAGAAACGCTGATTCAAGCATCCTGGTTGGCGCACAAGGTTCAACCTAGGCTCAACCCAGGTTCATCAATGCGAACGATTAGCCGAGAAACGCTCCCCGCCCACCTGACGACACGCGCCACAGACTGTCACAAGGGCGATTTCGGATCAGTCGGCATCCTCGGCGGCGCACCCGGCATGGCCGGCGCCGTCCTGCTGGCAGCGCGTGCAGCCCTGTATTGCGGCGCCGGCCGCGTCTATGTCGGCGCACTCGATGAACGGCTTGCGGTTGATCCGGTTTGTCCGGAACTGATGATCGTCCCCGCCGAAACACTGCCCGCTCTACCCCACCCCGCTTGTCTGATCGCCGGCCCCGGCATGGGCGATTCCAACGCTGCGAGACGCGTTCTGGCACAGGCTTTACAGGTTGAACACGCCCTGTTGCTGGATGCTGATGCGCTGAACCTGATTGCCAGTGACCACGAATTGCTGGCCATGCTGCAGGCACGAACCGCCGCCACGCTGCTGACCCCCCATCCGGGCGAAGCGGCACGACTGCTGGGTGTGAGCAACAGCGAAATCCAGTCTGATAGAAACGCCGCAATTCAGCGTTTGGTCGCTTTGACCGGTGCAACCAGCGTGCTGAAAGGCCATGCCACGCTGATACAACACCCCGGCCAGCCGATCTGGCGCAACAGCAGCGGCAATCCGGCAATGGCGGCCCCCGGCATGGGCGATGTCCTGACCGGCATCATCGCTGCATTGATTGCACAGGGCATGGCAGTCAAACACGCCGCCGTGCTGGGTGTTTGGTTGCATGGTCAGGCCGGCGATGAAGCCTTGGCCGCCAGCGGTGGAAAACGCGTGCTGACCGCTTCAGAAGTGAGCCAACAAGCACGCAGCGTATTAGCGCACCTGTAGACCATCGCAGCACCAGCAGCCTGAGCGATTCATCCTTGCAAGCGCCATTGTGGCAAGCGTCAATACCCACTCCCGACGGCTACACCGCCATCCGTATCGCATCCTCCACATCCACCGCCACCGGCCGCGAGACACCCGGCTCCGGCATGGTGACGCCGACCAGGTTGTGCGCCATTTCCATGGTGATGCGATTGTGCGTGATGAACAAAAACTGGGTTTCCGCCGACATCTTGCTGACCAGCGCGCAATAACGCTCGGTATTGCTGTCATCCAGCGGCGCATCGACTTCGTCGAGCAGGCAGAACGGCGCCGGATTCAGACGGAAGAACGCGAACACCAGCGAGAGCGCGGTCAACGCCTTCTCGCCGCCGGAAAGCAGGTGGATCGAGCTGTTTTTCTTGCCCGGCGGCTGCGCCAGCACGGTGAGGCCGGCATCCAGAATTTCCTCGCCGGTCAGGATCAATTGCGCTTCGCCGCCGCCGAACAATTCAGTGAACAGAATCCTGAACTCGCGGCTGACTTTGTCATAGGTGTCTTTCAATCGGGTGCGGGTTTCCGCGTCGATGCGGCGGATGGCTTCTTCCAGCGTCGCGGCGGCGGTCTCCAGATCGAGCGACTGGTCGTCGAGATATTGTTTGCGTTCCTGCGCCGCTTTCAGTTCATCGAGCGCTGCCATGTTGACCGGGCCGAGTCCAGTGATGTCGGCATCCAGCCGGTTGAGTTCGCTCTTCAGCCAGGCTTCGCTGCGGCCTGAGATGCCGGCGGTCTGCGCGCGCGTTTCCAGCTCAGGTTCGTCAACACTTTCCAGTTCCTCTGCATAACGCACTTCATTCAGCTGGGCTTCCTGCAGTTTCAGTTCAAAGCTGACGGCGCGTTCCTTCAACGGCTCCAACGCGCGTTCGCAGGTCAGACGTGCTGTATCGAGATCGCGCAGCGCGGCGTTGGCGCCTTCCAGGGCTTCGCGCACGGCAGTGAGCTCGGCTTCGGCAAGTTGACGCTTTGCCAGCGCGGCATCCAGCGCAGCCAGCGCCGGGGTTTCCTGCGCCTGGTCGAGCTCGGCCTGCAGGCGTTCCTGGTCGCGCGCCAGATCGGCCAGCACCGCTTCGGCACGTTGGCCGCGTCCGGCCAGATCCTGCAGGCGGCTGGCCAATGAACGCGCCTGAAATGCGGCTTCCTGCGCTTCGCGTTCAACCCGGCGATGTAATTCACGCAGCGTCTGCAGCTTCAGATCCACCTCGCGGCGATGTTCCCGTGCTTCTTCGAAACGTTCCCGCGCCATGTCGATTTCCAGCATCGCCTCGCGCTGCCTTTCACTGGCGTCGTTCCAGCTTTCTTCTTCGACGCCGAGCTGATCGTAGATTTCGTTCAGTTCACGTTCGATCTGTTCACGCCGGTCAGCCACCCGGCGCGCGGCTTCCTGCACCCGCACCAGGCTGACTTGCAACTGATGGATTTGCGCTTGCGCCTGACTGAGCTGCGTTTGTAACGCCTCGCCCTGACGACGCGCGGTTTGCTGAGCGGCTTCCGCCTGCGTCACTTCCTCGCTGATTTCCTCGACGCTGGCCTGTGCCAGTTCGGCTTCTTCACTCAAACGTTCAATCTCGCGCGCCCGCGCCAACAGGCCCTGATGCGCTTTCTCTGGCGCATTGAAGATCAGGCTGTCGCGGCTGACACGGTGGCCGTCACGCGTGGCGATGAAGCCGCCGGGCGGCAGTTGGGCGCGCAGCCGCAACGCGTGTTCGAGGTTATCGGTGGCATAGGCCAGTGCCAGGCGGTCGGTGAGAAAACGCGCAATCAGCGGGTTGTCGGTGTGGATCAGATCGGCCAGCGGATTCAGGTCGCCCGCGCTGGCTGGCGATTTAATAGGGGACAGACCACTATTTTGAGATTCATAAAATAGTGGTCTGTCCCCTATTAAATCGTCCCCTATTAAATCGAAATCGCCTCCTATTGAAAGAACCGGTAACAACAACTCGAAACGCGCTTCCGGCGGCGTCTCGGTCCATTCACTTTGCGCTTCCACCGCCAATGCAGCCATCGCCTCACCCAACGCAGCTTCGACGGCAGTATCCCAGCCCGCCTCGACCCGGATTTCCTGCCACAGGCGTGAAGCCTGTTCCAGCCCCAACGCCGCCAGCCAAGCCGCGCCCTGGCTTTCCGACTTCTGCACGCCAGCCTGCAACTTGCTCAACGCGGCAGACTCCGCTTCCAGCCGATGCGCTTCGCGTTTCGCCGCATCCAGCGCCTGCCGTGCCTGGCGTAGACGGGCTTCGTGTTGCGGCCACTCGGCACGCGAGGTTTCCAGATACTCGGACAGCCGTTCGGCGCGTTCCTGTTCAGTTTCCAACGCGATCTGTTGCTGTTCCAGTGCCGCTTCGTCGCTCTCGCTCAGGCGTTCCTGTTCCTGGATAAGTCGCAATTCGCGCGCCTTCAATTGCTCGATAACCTTCTCGGCATGCGCGCGGTTGGCCTCTTCCAGTTGCGCGGTCTGCTCGTGCTGGCTCATCTCGCGCTGCTGCGCGGCGACGCTGGATTGCGCCTCGCGCATCGCATTTTCGGCATCCGGCATGGCTTCTCCGGCTTGCGCGGCACGTTCGGCAAGAATTTCCGCTTGTTCCTCGGCGCGCTCCAGTTCGGCCTGGCTTTGCTCACCCAACATGTGCGCCGCCTGCTGTTCCGCCAGCGTCTGCGTCTGGCGGTCCTGGTTCAAACGAATTTCGTTTACCAGTCGTTCGCGCGTGGCATGCAAGTGGCGTAATTCCTGTTCCACCCGTGCCACTTCACCGCTTTCCAGATAGAAGCGGGCTTGCGCCTGATTCAGGTTTTCGGTGGCCTCGAACTGGGCCAGCCGCTGGCTTTCCAGTTCCGCTTCCAAGCGCCGCAATTCAGCCGTCTTGGCTTCGATATCGGTACGCGCGGCTTCCATCTGGCGCGCCAGTTCGGCTTGCCGGCTTTGCGCCTCGCGTTTGCGCGCCAACGCCAACCACTGCGTCTTCAGCGTGCGATCGGCATCGAGCAGGAAAAACTGGCGTGCCACTTCCGCCTGCACGCCCAGCTTGTCAAGTTGGCGGCCGAGTTCTTCGCGGATATCGGAAACCCGATCCAGGTTTTCACGCGTGTCGCGTAGCCGGCTTTCGGTTTCCTTGCGGCGTTCCTTGTATTTGGAAACGCCTGCCGCTTCTTCCAGGAAGCCGCGCAGTTCCTCGGGCTTCGCCTCGATGATGCGCGAAATCATGCCCTGTTCGATGATCGCGTAAGCCTCGCCGCCGAGGCCGGTGCCGAGGAACAGATCGGCCATGTCGCGTTTTCGGACCTGCACATTGTTGATGTGATAGCTGGAATCGCCGGCCCGGGTCAGCACCCGCTTGACTGCGATTTCGGCATATTGCGACCACTGGCCGGCGGCCTTGCCGTCGCTGTTGTCGAACAGCAATTCGACCGAAGCGCGCGACGCCGGCTTGCGGCCGCTGGAGCCGTTGAAGATCACGTCCTGCATGCTGGCGCCGCGCAACTCGCGCGCCTTCGATTCGCCCAGTACCCAGCGCACTGCATCGATGACATTTGACTTGCCGCAACCATTGGGGCCGACGATGCCGGTCAACTGGGCGCTGGCTGGCAAGGTAACCGGATCGACGAACGATTTGAAACCGGCAATGTGGATGTGTTTAAGGCGCAAGGCGGCAGATGGAAGAGGTTTCAGGGTGGCGCTTGGGAAGCCGTCTATGGGTGACGTCTATAATTCGCGCCGCGAATTTTACGTTAACCACTCACTTTGAGCGCCAAGCCATGCCCAGCCAACCGACCAAAACCCTGGAAACCTTCGACAACCCGCAGCCGAACCGCGATTACCACATCCACATGGAGATTCCGGAGTTCACCTGCCTGTGCCCGAAGACCGGCCAGCCCGACTTTGCCACACTGTATCTGGACTACATTGCCGATCAGCGTTGCGTCGAATTGAAGAGTCTGAAGCTGTATATGTGGTCGTTCCGCGACGAAGGCCATTTCCACGAAGATGTCACCAACCGCATTCTGGATGACCTGGTGCGCGCCACCGACCCGCGCTTCATGCGCCTGACCGCCAAGTTCTATGTGCGTGGCGGTATCTTCACCAACGTCGTCGCAGAGCATCGCAAACCTGGCTGGGAACCAGCGCCGCGCGTCGATCTGGCTGCGTTTGCCGGAAACTCGAATACTCGCGGCTAAGCGGATCGGCCTTGGCTGACTTTGCCAAAGCCTCTGCTGGCACAGATTTTCCTGGCACAGCTCCCCCCGGCGCTGACCTGCTCGCCGGGTTGCCGCAACGTTTGCCGCACCTAACCTCGGACAACTGAATACATGCGTCCACGTTCATGACCAAGCCCGTCAGAGGCCAACCGGTCAACACACGCATGTTGCTCTCGCGAAAAAAATCCAATTGAAACAGTAGCTTCGGCTGACCCGGGCAAGCAGGCTCGAGGGTCCAAGGTGCCAGTTTCTGGCAGGAATTCGCGGAGCTCGATCTGGGAAAAGCAAACCTAGGCACACCTGGGCACACCAGGCGAAATGCCAACAATGGCAAAGCATTTTGTCAAATTTGACAGCCCCAGAAAATGGTTTGAGAGGCATTTTTCAAAGCGAATAAATATTTCCCTTGTTTATCAAGGCTTTGAATAAATGCAACTGAGTGGCACGACCCTTGCTGATGTGCATGCATCGCAACCAAATGCCAGCCCGCAGTTATGAAACGACCTCGGCAACGTCCCCTGACCCGCGAACTGATGCTGGTTATCGCAGTGAAGCTGGTGCTGATCGTCACCATCAAACTGGTGTTTTTCAGCGATGCGGTGAAGCCCGACAGCGATGAGGTCGCGCGTGCCTTGCTGACTCAACCCTCCCCCGCGCAAAGGAACTCCAACCCATGACCGAAACCCTTGTCGACCTGTCTCGCCTGCAATTTGCGGTGACTGCGATGTACCACTTCCTGTTTGTACCGCTGACGCTGGGGCTGTCGTTCCTGCTGGTGATCATGGAAGCCATCTACGTGATGACCGACAAGCCGATCTACAAGGATATGGTGAAGTTCTGGGGCAAGCTGTTCGGCATCAATTTCGCGCTTGGCGTCACCACCGGCATCACCATGGAGTTCCAGTTCGGCACCAACTGGGCCTACTACTCGCATTACGTCGGCGACATCTTCGGCGCGCCGCTGGCGATCGAGGGGATGATGGCCTTCTTCCTGGAATCGACCTTCATCGGCTTGTTCTTTTTCGGTTGGGATCGCCTGACCAAGATGCAGCATTTCAGCGTCACCGTGCTGACCGCCATCGGTTCCAATCTGTCGGCGTTGTGGATACTGATCGCCAACGGCTGGATGCAGGATCCGGTCGGTTCGGCGTTCTCCTACACCACCATGCGCATGGAGCTGACCGATTTCTGGGCGGTGGTATTCAACCCCACCGCGCAGGCCAAGTTTGTCCACACCGTATCCGCCGGCTATGTCACCGCCTCGGTGTTCGTGTTGGGAATTTCCGCCTGGTATTTGCTCAAGGGGCGTGATGTGGAATTTGCCAAGCGTTCGTTCCGGGTGGCGGCGGCGTTCGGCTTCGCCTCGGCGCTGTCGGTCATCGTGCTGGGTGACGAGTCCGGCTACGGCGTCACCGAGTCGCAGAAATCGAAGTTGGCGGCGATGGAAGGCATGTGGGAGGCGGAACCCGCGCCAGCTGGTTTCAACCTGCTGGCCTGGCCCAACGAGGAAAAACAGGCCAATGAATGGGAGGTAAAGATTCCCTACGCCCTGGGTCTGATCGCGACCCGCTCAACCAGCGAAGAGCTGCCTGGCATCAAGGAGATCCGCGAAACCAACAAGGCGCGCATCGAGTCGGGCATTCACGCCGTGCTGGGCCTGGAACGTCTGCGCAAGAATGCCAACGATAACGAAGCGAAAGCGTTGTTCGAAGCGCACCAGGACGACCTCGGCTACGGCCTGCTGCTGAAACGCTACGCGCCGAACGTCGGCGAAGCCACTCCGGCGCAGATCGCCCAGGCTGCGCATGACACCGTGCCCAAGGTGGCGCCGCTGTTCTGGTCCTTCCGTGCCATGGTGGCGCTGGGCTTCAGTTTCGCGCTGCTGTTCACGCTGTCGTTCTGGTACTCGCTGAAAGGCACTTTTGCAGACACGCGTTGGCTGCTGCGTTGGGCGGTGCTGTTCATTCCGCTGCCCTGGATCGCCAATGAGCTGGGCTGGTTCGTCGCCGAATACGGCCGCCAGCCGTGGAGCATCTTCGGCGTATTGCCGACGCACCTATCGGTTTCGACTCTGTCGATCGGCAACCTGTACGGCTCGCTCGCCGGTTTCATCGGCTTCTATACCCTGCTGTTGGTGGTGGAGCTGTACCTGATGTTCAAGTTCGCCCGCCTGGGCCCGAGTTCATTGGGTACCGGGAAATACCACTTCGAACGCGCCAGCGCCTGAACCGGAGAACACCATGTTCGACTATGAAACCCTGAAACTGATCTGGTGGCTGCTGGTGGGCATTCTGTTGCTCGGCTTTGCCATCATGGACGGCCACGACATGGGCGTCGGCACCTTGCTGCCGTTCGTCGGCAAGAACGACAACGAGCGGCGCGTGGTGATCAATACCGTCGGCCCGCACTGGGACGGCAACCAGGTCTGGTTCATTACCGGTGGCGGCGCCATCTTCGCCGCCTGGCCGCTGGTCTACGCCACCGCTTTCTCCGGTTTCTACTGGGCCATGCTGGCGGTGTTGTGGGCGCTGTTCTTCCGCCCGGTCGGCTTCGATTACCGCTCGAAAATCCAGAATGCGACCTGGCGTAGTACCTGGGACTGGGGTCTGTTCGTCGGCGGTGCGGTACCGCCGCTGATCTTCGGCGTGGCCTTCGGCAACCTGTTACAGGGCGTGCCGTTCCATTTCGACAACAATCTGATGTCGCACTACACCGGCTCGTTCTGGCAACTGCTCAACCCGTTCGCGCTGCTGGCCGGCGTGGTGAGTTCGGCGATGATCACCTTCCACGGCGCTAATTATTTGATGCACCGCACCCAGGGGGCAGTATTCGAGCGCAGTCGCCGCGCCGCGTTTTGGAGCGGCATGGTGATGGTGGCAAGTTTCCTGCTGGCTGGCGTCTTCATCGGCGATCTGCCGGGCTTCGTCATCACCTCGACGGTTGACCCCGCTGCCCTGCCCGATCCGCTGGCGAAAACCGTCGTGATTCAGACTGGCGCCTGGCTCGGCAACTTCCGCGCCATGCCGGCGTTGTGGCTGGTGCCAACACTGGCCGTGGTGGCCGGATTGATCGGTATTGCGCTGGGCACGCTGCGTAAACCCCTTGCCGCGTTCGTCGCCTCGGCGCTGGCCATGGCCGGCATCATCGGCACCGCCGGCGTGGCACTGTTCCCGTTCATCATGCCGTCGATCTCCGACCCGCGTTCCAGCCTGACCGTGTGGGACAGCGTGTCCAGCCACCTGACCCTCTCACTGATGTTCTGGGCGACGCTGATCTTCATGCCGCTGATCATCATCTACACCTCGTGGGCCTACAAGGTCATGTCCGGCAAGGTCACCGAACAGTTCATCACGGCCAACGACAAAGCCGCTTACTAAGGAGAAACAAACATGTGGTATTTCACCTGGATTCTTGGCGTATCCCTCGCCGTCTCGCTGGCAGTGCTCAACGGCATGCTGTGCGAGGCGCGCGAATGCGCGTTGCAAAATCGTAATGAAAAGGAGGACTGACATGAAAATCGCCGTTACCAGCCAGAACCGCAAGACCATCACCGGCCATGCCGGCAAATGCCGCAAGTTCTGGGTCTACGAAGTGGAAGACAACATAATGGGCGACAGAAAATTGCTTGAACTGCCCATCGAGCAAAGCTTTCACGAAAGCGATCATGCCGCGGCGCACCCGCTCGACGGCGTCAATGTGTTGATTACCGGCGGCATGGGCTTCGGCCTGCAGAACCGGCTGAAGCAAAAAGGCATCCTCGCCGTCTCCACCGCTGAAACTGACCCGAATCGGGCGGTGGCAGACTGGCTCGCCGGCAGTCTGGTCGAATTACCGCCGGATGCTCATGACCATGACCATGACCATGACCATGACCATGACCACAACCACAACCACAACCACAACCTCGAGCACGAGCATGAACATGGCCACGGTCACAGTCACCACCACACGCAAATCGTCGGCCTAGTTGATCTGAAACTGAGCACTGGATTAGCGAAGTAATCGGCCCACCGCTGCGCCGCGTAGGGTGCGCCGTGCGCACCTTTCGAGGCTGAACGGTG
>CAMDHJ010000126.1 GCA_945897865.1 Tepidiphilus sp. J10
GCAAAGCCTTGCTGATGGTGATGGGGTGAAGGCCGTTTTTTCTGGAAAGGTAAGCCAGATTGATACCTTTCTTCTCAAGAGCGGCTTTGATGTCGGCGTTGTGCCAGTCCGTTGAAGTCGATTCGCTTGCCATGTTGTTTACCTGTTCAAGCAGTTGCGGAGAGCACATTTTCAACAAAGCAATAAGCAACTGTCAACGGTTGCTTATTGTATTTTTTATTATCGTTTTTAATCAAAGAGTTAAGCCATGGGCGAATTAGCAAATACATTTGCTTATTCTTGCGATGAACTCGCCGCGATGAAGCTGCCGGGGCTCCCGTCCTCCAGGCAGGGGTGGGACTTGCTTGTTAAGCGCGACAACTGGCCCTTTGTGGAGATCAAAAGCAAGGGCCGTGGCGGCATCCGCCGCGAATACCAGCCACCCGCCGATGTTCTGGCGCTTATCCAGCGTCACAAGCTGGCCGCTGAGTTCTCCACGTACCGCGTAACGCTCGCGGTTGGCGAGCCCTTGACTACGGCGGAAAATGCGTTTGTTGATGATTACAATGCAGATTCAAATCTCATCCCCCGCATTGATGGCCTCGCAAGTATCACGATTGAAATGCTGCGAGCAGCCCGGCGCGGCGATCCGCTATCCGTGCCAGAGCAACCCGAATTCAGCGGGCAACGGAGAAACGCAGAAGATATCAACGAGCGCGACATGAAAGGCGAGTTCGAGTTAAATCTGAGCGCGCTTATGAAGTGTCGAGAAGCTGTTGATGCTGTTCTTGTTGCCAAGGGCAAGAGCTTTTCTGAACAGTGGCGTATGGCGGCGTCTTTCGAGGCGTATAGCCACCTATGCACCAGTGTCGATTACGGAAATACAGAAATAGCCTATGACCAGATTGGTGATGATGAATACCACGCAGCGGCTACGCTTGGCGTCATGGCCCTTTCAGTCAAACCGGATTCCGAACTATTCAAGCTCAGAATCCCCAAGACAGGTGGTTACGCTATCAAATGGGTTCATGAAAACCAGGGGGTTACAACACCGTTGACGCGCAAGAATGGCTAGCTTTCCGACAAATACAACGCAATAAACGGTCCTGTTTCTGTTTTTTTCCGCCAAGCGTTTTTGTGTCCGTTTCCCGCTAGTGACCAGTGATAGCCGGATATTCCCGCTTATTTGCCAATTCTGTGGTTTCCGACAGATTCAATACCGCCTCACAGCAAATTGTCATAGGCCATGCTGAATGAATCGCTTTCCGCCATTCCTGGCACGACCCAGGCGCAATAGCGCCCCTCTCTCACCCCGGATAGCTACAATTGGTGTTAACAGCGTTCATAGCCCCGTTCAGTTGTAGCTCCCTGACCTTGCCCCTGAATTCCGGACTCCATAGGCTGACCATTATGCTGACTGTCTGCCTTGTTGCTGGGCCGCAAACCAGCGTTGCTCAAACGTCATGGGGCTGACGTACCCCAGCGTCGAGTGCAATCTTTTGTGGTTGTAGAACGTCACCCAGTCCATGACCTCATCCATGGCCTCTCGCCGGGTTGCAAACTTACTGCCGTACAGCCTGCCGACCTTCAACCGGCCCCACAAATTTTCGGTTGGCGCATTGTCCCAGCAGTTTCCCTTGCGGCTCATCGAGGATTGCATTCCATAGCCCTTGAGCGTGCCCTGAAACTCATGACTGCATACCCGCAAGGCACCACTTATCCTGGCCGTTTCTCTGTCCAAACAATCGGGGCCACCTCTAGCCATCTCTCCAGTAACCTCTGACCCCAAATTTGCCCAGCAATACCCATCAGGAATATCTTTAACTCTTTGATAAGAAGCACTATGCTGAGACCGTAGATGTTCATTCAGGTAGATGTTTATTCTGGACTGGTGTTCAAGCAGTTGAATTCGAAGCATTCAGTTCAAAGTCAGTAAGGAGTTGAGTCATGGAAATTTCATCCACAGGTTCCCAATCACTTGCCACCACGGCTTTCGTACCACAAGCGAACACGCAACCTCAAGAACAATTGGCCCGTAGTTTGCGCAGCGTAAGAGAACGTGAGGAGGCGACCAGCGCCAACGATCAAGTGACGTTGAGTGGTGCATCCCGTCAAGTAACAGCTCGTGAAACTGAACGTGTTGTGCCACAAAGCGAAGTAACCGCGACGGCAGACAGTTCTGCAGAAACTGACCGGGTTGAACAGGTGCGTCGGAATCAGCTTGAATCTCAAAGGAACGATCAGCCGGTATCTCGATCTGTTGCGCGTGCCTTGGAGAACTACACTCAGACGGCCTCCTTGGGTGGCTGAGAATTCAACCTGACTCATCGGCATCATGGAAATTAGCGCGCCCATCCCCTCCGCTTATCTGCCCCCGCAGATCAGTGAATCTCGGGTGGTCAGGCGGGAGGTGCGTGAAGTTGTTAACTCTCGCGAAAGCCCGGTAGGCGCAACACGTGATGATCGGGCCTCACAACCCTACTCTTCGCCCAGAACCGATTCTGAAAACCAAAATAGCCGCCCAATCGCCGCAACAGATCCTGACCGCGTTTCTGGCAACACTGCGAGTGAGCGTGACAACCGGGCAACGATCAGTAGTACTGAAGCACAGCGCCTGCAAGAGCAACAAACGGCGGCTCACACTGGTGGAAAAATCAAGCTGGATGTTGAAGACGGCAATCGCGTCTTGCAGGTTTATGACAGCAAAGACGTATTGATCTATCAACTGCCCCCCAAGGGAGCATTGATGCTGATCAAAACACAGGAACACGCTCAACAATCTCAGGTTCAAACCAGTGCCTGAACCCACCTTTCATTACTGATCCTTACATACTGCTGCGTCAGCATCGTCCTAGTCATGTTCGCCACATACAATGGCGACCATGTCTAACACTTCCCAACCTCCTTACGCGCAACTCACGCCGGATACTGTTCTCGACGCGCTGGATCACATTGGTTTGCGAACCGATGGTCGCCTGTTGGCCCTGAACAGCTTTGAAAATCGGGTATATCAAGTCGGACAGGAGGACGGAGCACCGGTTGTCGCCAAATTCTATCGGCCGGAGCGCTGGTCTGTTGCGGCGATTCTTGAAGAGCATGCCTTTACGCTGGATCTCGCCAGCCGCGAAATTCCAGTCGTTCCACCGCTGCTTCTTGCCAATCATTCGAGTCTACATATGCACTTGGGGTACCGATTTGCAGTCTATCCACGGCATGGAGGACGCATGCCTGAATTCGACCGGAGTGAAACCCTGGAATGGATGGGCCGATTCATTGGCCGCATCCATGCCGTTGGCGCCCTCCAGCCATACAGCCATCGCCCGACGCTGGGCATCGCCAGTTTCGGGGAAGAACCGCGTGCTTTTCTGCTCCAGGGTAATTGGCTACCGCCTGACCTTCTGCCAGCCTGGCACAGCGTGATCGACCAGGCACTGGAAGCCGTTCACGCCTGTTTCAAGCGAGCTGGGCAGGTTGCGCATCTGCGTCTGCATGGCGACTGCCACGCCGGCAATGTGCTGTGGACGGATGACGGACCGCATTTTGTCGATTTTGACGACAGCCGCATGGGCCCGGCCATCCAGGATCTCTGGATGCTGCTTTCCGGCGACCGCGCCGACATGGTCCGACAACTGGCGGATGTCCTCGCCGGTTACGAAGATTTCTGCGAATTCGATACGCGTGAACTTTATCTGCTCGAAGCGCTCCGCACTTTGCGCCTGATACATTATTCGGCCTGGATCGCGCGACGCTGGCATGATCCCGCATTTCCGGCCGCATTTCCGTGGTTCAACACCCAGCATTACTGGCAGGATCGAATTCTGGAACTGCGCGAGCAGATCGCATTGATGCAGGAAGAGCCGCTATGGCCGGTTTGACCTACCGATTGGAGGCACGTCATGTGTGGCATCGCGGGTGAATTCCGCTTCGACAGCAAAGCGCCCGATCAGTCGACGCTGAAGCGTATGGTCGACAAACTGGCACGCCGCGGTCCGGATGGCGAAGGTCTTTATTTTGATGGCCGTGTCGCGCTAGGCCACCGCCGCTTGGCAATCATCGACCTGTCAGATCGGTCTCGCCAACCCATGCTGGATGATGTCGCTGGTCTTGCGCTAGTGTTCAACGGCACCATCTACAACTACCCGCAACTGCGCGCCGAGCTGATCGCCAAGGGCCACACATTCCATTCCGATGGCGATACCGAGGTCATCCTGCGCGCCTTTGTCGAATGGGGTGACGATTGCCCCACCCATTTTCACGGCGCCTTCGCCTTCGCCATCTGGGATCGTCAGGCCGGAGAAGTTTTCCTGGCGCGCGACCGTCTTGGCATCAAGCCGCTGTATTACAGTCAGGATGAAAACTGCATCCGCTTTGCTTCCACTCCGCAAGCACTTCTGGCCGCGGGTGGCATCGATACCTCGATCGATCCGACTGCCCTGCACCATCACCTCACACTGCACGCCGTGGTCGCAGCGCCGCGCACATTGCTGAATGGCATCCGCAAACTGGAGCCTGCCAGCCTGATGCGCGTCGACACCAGCGGACGGCGGAAAGGCCGAGTTTACTGGCGGCTCACCGCAACCCGACCGGAACGCGCGATGAAGCCGGCGGAATGGCAAGAAGAGATCCACAACGCGCTGCGCCACGCCGTGCGCAAACGCATGTTGATTGCCGACGTCAAAGTCGGCGTGCTGCTCTCAGGTGGTCTCGACTCCAGTTTGCTGGTCGCGTTGCTGGCTGAACAAGGTGTCGAGGATCTGATGACATTCTCGGTCGGCTTCGAAGACCAGCCGGAGGAAAGCGGCAACGAGTTCGAATATTCCGACGCGGTTGCCCAGCACTTTTCGACACGTCATCATCAGTTCCACATCCCCAACAACCAAGTGCTGGCGCGCTTGCCGGAAGCAGTTGCGCAGATGTCGGAGCCGATGGTCAGCCAGGACGCGGTCGCGTTTTACCTGCTTTCCGAACAGGTCTCGAAAAGCGTCAAGGTGGTGCAAAGCGGCCAGGGCGCCGATGAGGTTTTTGGCGGCTATTACTGGTACCCGAAGATGCACGCAGAAAAGCACGGCAGCCCGCTGGAGCGTTTCAGCCGCCATTACTTCGACCGCGACCATGTCGAATATCTTGCCACTGTGAACCCGGCGCTGCATGGCCTGGATCACACCGCATTCACTGTTTCTGCGCGGCTGAGTGAACCGGACGCTGACAGTTTCATCGATCAGGTGCTGCGCATGGACACCACCATGTTGATCACCGATGACCCAGTAAAACGCGTCGATAACATGACCATGGCCTGGGGACTGGAAGCACGCGTCCCATTCCTGGATCACGAGCTGGTTGAACTCGCGGCGCGCATGCCACCGGAACTTAAACTGGCCTCCGGCGGCAAACATATCCTGAAAACCATCTCGCGCGGCCTGTTGCCAGATGCGGTAATTGACCGGAAAAAGGGCTATTTCCCGATGCCGGCGCTGAAGTACGTGCGTGGTGAGTTTTACGACTTCATGGCCGACATCCTCAATTCGCAAGCCTGCCGCAACCGCAATCTGTTCCAGCGGCCGTATGTTGAAAAGCTCCTGGCCGAACCGGAACAGCACCACACGCGCATCCAGGGCAGCAAGTTGTGGCACCTGGCATTGCTGGAGTTCTGGCTGCAAATGCACGTCGATCAGGCCTGAACCGCCACATGCTCAGCCTGGCGCAGCAAACTCAACTCCAACGATTGCGCTGGACGGCATTCATTGTCGTTGGCCTGGCCTTCGTACTCTCCTTCTTCCACCGCTTCGCGCCGGCCGCCATCGCCAGCGATCTGCAAGCCGCGTTCCAGATTCACTCCGCCGCGCTGGGCGGACTCGCCGCCACCTACTTCTACGTTTACACGCTGATGCAGATTCCCACCGGCATCCTGGCCGACACGCTGGGGCCGCGTCGCATCGTTGCCGCCGGCGGCGTCATGGCCGGCGTGGGTTCATTGCTGTTTGGCCTGGCCGACAGCTTCAGCCTGGCGACGATCGGCCGCCTGCTGGTCGGCCTGGGCGTTTCCGTCACCTTCATTGCACTACTGAAACTCAACGCCGCCTGGTTCAACGATCGCCATTTCGGCACCCTGACCGGCCTCACCATCCTGCTTGGCAATCTCGGTGCCGTGCTGGCAGCATCGCCCCTGGCCTGGGCGCTGGGCTATGTCAGCTGGCGTGATGTGTTTGTCGTTGTGGGTCTGTTTTCCTTGCTCCTGGCCGGCCTGGCCGGGTGGCTGGTGCGTGACAACCCGGTCCATGTCGGGCTGCCCAGCCTGCGTGAAATGGACGGCAAAGCCGCCCATCCTCCGCACGTCGGGCATTGGTATGACGGTTTGTTGCAGGTTGCAGGCAATCGCGCTACCTGGCCGGGTTTCTTCGTCAACCTTGGCGTGTCCGGCACCTTGTTCGCCTTCGCCGGTCTCTGGGCGGTGCCTTTCCTGACTCAGGGCCACGGCTGGGATCGAACCGAAGCAACCGCGCATACCTCGATTCTGCTGGCGGCATTTGCGGTTGGCGCCTTTTTCATCGGCACGCTTTCGGATCGATTGGGCCGCCGCAAACCCGTCGTCATCGTGACTTGCGGGCTCTATCTGGTCAGCTGGTTGCCATTGCTGCTTGGCTGTGAGTTGCGTCCTGGATGGAGCCATGCCCTGTTCTTCAGCATGGGCCTCGGCGCCGCCGGCTTCACGCTGACCTGGGCCTGCGCCAAGGAAGTGAATCGGCATGCGCTATCCGGCATGGCGACCAGCCTGGTCAACACTGGCGCATTTTTAGGCGCGGCAATCCTGCAACCGCTGGTCGGCTGGGCGATTGATCGCGCGGCAGGCGGCGCTGGCTTGAACCTGGCATTGCCGCACTACCAGGTCGGCATCAGCGTGTTGTTCGGCTTTGCGTTGTTTGGCTGGCTGGCCAGTTTTGCCTTGCGTGAAACAAACTGTCGTTACGCTACAGACACCGTTTAAGCAGAAATCTCACCGCCAAGATCCAGCACGCCGGTCCGCAAACGAGCGAAGGCGGCATCCAGCTGATCAGCCTGGCCTTTGACACCGAGATCGATTTCATACCGAAATCGCTGCGCCGGATCAATGCGCGGCAAGCTGAAGATGTGAACCCCCGGAAATTCTGCTTCAACCACTTCCATCAACGGCGTCAGCGTGCCTTCATTCAGACCGCGCACGATCATGCCGCGCTCGGTTTCGTCGCCCACGCCGAACAACGCCTGGTAATGCGTTTCCAGCACCCATTCGATCATCGGCCAGGCCATGACCGGAAAGCCCGGCACAAAATGATGCTGTTGCAGGCTGAAGCCGGGAATCCGGTTGTACGGGTTGGGAATTAGTTCAGCGCCTTGTGGCAACTCACCCATGCGCAGCCGCTCAGGCGTCAAAGGCTGATTGATCTCGACCATGTGCTGCGCGATCAAATCGCGCGCGCCTGGATGCAATTCCAGCGGCACCTCCCACGCGGCGGCTGCGGATTGGCGGGTGTGGTCATCCGGCGTCGCACCGATACCGCCGCAACTAAACACGATGTCGTCGCTGGCAAAAGAATGGCGCAACGCCGAGATCAGTCGCGGGCGATCGTCGCCCAAATACTGCACCCAGGATAGTTTCAAACCCCGCGCGGCAAGCAGTTCGCGCACCCTGGCAAAATGCTTGTCCTGGCGTTTGCCGGAGAGAATTTCGTCGCCGATGACGATGAGTCCGAAAGCCATGTCTTTCTCCAATATTCAAGCCGTTATCATCGCGCTATTTGATTTCAAGGAGCAGCCCATGAGTGCTGAACTGGTGTGCTGGAAGTGCGGCGCCAGCCTGAAAGCGTTGCCATTGCCGTTGGGCCGCCGCGCCGAATGCCTGGCCTGTGGCGCGGAACTGCACGTTTGCCGACTCTGCCGCCATTACGACACCGGCAAAGCAAAACAATGCCGTGAACTGGCGGCGGACGAGGTGAAAAACAAGACTAAAGCCAACTTCTGCGACTGGTTCCAACCCAGGACCAACGCCTACACGTCGCCTGCGACGACCAGTTCAAGCCCAGCGAATCCGCTCGACAGCTTGTTTGGTGGTGGTGCGACCTCCAAGACACAAACCGATACACGCAGCGAGTTAGACAAACTGTTCGGCAAAGACTGAGCCGAACCCGGTTTTACTGCTGCGGTATCCGAATTTCGCGTTCGCCGTAGCGTCCTTCATTGGCACGAGAGTGGCAGGCAATGCAGTTAGCCAGTGTGCCGATTTTCTTGCGCTTCCAGATGCTCGGCCGCACCTCATCGTGCATGTATTTGAAATAGCCGGTTTCGGTAATCCGCTGCGGTGCCGCGTTAGTCGGAATCGCGCTATTGATGCGGCGCATTCGCATCGAGGCTTGGGCACTATCGGCGGCCAGATTCTCCAGTGCTTTCATAATTTCCAGCTGTTGCGGTTCTTCCAGGCTGGCGTCCTCGCCAAAATGATTCCCCAGCTCCCCCATCATCTTGCGCCATGATCTGGCCGGCAACAGCCCGGGCGCATAAGCGGTATGGCAGCTGCCGCATTCGTTGAGATAGGTTTTACCGGTCGGCATCGGGAAGACGGCTTCATCATTCGCCGGCGCCTGAGCAATCAGCAAAGTCGTGCCGCCCACCGCAAGGATCAAGGTAAGCAGGTTTTTCCAGGTGATGCCGGATGCGGTTTTCATACCGTCCTCACTTGATCGAAATCATGTAAGCGGTGAAATCGGCTTTTTCCTGCGCGCTGCAAGCGCGTCCAAGCACGTCGTTGCAGTTGCGCTTGAACCACTTTTCCACCTTCGCAGGATCGGTAAAGCGATCTTTCTGGGCCACCGGCGCCAGCGGATCAATCACCTTGTTGGTCTTCACATGCGAACCAACCGCTTTAGCGTTGTTGGTATGGCAGGCGGTACAGGAATCCGCATTCTTGCCGCCACTGAACTTGCCACGAAACAACTTCTCGCCGCGCGCGGCACTCGCCGGACCAGCTTGCGCAACCAGACCATCAAGAATCTGTTGCGGCGATTCTGCCTGCGCCGTACCTGCGACCATTCCCACGACCAACATAAGCAACAGCACACGTTTGATCATTCTTTTTCCTTTCGATACTGATAACCGCTGACCATCGCCTGCGCCAGTGGCACACCGTGCCTGACCTCATGCAGGATCAACGCGGCAATGTGGATTATGACAAATCCGAGCACAAATTCTTCCAGCACATCATGTGGTGTTTTGAACCAGCCTTTCATTACCACGTCGTGACCCAGCCAGGTCACCAACGGCCCACTGCCTTGCTCGATCGCGGCCAGCGCCAGGCCAGTCAACGCCATCACCAGGACAATCAGGTAAAACACGATATAGGCAGCGGAAGCCAGGGGATGATGACCAAAGCCTTCCGGCTCGGTAAACCACTTTCGTGAGCGCAACGCTTGCCACCATTCGCGGCCATAGCACATGGCGCCGAGTCGAGCATGCGGCGGGCCGTTCAGCCCCCAGGTCAAGCGCGCGACCAGACCGATAATCAGCGCATAACCGGCCCAGACGTGAAAACGCCAGAGTGCCGAAGCCTCTGGCGTCAATTCAATCCAGTCCGCGACCTGGACGCTGATCAACAGCAAGAAGATCGCGAAACCGTTCCAAGCATGAATGCTGCGCAAGATCGGGTCATAGACTTTTTCCCGGCTCAGCAGCATCCGGGCCATGACCGTCAGTTACTTGGCGGCAGGCGCGTCGTCATCGCCCTTGATGGTAATCAGGGAAGAAGTGAAAGCCGGCTTGCCGAGAGACTGGTAGTAAGCGGCGATGTCTTCGATTTCCTTCTCGTCGAAGAAGGCGGTCGACATGTTCATCATCGGGTGCAGGACTTTGCCGGTCTTGTACTTCATTGTCTTCACCGTCAGCTTGTCGGCATTACGGCCGGCCAGTTGCAGGGTGTAGAAAATGCCGGGGTAGGTATCGCTGCCGTGGCAAGCGATACAGGCGGTGGCTTTCTGCTTGCCAACAACCGGATCACCCGCCAGAACCGGAGTGGAAACGACCAAAGTGGACAACGCGGCAGCGGTCAAAGCGAGGCTCAGAACTTTCAAGGTATTCTCCTAGGGGGATTAAATGTACAGGACAAAGCATGGATAAAAATATGGTTTCGATAATGTTCTAATTTTCTTATATTGTCAATAATGCCAATGTAATCTGGTAGATACGTTCATTCTGCGTTGCTGATATTCCACACACTATTGTGGACAAACGGTGATGCAGCGAATGTCATCAAAGTGCCATACAGAGATACTTGGTCTCCAGATAAGCCTCAATTCCCGTCACGCCACCTTCGCGTCCGAGGCCGGATTGCTTGACACCGCCAAAGGGAGCGACTTCGGTCGAAACCACCCCGGCGTTGACCCCGACCATGCCGTATTCGAGCGCCTCGGCAACGCGCCATGTGCGCGCCATATCGCGAGTGAAAAAATACGCGGCCAAGCCGAACTCGGTGTCATTCGACAGCTGAATCGCCTCTGCTTCAGTCTGAAAGCGAATTACTGGCGCCACCGGGCCGAAGGTCTCATCACGACAGATCTGCATGCTGGCATCGACATTCGCCAACACCGTCGGCTGAAAAAAGCTACCTCCCAGTTCATGCCGCATTCCGCCACAAGCAACCCGCGCGCCCTGCGCCACAGCGTCCCGGATATGACATTCCACCTTCTCCACTGCAGCCAGATTGACCAGCGGGCCTTGCTCGACACCTGCATCCAGGCCGTTGCCGACGTTGAGACGACTCACCGCCGCTGCCAACTTGTCGACAAACGCATCATGAATGCCGGCCTGCGCCATCAATCGATTCGCACAGACGCAGGTCTGTCCGGCGTTGCGATACTTCGACGCCAGCGCGCCTTCAACTGCCGCATCGAGGTTGGCGTCATCGAACACAATGAACGGCGCATTGCCGCCCAGTTCGAGTGAAACGCTCTTCAACGTTCCGGCGCAGGCGGCCATCAAGCGCTTGCCTGTTTCTGTCGAACCGGTGAAGGAAAGTTTGCGCACACGCGGATCACGGGTCAGTGCATCGCCGATCATTTCTGCGTCGCCGGTCAACACATTCAGCACACCCGCCGGCACACCGGCCTGTTCAGCCAGATCGGCCAGTGCCAGCGCGGTAAACGGTGTTTTCGATGCCGGCTTGGCCAACACCGTGCATCCGGCTGCCAGCGCCGCTCCGGCCTTGCGGGTGAGCATCGCGATGGGGAAATTCCATGGCGTGATGAGTGCCGCGACGCCGATCGGCTGTTTCAGCGTGACAATGCGCCGCCCCTGCCAGGGCGAAGGAATCACCGCGCCATAAACCCGCTTGGCTTCCTCGGCGAACCATTCCAGAAAACCGGCGGCATACACCACCTCGCCGCGCGCCTCAGCCAGCGGTTTGCCCTGCTCGAGCGTGATGATGCGAGCCAGATCGTCGGCATGCTGCAACATCAAGCCATGCCAACGGCGCAGGATGGCGGCGCGCTCCTTCGCCAGCAAACCACGCCA
>CAMDHJ010000127.1 GCA_945897865.1 Tepidiphilus sp. J10
CAGGCTCAGTCCCTGCTTTCTCAAAACTTTGATTTCCACATACACCTCGTCACTGATCATCAAGGCTCCGAAAAAGCCCTGATCGTCCTCGTTCGGTGTATCAGTTTTCAATCGGCATGCTGTATCAAATTACATCCGGCAGTGACACCTTTCGGTATTTCGTGAGAAATACCGGGGGCTCATGATTCGGCGTGGTCACAAGAAAGCCATTGTCGCCATTGCCCATAAATTGATTCGCACGATTTACTTCATGTTCACCCGCCGCCAGACGTATCACGACTCGGGGTTTGATTACGCTGCGGCGAATGTGAAAAAGAATGCTCCCCGCTGGATCAAGGCCCTGGAACGCCACGGCTATGTCGTGAAGCATTCCACTGCCGCTGCTTGATCCGCGCAGTCGTTTCATTGCTTTGCTCGCCTCGGCGCGTGCGGGAGTGGTGTCGCCATTTTGTAGTGGCCTTCACGGTAACGAATAAGGTTAGATCGTGCGAAGCGAAGCGGGGCGACGATCTGAACCGTTTGATGGACAAGCCCGGTCCATGGCGCGCCGGGTCTCGGAGGCGCCCTGAAAATAGCTTTTTGGGAAAGCGCCCGGCATTCAGCCGAACCGGGCGGAAGGATGCCGAAAGACCTGATTCATCCCGGCCGGAGTGGTGCCCCACCCCGGAATTCGCGGTTTTCTGCCCTGTGGAACCCAGATTTCAGGCAAACGCCCGCCTCAGCTTGCTGGCGCTGACGGCCGGCGACTTGCCCGATGTCGTCGCGTTTACCGGGTCAGCATGCTCCCTGGAAGACAGATGCCACAATCGGCGCCGGACTGCCCTCCGGGTGTGAAGCGCGAACCTGCGTACGCACAATCTTCATCGCCGCCCCGCAGCACGGGCAGACGACGTGCGGACGCGGTCTGAACCAACCTGCCGCCCGGCCGGGATCAAACTTCAACAACCCATGCAGCAAGGCAATCAGACGTTTGCAGTTGGGATGCAGGAAGCCGAAATTGCGCGCACGCCGAAACCCCTTCGGCAGCACATGCAGCAACACCAGCCACAGGAATTGCGCGCCGGTGACGGTGCGCCGTTGACATTTCCCGGTCTTCGCATCGCGATACCGGAAAGTCACCTGGTCGTCTGCACAGGCGAGGATATCCGCCTCGCGGATGACGCCCCAGTCTTTGGCTGGAGCAAGACAGTGGGGCCGTTGCGTAAGGCGCGATTTGTGGGGTTGGCGAAGGTGAAGGCTCAAACGCTGTTCACCTTCTGACCAACCGGGGCAAGGTGCGCTGGAAGATATTTGAGGGGGCCATGAACACGGACATCCTGATCGACTTCATGAAGCGGTTGGTCAAGAACGCCGCCAGCAAGAAGGTGTTCCTGATTCTGGACAATTTGAAGGTCCACCATGCGAAGGTGGTCAAAGCTTGGCTGGCTGACCTGGTCGATCCCTCAACGCTCGCGCCGCAAGCGGACGCTCCTACGGGGCGTCAATTTCATTGGCCAGGCAAGCCTGGTTTCAACTGGTTGAATAAATTTATCGCCTGTTGTTTCTGCGAAAAATCACGGTTGCTGCCCAGCAGAATTTCCAGATTCGCCAACGCATTGGCGCGGTCTCCGGCCTGATGATAAGCCGCCGCCAGATGCCAATGAGTATCCAGTTCATTCGGCGCTTTGGCAAAGGCCTTCTTGAGCAATTCCAATCCCTGCTTGGCTTGCCCCTGATTCACCATAATCCAACCCAGCGTATCCTGCACACCCGGATTATCAGGGTTCAATTGATGAGCTTGCTGGGCGACGCTGAGCGCATTCGGCGCTTTCAATTCACTTAACAACCAAGCCAGGTTGTTGAAAGCAACGAAGTCTTTCGGATTGCCTTTGACCAGGAGCTGATATTGCTCGGCGGATTCCTTCAGGCGATTGGCATTCAATTGCACCAGTGCCAATTGGTGGCGGACGCCCGCATCGGCGGGATGCACCTTTAGCCATTGCTGCAACAGTGATTCCCCCTCGGCGGCCTGCCCCGCCAATGTATAAGCCTGGAAAGCGCGCCCTAACGGCTGGCCTTGGCCGGCGACCTGCGCGGCCTTGGCGAACAGCTTACCGGCTTCGGCATATTTCTTGGTGTTTAACAACGTTTCGGCTTCCACCAGATACCCCGTCGCTGCTTTCGGCGCCTTGCTTTGCAGGGTGCGTGCGATCTTGATCGCCTCTTCGGCGCGCCCCGTTTGCCCCAGCAAGAGGGCTTTGCTGGAGAGCGCATCGAGGAAATCGGCGCGCAGCGCAATGGCTTTGTCGAGGGAGGCCAACGCCGACTTGTTGTCCTTCGCCAGAATTTGCGATTGCGCCAAGCGGAAATGCGCCATCGGGTTGTTCGGGTTGCTTTTCACCCAGCGGGTGAAGGTGGCCTGCGCATTAGCCTGGTCTTTCTGCATCAGTTGCGCCAAGCCAATCAACTCGTTGAATTCGCTGCGACCGGTCGCATCCAGCCCTTCTCGTGCAGCCAACAGCCCCTTCCCGGCATCTCTTTTTTCCAACCAGTAACGGCTCAACAAATTGTGTGCTTGTGGATCCTTGCTGTTGGCCTTCTTGGCCTGTTCCAGATGCTGGAGATAAGCCGCTTCGTTCTTCTCATGTGCATCCAGCGCGGCAAGCGCCAGCCATGCCCTGCTTTCGGCGGGAGCCTTCTTGAGCAAGACTTCAAAGCGGGAACGGGCGTCTTTGATGTGCTTGTCGCGCATGTCGAGCAAGGCCAGATTGGAAGCGGCCGGGAAATAGCTCGGGTTGATTTGCAATGCTTTTGTAAAATGCGCGCGCGCCTGTACCTTGTTGTCACGCGACATTTCGATGGTGCCGCGCAAATTCGGGAGCAGCGGATCCGTTGGGCGTTCCTGTTCCAGCTTGTCGACCACTTTCAGTGCCTCGACAAAACGTTTTTCCTTCAGATGCGTCAATACCAGCAAGACATCCGGCTTGGCTGACGTGGTATCCATTTCGGACGCCTTGGTCAGCGCCTGGATTGCGCCCGCCTCGTCACCTGTACCCATGCGGCTGGCGGCAAGCTCGGTGTAATGCTTCGCACTTTGCTGGGCGCCCTCTCCGATACTTTCGAGTTGCTTACGCGCCTCCTGGTAATCACCCTGGCGAAGGGCGATGTCTCCCTTCAATGCACTCAGTATGGGATCGTTGGCAACGTCGCCAAACGATGCCAGCAGACTGCGTGCTTGTGTGAGATCACCCATGTCGGCCAGCGTGGCGGCCATCAGCTTGCGTGCCAGGGGATGTTGCGGAGCGGCGGTGAGCACCTTGTCGAGATGAGATTTTGCGGCCTCCCGGTTGCCCAGGCCCAATTTGACGGCACCTGTCAATAGATGTGCCGGCAGGAAGTTTTGTGTCGAGCGCAATACCTCTGCCAATTTGACATCGGCTTCAGAAAACCGCGACTGACGGAAATCGACAAAAGCCGACAGATAGCGGCCCATGGCATTGCCTGGCGCCAGCTTGAGCACAGCATCCAGTTCTGTTTTTGCATTTTCCAGGGCGCCATTGGCAAGGTGAATCTCGGCTGTAGCGAGGCGGGCGGGAATATTTCCCGGCTCGATAGCAATCACTTTGGCGTAGGCGATGAGCGCGTCCGGGTTGCGTTTCAGGCCACGCAGCAAGTCGCCCTTCATCAGCCATAGGTCAGCCCTCTTTGCCGACGTGGGGAGCGCTTGTTCGATGAAAGCCAATGACTGATCCGGGTTTTTTCGGACCAACGCGAGAATGGCGCGTGAAACCAGTGTCTCGACATGGTTGGCGGAGCGAGCATCCGCGTCCGCGATGAGTTGCTCTGCATTCGCCGGATTGTTCAAGATCAATTCGGCGCGCGCTCGCAAGGCCAGGATTGCGGCATTGCTTACTGGCGGCGCATCCGCGCTTTCATTGATTTCAGCCAGGATGCGTTTGGGCTCGTTCAGCGCGAGCAAGGTACGCGCCATCAAGGGGAGCAGATCCGCATCCTTGACGCCAAGGCTGATTGCCTTCTGTAGTTCTTTTTCCGCAGCCTGAAATTCGTTGTTGGCAAAATGAATGCGGCCGAGCAGAAGCCTGGCTTCGCCACTATTTGGCTCGGTTTGAAGATAATTCTTCAATTCAATCGCCGCACCTTTGCCGTCGGCTTTCTGATGCAGCTCGATCCCAGCCTTCAGATGATCTTCCGGCGTTTTCTTGGTGACAAAATAAAATCCGCCCGCCAGCGCAGCGGTGACCGCCAGGCCAGCAAGAATCTTCGGCAAGTATTTCTTCAAACGATGACTGGATTTACGGCGATGTCTTCGAGCCATGGGGTCAACCTGATTAGTTTTGAGTGAGTCGATAGTCTTGCACCAGAAGCGGCACCAACCAGCTGGAAATCATGATGGTTAATCCGGGTGGCAACAACCTCGAAAAAGAAGTTACCACGATCCTGTTGAAAGAATCGAGTCCGGGACATCGCCCCTCTTTCTTCCGTGCAATTTATCTGCAGCCGACCGAATTCAGATCGATGCCGATGGAGGAACCGGGATTAGATTTGGATTTACATTTCCAGGCGCAATATATGCGTCGGCGGCATCGGCGCGTGACATGGGTCATACATTGAAGAGCATCGATAGGTTCACTGTTGCAACCCAGCCCTTTTCGATACCATCTAGCATGCCACGACTGCTCATTTGCGACGACGAACCAGATTCTGTCGCGCTCCTGCTGTCCTATTTTGACGCACAGTCAATCGACATACAGGTAACCCTGGATGGTCAAGACGCGTTGCTGAAAGCTAATGCTGACCAGCCTGATCTGATTCTGCTCGACGTTACCATGCCGCGGCTGGATGGTTTCGATGTATGTACGCGTCTGAAAAAGAGCCCGATCACCGCCGCAATTCCGGTCATCTTTCTTTCCGGCCGCAATGGTATCGAGGACAAGTTGAAAGGTTTCGCCGTCGGCGCAGTCGATTACATCACCAAGCCATTCTCGGAGGCGGAAGTGCTGGCGCGAGTTGGCGTGCATCTGCATGCGAGACAACTTGCGCGCCAAGTCATGACCATTGCCAACTTTCGCGCCATCGATTTCGATTACTCGGAGGATCCGCAGGAAAAAAAATTCAAACGCGCGTTGGCATTGATTGAGGAAAGCCTGACCAATCCGCCCAGCTTGACTGAGCTGGCGCGCAGCGTTGGCACCAATGAACGCAAGTTGACGGAAATTTTCCGCCATCGCACTGGCCTGACTGTTTTCGAGTATATCAATCAGCGCCGTCTCGAATGCAGTCGCCAATTGCTCGATAGCAGCAGCTTGCAGGTCAGGCAAATCGCCGATCAACTCGGCTACCGCAATCCTGGCGACTTCACCCGTGCATTCCGCCGTCATTTCAGCATCACGCCGCGCGAATACCGCCGTTCTCTTGGCAGTGACATCGTTGCCGATGGCGAGGTATACCACTTTGATGAGGAACTCGACGCCAGACCTGTTCTGACCAGAGAGTTGTCTGAGACAGGCAGCATGGAAGTGTAAAATCGGCCCATTTTTCGTAGCGGGTATTGATCATGGCCGGACATTCCAAATGGGCAAACATCCAGCACCGTAAAGGTCGGCAGGATGAAAAACGGGGTAAGATTTTTTCCAGGTACGCCAAGGAAATTACCGTGGCCGCGAAAATGGGCGGTGGCGACGCCAGTTTCAATCCGCGACTGCGGGTGGCAATCGACAAGGCGAAGTCGGAAAACATGCCGAACGACAACATCGAGCGGGCGGTCAAGAAAGGTACCGGCGAACTCGAAGGTGTCAGCTACGAGGAAATCCGTTATGAAGGCTACGGCCCTGGCGGTGCGGCGGTGATTGTCGATTGCCTGACCGACAACCGGGTGCGCACCGTCGCCGATGTCCGCCACGCGTTCTCGAAATGCGGCGGCAATCTGGGTACTGATGGGTCCGTCGTGTTTCAGTTCAAACACTGCGGCCAGATCATTCTGGCTCCGGGTGTGAACGAAGATCAGGTAATGGATGTGGCGCTGGAAGCCGGCGCCGAAGACGTGATCAGCAATGAAGACGGTTCGATCGAGATCATTACCGCACCGACCGGTGACTTTGCGATGGTCAAAGAGGCGCTGGAAAAGGCCGGTTTCAAGCCGGCGATGGACGGCGTGGTGATGAAAGCCCTGAATGAAACCGATGTCGCTGGCGACGATGCGGTCAAGTTCCAGAAAATGCTCGACATGCTGGACGACCTCGACGACGTGCAGGAAGTCTATATCTCGGCAATTTTGCCGGAATGAGTGCGTTTTCGTGAGGCTGCTCGGCATTGACCCTGGCCTGCGCATCACCGGTTACGGGGTCATCGACAAGACTGGCCAGCAGTTGACGTATGTCGCCAGCGGCGTGGTGCGCACCGAGACCGGGGAACTCCCCGGCCGCATCAAAATCATCTTCGATGGCGTCAGCGAAGTGTTGGCGCAATTTCGTCCTGATGTCTGCGCAATCGAGAAAGTGTTCGTCAATGTCAATCCGCAATCCACGCTGTTGCTCGGCCAGGCGCGCGGTGCGGCGATCGCGGCATTGACGGCGTCGGGGCGGCAGGTATTTGAATACACGGCGTTGCAGGTCAAGCAGGCGGTGGTCGGCAACGGCCACGCGGAAAAGGAACAAGTCATGAACATGGTGAAACGGCTGTTGAATCTGCCGACAGAACCGCGCGCGGATTCGGCCGACGCGCTCGCCTGCGCGATCTGCCATGCGCATGGCGGCATGGGTTTCGGCGGCGACCGTTTTGGTGAACTCGGTAGCCAGATGGCGGTTGGTCGTCGCCGCAAGGCGGGGAGAATGCTATGAGCAAGATGGCTGCCGCCCCGATGGAACCGACCCCGGCCGCGTTGGCGAATCCGGTCAAACGCTATTTGCTTGCAACCCGCCCGGCTTTCCTGACTATCGCGCTGGCGGGTTGTCTGCTCGGTTTCGCCAGCGCGCTGGAAAGCGCTTTTTCCTGGCCGCTCGCCTTGCTGACGTTGTTTCTCGCGATCGCCACCCAGGCCGGCGTCAATGTGTTCAATGATTACTACGATCACCTGAATGGCACCGACGCCGTCAATGTGGATCGCTTGTTTCCGTTCACCGGCGGCTCGCGCTTCATTCAGAACGGCGTCATGTCACCGCGCCAGATGCTGGTTTACGCGCTGGTGTTGTTTGGCGCGGTGATCGCCGGTGGTCTATGGCTGATTGGCACACGGGGCAGCGGCCTGTTCTGGATCGGTATCGCCGGCTTGTTGATCGGCTGGGCCTATTCCGCGCCACCGCTGAAGCTGAACAGTCGCGGCCTAGGCGAAATCTGCGTCGCGGCCGGCTTTTTGCTGATCGTCGCCGGCGCCGATTTCGTCCAGCGCGGTGCGATGTCCGCCACGCCCTGGCTGATTGGCCTGCCGTATGCGCTGCTGGTAACCAATATTCTGTACGTCAACCAGTTCCCCGACCGCAACGCCGATCTGCAGGCCGGCAAGCGGCATTGGGTGGTGCGGCTGGAGCCTTCGATTGCGGCAAGAGGTTATTGGCTGATTCTGGCGTTGGCTGTGTTGGTGCAGGTCTGGCTGGTAGCGAGCGGACGTCTTCCAGTGCTGACACTGGTTTCACTGCTTGCGCTGATTCCCGCCCTGAAGGCAGGCCAAGTGCTGAGCGCACACGCGGCGGAACCCGCGAAACTGGCACCGGCGGTGCAGATGACCATCCTTGCCGCTCACCTGCAACCGGTCCTGCTGTCCGCCGCGCTGGTCTGGACGTTGCTGGCATGATCGGCCGCCTGACCGGTACGTTGTTGGAGAAATTGCCGCCGCAAGTTTTGTTGGATGTCGGCGGCGTCGGTTACGAAATCGATGTGCCGATGAGCAGTTTCTACAACCTGCCGGCGGTAGGTGAACGCGTCACGCTGGTCACCCATTTCGTCGTGCGCGAGGATGCGCAGCAACTTTATGGCTTTCTCAGCCAGAAAGAGCGTGTCGCGTTTCGTGAGTTGATCCGGATTTCCGGCGTCGGTCCCAAGCTGGCTTTATCCGTGTTGTCCGGCATGAGCGCAGACGAGTTGGCGCAGTGCATCGTGATGCAGGATGCGGCTCTGTTGACCCGCGTTCCAGGCATCGGCAAGAAAACTGCGGAACGCTTGCTGCTTGAATTGAAAGGTCGCCTGGCCGATGCGTTACCGCAAGTGGGTGGCGTTTCGGTGAGCGCTGGCGTCACCCACGATGCCCTCGGCGCGCTGCTGGCGCTGGGCTATTCCGACAAGGAAGCATTGCCGGTGCTGAAACAGTTGCCGGAAGGCTTGAGCCTGGAAGAATCGATCCGCCAGGCGTTGAAATTGCTGGCAAAGAAATAGTGCAGGCAAATCAACCGCTTTCACTTCCTTTCCATAGAGTAAAAAATCCCGACAAATTGCGCCGGACCCGTGTTACACATATCCCGTGCTACACTGACTTTAGTTTAAAGCTCGGAGCCTTGCCATGGCCAACCTCACCCTCAGCATTGACGACGACCTGCTCAAGCAAAGCCGCTTGTATGCCGTTCAGCACGACACCTCGGTAAATGCCATGGTGCGTGAATATTTGGAAGGTTTGGTCAGCAAAAGCAAAGACGCAGAACAGGCGGAGCGCGCCAAGTTGGTGGAGGAAATGAATCGGCAATTCGACGCCCTGGCGGCCAAGGCGGTGAAGCCCGAGGGCTGGAAGTGGAACCGAGAAGAGATTTATGAAGAGCGTATGGCGCAGTGGGACAGGAAGTAGCCGGGGTTGCCAACGCCATGTCTGCTTTTATCGATTCCAATATTTTTCTGTACCTCATCGACCCAGAAATGACAAACAAGCGCCCAGTGGCTGCCGAGCTGATGCGTGGTTTGTACATGGCGGGCCAGGCCGTGATCAGCACGCAGGTGTTGCAAGAGTTTTATACCGTGGCGACCAAGCAATTCGGACTGCCACGCAAAGAGGTGGCCGACACCGCCCAACTTTATGGGCAAACGCGGGTGGTGCAGATGACGCCTGCGATTGTGTTTGCCGCCATGCGCCGCCATGCCGATGGTCAGTTCTCTTTTTGGGATGCGCTCATCGTGGAAGCCGCCCTTTCTGCCGGTTGCAAGACGTTGTATTCGGAAGATATGCAACATGGCCTGGTGCTTGATGGGATGACCATTGAAAATCCTTTCCTGGGCTTATGACCATGCTTGAACCAGACCGACTGATCCCCGACCGCCTGATCACGCCCGCCCCCGCTTCGCGTGAAGAAGAAGCCTTCGAGCGTGCGTTGCGGCCGCAGCGGTTGTCCGAATATGTCGGCCAGGCGCGGGCGCGCGAGCAGCTCGATATCTTCATCACGGCGGCGAAGAATCGTGGTGAGGCGCTTGATCATGTCCTGTTGTTCGGTCCACCCGGACTCGGCAAGACGACCTTGGCGCACATCATTTCACGCGAGATGGGCGTCAATCTGCGTTCAACCTCCGGTCCGGTGCTGGAACGCGCAGGCGATCTGGCTGCGTTGCTGACCAATCTGGAACCGAACGATGTGCTGTTCATCGACGAAATCCATCGCCTGAGTCCGGTAGTTGAAGAAATCCTCTATCCGGCGCTGGAGGATTACCAGCTCGACATCATGATCGGTGAAGGCCCGGCAGCACGTTCAGTGAAGCTGGACCTGCCTCCATTTACGTTGATTGGCGCCACCACCCGCGCCGGCATGTTGACCAATCCGCTACGCGATCGCTTCGGCATCGTTGCGCGTCTGGAGTTTTACACGCCGGAAGAACTCGCATTCATCGTCGCCCGTTCGGCGCGTTTGCTGGGCGTCGACACCTCAGATGAAGGTGCGGTTGAGATCGCCCGTCGTTCACGCGGCACGCCTCGCATTGCCAACCGTTTGCTTCGCCGCGTGCGCGATTACGCCGAGGTCAAAGCGAATGGCAAGGTCGATGCGCCTGTCGCCGACGCGGCCCTGAAAATGCTGGAAGTTGATAGCGTCGGCCTTGATGTGATGGATAGAAAACTGCTGTCGGCGATGTTGGAGAAGTTTGCCGGTGGCCCGGTCGGCCTGGAAAACCTGGCGGCGGCGATCGGCGAGGCGGCGGATACCATCGAGGACGTGCTGGAACCGTACCTGATCCAGCAAGGTTTTCTCGCCCGCACGCCACGCGGCCGCGTCGCGCAACCGCTGGCCTGGCGACATTTCGGTTTCATTCAACCCGGCAGCACAGCTGCTGAAGCCGATCTTTTCTAACCCGGTAGGCCAATCCGGTTGGTCGCCAATTGACGTTGACCTGCCTAATTTTCGTTTATGCACTCTGACCAGAAATCTCATCTTCAAACATTCAATTGGCCGGTTCGGGTCTATTGGGAAGATACCGATGCAGGCGGTGTCGTGTATTACGCCAACTATCTGAAATTTCTCGAACGCGCGCGCACCGAATGGTTATCGCATCTCGGTCTGGAACAGGATCAACTGGCGCGCGAAGCAGGCATGGTTTTCGTTGTCCGCCGAGTGGAAGCGGATTACCTGATGCCGGCGCAGTTCAATGACCGGCTGAGCGTACGCTGCGAACTGGCCCAATTGGGCGGAGCCAGTTTGAGCATGCATCAGCAGGTGCTGCGCGATGAAGATTTGCTGCTGCAAGCCCGGATCAAAATCGTCTGCGTGCAACAGAGCAGTTTTCGCCCCGTTAGAATGCCGGACATTGTGAGTCAAGCATTTGGAGCCCTGATCTGATGGATATCGCCCTGAGCCAGGATATGTCGTTCATTACTCTCATCCTCCAGGCAAGCTGGGTGGTGAAAGGCGTGTTGTTGTTGTTGTTGTTCGCTTCGGTTGCATCGTGGTGGCTGATCTTCGAGAAAATCTTCACGCTGCGTCGCGAACGGCTGCAGGCCGAAGTGTTTGAACGCGAATTCTGGGGAGGTGGCCATACCGAGATCGTCAAGCGAGCCGATGAGGAAGATCGCCGCAGCAGCCTGGAAGAAGTGTTTCGTGCCGGCTGGCGCGAATTCCGCAGCAAACGCAAATTGAATGTCGCGCCGCAGACGGTGATCGAAAGCGCGCGACGGGCGATGCGGGCGGCCTATCAGCGTGAAATGGATCAGGTTGAGTCGTATCTGCCGTTTCTCGCCACGGTCGGCTCGGTGTCACCCTACATCGGTCTGTTCGGCACCGTCTGGGGCATCATGAATGCATTCCGTGGCTTGTCGAACGTGGCGCAAGCGACATTGGCACAAGTCGCCCCCGGCATCGCCGAAGCTTTGATCGCCACCGCAATCGGCCTGTTTGCCGCGATTCCGGCGGTGATTGCCTACAACCGCTTTACGCACGACATCGACCGTCTGGCCAGCCGTTACGACATCTTCATGGAAGAGTTTTCCAACATCCTGCAACAGGAGATGGGGCGAACATGATTCCACGCCGCACCCGCAAGGCAGTCAACCAGATCAATGTCGTGCCCTATATCGACGTCATG
>CAMDHJ010000128.1 GCA_945897865.1 Tepidiphilus sp. J10
GGCCAAGTGGCCTTGCGCGGTTGTCATCGCTGCAGTGATCGCAGCATTGTCAGCCATCTTGGCGATAACACCGGGATCTTGCAGCGCAATCCGGGTGTTGCCGGGCGAGGTTTCGTAAACGCAGCAGCCGCAAGGCAGCAGGGCGCCCGCATCGGGGTCGGCTTCGATTACCGCTTTCGCGATACCTGGCGCGCAGACGCCCAGCAAACGATAGGGTGGAATTTCATGATTGATCTTGGCCTTCATAATGGCCTGCACATCGACTTCGGAAACCACGCCCATCTTGGCTTCGGTCAGCGCGGCTTTGAGTTTTTCGATGGCCTGGTCGATTGGAAGGGCGAGGTCGATGGTGTGTGCGTACATGGCAAGTCCTTGTGAGGGGTGATGCGGCTGCGCCGCGAGTGAAACGTGACATGTGTATTGTACGGTGCGCTCTTTTCACTTTTCACCTGAGCCGCGCAGCGGCGAATCACATTTCACGCATATTCACTTCAACACAGTTTGAACCAGACGCACCCAGTAGCTGGAGCCCAGCGGCAGGATCGCATCGTTGAAATCGTAATGTGGGTTATGCAGCATGCAGCCGCCCTCGGCGAGTCCATTGCCGATCCAGACATAGCAACCGGGGCGTTCGCGCAGCATGTAGGAAAAATCCTCTGCCCCCATTGAAGGCGCCGCATCGACCAATACATTGGCTGCGCCAACCAGATCGATCAGCACGTCGCGGCACAAGCCAGCTTCGGCCGGGGTATTCAGCGTCGGCGGATAACCGCGCCGGTAGTTGAGGGAAGCCTGAACGCCATGCGCGGTGGCGATGCCGGCGCAGAGGCTTTCCATTGCCGACTCGATGGCATCTTCCACTTCCGGCTTGAATGCACGCACAGTGCCGCCGATGCGGGCTTCCGCCGGGATGATGTTGTACGCCTCGCCACCGGCAAAAAACTGGGTGACCGACAACACCGCTGAATCAAGCGGGTCGATGCGACGGCTGACCACGCTTTGCAAAGCCTGCACCAGCGCCGCCCCAGCCAGCAAAGGGTCGCGGCCCTGTTGTGGCATCGCGGCATGCGCGCCGTGGCCGCGTATCTGAATATCAAACTGATCGGCGCATGCCATCACCGGACCGTTATGCACGGCGAACTGGCCCGCCGGCAGACCCGGCCAGTTATGCATGCCAAACACTGCATCAACCGGAAATTGATCGAACAGACCTTGCTCGATCATCACCCGCGCACCGCCATCGGTTTCCTCGGCCGGCTGGAAGATGAATACCACCGTGCCATTGAAATCCGGCTGTGCTGCCAGGTATTGCGCCGCACCGAGCAACATTGCGGTATGACCATCATGGCCGCAGGCATGCATGCGGCCATCGTGGCGGGAGCGATGCGGAAACAGGTTCTGTTCACGCACCGGCAATGCATCCATATCAGCGCGCAGACCTATGCTGCGCGCACTGTTGCCGCGTTTGAGGACGCCAACCACGCCGGTTCCCGCCAGACCGCGATGTACGGCAATCCCCTGTGCTTCGAGAAAAGCCGCAATGCTGTCGCTGGTGCGTTGTTCCTGAAAAGCCAATTCCGGATGCGCATGCAAGTCGTGGCGCAACGCCACCAACTCATCGCGGCGGGCGAGAATTTGCGGCAGCACAGTTGATTCAGGCAGGGGCATGGTCATCAGTCGTCCATTTTTCTAGGCAAAACCGGGAATTACTTGCTTGGTTATCGCCACCGCGATGATGTAACCAAAAACCCCCAGTGCGGCGATCAGCGCCAAGATGCGAGTGGACTTGGTCTTGCCCCGCTTCAAAGCGACCGTGCCAAGGCCGATATACACCAGCAACCCGATGATCTTGGCCAGCAACCAGGGCTGATCCATCGGGTTCAAGCCGGCAACCACCAGCATCGCAATCGCGGCGGTCAGCAACAGCGTGTCATTGATGTGCGGCACGATGCGCGTCCAACGCGCGTTGAGTAAGCCGGAGTCAGTCAACATCCAGAACCCGCGCAATAAAAACAGGATCAGGGTCAGATATACGGTGGCAATGTGCAGTGCGCGAAGAAGGGTGTAGTCCATTTGCTTGGATTGGCCATGCCAGGGCGGCAAGTAAGGCTGTAAATTTTAACCCGGCTGCAAGACACATTTCGCAAGTAGGGAAAAGCCAAGCTGGCCTTTCTTCGACCTGAAATTCGCTAGGAACCTGTCGGACTTTGGTCGTCGATAACGAAAGTCGGCCCCACCGAGGTCGTTTTTGCCGGATTCGCCGCTGCATGGTAGTTCCATGCAGCAAGAAAATGGCAAAAATGGGGCCGGCGCAGTCGATTTGCAGCCGACGATTCCAATGTCCGACAGGCTCCTAGGCACTCCAATGCGTTCAACGGATAAATCCAGGTTTAACGCTTCAAGTTAATGTGATTTCAGCAGAGTGCTGACGAACTAGATGCTCTGTAAGGATGTTTTCCGGTTGTCCACGAAAGCTGTGGATAACTATGTGGACAACCTGTCATTAAACCGTAAAAAACCCTTACAGAACGTTGGTTTAAGCCTTGGGCTTAAAAATTGTGCAGAAAATAAAATTAAAAAAATCAACAACTTAGTGATTATGTTTGGTGGGATTTGGACGCCTGCTGTAAGTCGTGTTGTCAAGTGCTTTGATGTGCATAAGTGTTTGCTTAAATTGCGGATCTATGCGGATTAAAGGAACGTCAGCCTGATCTCCGGCTGGAAAATCGAGAGATCAGCTCACAATCGGAAGAATCGGCCAATCCTGTTCGAAGGAACTTGCCTTGCCTTGAATAGCCGCGGCGTGTATTCTGCCGGGCCTTCCGGAGAGGTGGATGAGCGGTTTAAGTCGCACGCCTGGAAAGCGTGTGTAGGTTAATAGCCTACCGCGGGTTCGAATCCCGCCCTCTCCGCCAATAATCACTATAAGTCATTGTTTTTGAATGCAATTCAAACCACATAACAATGCCGACATACATTCCGACATACGCCACTAACTGAGCCACAAAAACCCATCTATACCGGGTTGGCGTTTTAGGCGGTTCTCTATCGGAACCGCCTAAAAATGGCCTTCCAATGTTTGGTTACAGCGTAACAGCAAAAAAAATGCCCGATGCGTTTTCGGCAGTCGGGCAGAAAAGCCGCTGTTGCAGCGGCCAGGGAGGTGAGCAGTCTAGCGCATCTTCCAGCGTCATTCAGCCATCGGCCCGGTTGGCGGATCGTGGTGACATCAGCCATTTCTATTGACGTTGGTCAGTCACCTTGGAACATAACCTGGACAACTTCAGCACTTGTCGCACGATCGCCAGCCAGGCCGGCAAATACTGTTTGGGCGGTTTTTGGAAAATACACCCATTGGGATTAATTCCCGAAACCTCACCGAACGCCAGATTCTGACGCGAACTCGGTCGGTCCTTCCGGTGGATTGTCTAGATGTTATGGACCACAACTAGACCTTCTTCATCCAGATAAACAGGCTGATTGAATTCGACCATGGCGATATTTTCGCCACGCGTTTTTATCCGGTAAAACTCAAGGCCACCGAATGACAGATCAAAATCATTTGGATAGCCATCTAACCAGCGGCGAAGCTCACCAACTTTGATTGTTGGCACTTGTTTTGCTCGCGTCGGCATGGGATTTCCTTTAACAATCATTGTATTAGGACAGCAGCTCATCAATAACGCCTGATGCGGTAACCGGATCAGCAGCCAGACCAGCGAACAGCCTCGCGTCAATCTCATTTTCAAAGGCTTTGTGAGCATATCGGTCGGGGTCATTGACCACGTTGCAAAAGGCGTTGTTGATCGCCTTGTAACGCGGGCCGGCTGGCAATCTAGATAACCGTCCATGGCACTGCACGCAAAGTGCAAAAATAAAGCAAACGCCTTCATGGGTGGCTGGGTACACAGAGCCGACCTGCCTTATCGGCAAGCGGCAATGTGGGCAGCTCTTGATCAATCTCGCAATGCAGCCTGGCATTCACTTATTTCAGCCATCAGCGCGTCAACATCTGCACGATGCTGGTCGTTCAAGCAAAACGACTGCAGCGCATTCAGACCATTGGCAACAATCTCACAGCTCGCCATGGCGCCCGCTTTGATTTCACCCATTACCGCTTGAGACAACTCGTGGTTTTCAATGCAGGCGGTCAGGTGTTTCTCTGAAGAAATGACAGCGGCTTTGTAACCTTCTTCGGTGGCCTCGCCAGGACATTCGGTAGCAGCCTGGCGAAGTGTGTTCAGTGCCAGTTTGGTTTCGTTGACCAATGCGAGAGACTTTGCAACGCGCGCGGCTGCGTCGTTAAAAACGGCCAACTCGTTGACGCAGGCTTTCACGGCATTGCGGATTTTGGCCAGGGTGGATTCAAAAACTTCGATGGGTGTCATAGTGAACAGCCTCCAACTAGCATGTCTCCGCCGTCGTAGGCCATGCGGACCTGGATCGCGGACAGGATTTCCCACATGAATGCTTCCAAGTGGGGCTTAAGGCCATCGGCCTGAATTTTTATCAATGGATCGCCGTTGTTCGCAGCGCGTGTCTTGGCAACAAGGTATTCAGAATTTTTCTGAATCAAATCCATTTGAGCCTTGTGCAGATCGTTGGCGCGCTGGTTGGCTTCGGTTGCCATGGCAAGCTTGGTTCTGTCACCGAATGTATTCGCGCCGCTAAGTGAACTCATCAGGTTGCCTACCAAACTGGTGTTCGCCTCATAGGTTTTTCCGATGCTCTCAATGATCGCCGTCGCCACCTTGGCCTGCGCTTCGACCTCAGCAATATTCAGCTTGAATTTGCTATCGATTACCTTGATCTTTTCATTGCTGGCGATTGACGCCATCTTTGTTTCATAGTCACCAGCCACCCGGGCCAAGTTCGTCAATTCCTTTGCACTACCTTGGCTAGCTTCACCGGCCTGCCTGATCGCCGTCTTGTAATCTCCGGTTGATCCTGTTGCGCGGTTGTTCGCATCATGAATCTTGTCGTATTCGGCGCGCACCACTTTGTGGGCATCATCCAGCGTGCCAGCGGCGGCGGCGGCATCAAGGTAGCTTTTGGCGCTGGCTGACATGGCGGCGGCGCTTTTGCCGATGCCTTGAGTGAATCCGCCAAGCCCATCAGACGCGATTTCGGTTGCTTCCTTGACTCGACCAGTAGCGACAGCGAGCGCGTCGGCAGCATCCGCCAGGAACCCGGTTTTTGAGGCGGCCAATACCTGAGCATCAGCCCAATCCGAAAACGTCTTGGCGCTGGTCTGGAAAATCTGAATCAGATCATCCGCGCGCTCGGCGGTCGCATCGGCGGCTGCGAGCAATTCTTTCGTATTGCCGGCGCCGGCCTTGGCCTGCTCGCCCATTTCGCTTGCAGCATCACCCATGCCGGCAAGTTTCGGCCCTGCTGCGGATGCAGACTTGCCGAGTTCGTCGGTGTCGTGGGTCAAGTCATAGATCAGCCCGCCCAGGCCACCTTTACCGCCTCCCAGCTTTTCAACAACCAGGTCAATGCCTTCATTCAACACGGTACCGATGCCATAGCCAGCCGCGCCAGCAGCGGCAACCAGTCCACCAGTCAACGCAGCGCCGGCAAGCGCAACTCCGGCGCCGGCTGAAGCGGCCTGAATCGCAGCCAAGGCTTCTTTGGCAGACGATGCACCAGTGATGAACTTCGCCATCTGGATTGTGGCGAGTGCTTCGAATGCGGTGCCGATTGCCTCAATACCATTGCCAACCTGGCCAGCGGCAGAAAACAGAATGTCGAGCTGCTGCGCAAGACCCAGTGTTTCGCCTGCGGCTTGCTTTTGTCCGGTGCTCAGACTGTTGAAGCTCTGGATCAAGGAAACAATTTCACCGGACCACTCGCCCCATTGCGTCAGGATGCCGGCGCCAACTTGCAGCATGGACTCAATGCTATCGACCACGAACTGGATTGCTTCGGCCAGCCCTTGCGGAGTGGTCAAATCAACGCCATCGAAGATGCTGCCGAACGCTGCACCCAGGTCACCAAACGCCGCCTGCAGGCCGGTGAAGTCGACCTGTTTCAACGCATCCGGCAATGCGGCTGCAATCTTGGCAAAGTAGGTGCCCAGATCGGCCAGCAGCGTTTCCAGAGAAGTGAACAGGCCATCAAACGTGCCGTCGCCAAAACTGACCGTCAGGCCGGCGAACATATCTCCAACAGATTTGAGAATCTTTGCCCACTCATCCTGGAACGGCAGGCCGGCAGTGATCAACGCGGTGTCGACCGAGTTTTTCAGGCGTTGCGACATCAGGTCGGCATTTTGCGACATCGTCTCAAACGCGGCGGCCGTTGCGCCTGTTGATTTGGCCATGCCATCGATGGCGCCGGCAAACTTTCCAGCGCCATCCTTACCCAGCGACAACGCCACATTCAGCCCTTCGACACTGCCAAAGAAGCGCGTCATTTCGCCGACGTTGCCGTTTGTCGCGTTGTAGACCTCATCCAGCACGGTTGCGAAGCCTTTGGATTTCAGCGCGCCAGAGTCGAACTGGATGCCAAGTTCTTTGGCCGCGTTACCGGCCTCGGTTGACGGGTTGATGATATTGCTGATCGCAGCTTTGATGCCGGTGATCGCCTGCGCACCAGGAATGCCGTAGGAGGTCAGCGCAGCGATGGCCGCCGCCAAATCTTCGAACGGAATCCCGGCAGATGATGCGATACCGGTGACTTGACCAAGACCGGACGCCAGTTCAGGCAATGTAATCTGACCGGCGCGAACGGTCTGGAACAGGACATCTGAATATTTGGCGGCATCCTGCGTGCTGGCGCCATAGGCGTTTAAGGTTCCAACCAATGCCAGAGTGGTTTCCTTCAGCCCGGCCTTGCCGGCAACCGACAATTTTTCAGCTTCGGCCATGAACTCGATGGAATCTCGGTAATCAACTCCAGCCGACACGGCGGAATAGATCGCCCCGTTGATGTCATCAATCGATTTGACGCTGCCTCCGGCGTAATTCAGCACGTTCTGACCAAACGCATTGATCTGGTCGCTGGTACCCCCGAACAGCGTGCCGATTTCGTTGATGCTGGTCTGGAACTTGCCGGCTTCGTTGATTGCAACGCTAACCAAGCTGGTGCCCAAAGCAACGATGGCGGCGTTCGTCTTCAACACCATATTTCCCAGGTCAGCCAGGGGAGACGTCAGGTTTTGCGCGCTGCCGGCAAAGTTCTGGATGTTGCTTCCGATGTTGCTGATTGTGCCGCCAGTGTTGTCGACGGCGTTGAAGATGATTTGAACGGTCCGGGCTAGGTCAGCCATGGCTTTGATTCCTTTAAATGGATTGGGTTACAGGTTGCGCCAGGTCAAAAACCCGGCCTGTTAGGCAGCACGTCGCGGTGGTACCGCCAACTGCGAATGAGCCGATCAGACATACGCCAACGGTTGCCAGGAAATGCTGAATGCGAGCGGAGGCTTCCTTGTCCTGGTCTGAAGGGGTGGAGTCGCCGTGCGGGTGGTTGTGCACCAGCACCGCATAGGCGGCGTCATTGATGACGGCAGCGCGGGCCAGTTCTCGCGTAACGAAGCTCATCACGTCGATTCCGCCCTGGCCCATACGCTGACTGGCGATTACCCGGTTAGAGCCATCCAGCCAGATGCAGACCAGATGCTCCACCCGCTCGTCGTTCAGCTCCAGTGCAATCTTCCGCACCGCATCGCCGGTCGCGCCTATCGGCTGGGCTCGCTGTTTGCTGCGCCTGTCCAGGATGGCCAGGGCAGCTTCGACGATTTGGTCGTCAGTCATCGAGCGGCTCATCCAAAACAGCCCCCAGGATGGCCCGGACTTGATGCCGGATTTCATCCGGCGCCAGTTTTGCGCCGACCAGGTGCTGGACACGCTGTAATGCGTCCTTGACCATTTCGCGCCGTGTCCGGGCCTCTTCCAGTGCTGCGTCAGTGGCGGCGGCATCGTCAGGTTTCAGCCGCCGACGGTCGATGCCGGACAGCCGGTCAATGCGTGTGTTCAGCTCGCGCTGCAGGCCGTCCAGACGGTTCAGCGCGTTCGTAACGGTATCCTCGCCGAATTCACGGTAAAGCCGCTTTCGTGCCTCAGCAAGCTGGCTCTGGATCGGGAAGCGGCGCGCCTCGATCTGGCGCAAGCTGGACAGGGCAGCGTCGTACTCCACCCTGATCTTGTCAGCCTTGGCCTTCTGGCTGGCCAGGGCCGCGTCTTCCTTATCCAGATCGGCCTGCAGCCGTTCAATCTGCTGCAGGACAGCACCTCGGGCAGCAGCGGCGGCTTTCAGTTCTGCTTCCTGTTTCTGCCGGATGGCATCCCGCACCATCGGCAGGCCCATAAGTTCGGACATGTTCATTGACAGTTCCATGTCGCGGCTCCCCTTATCCGCCGAACGCGGCCGGCGTCACTGCATTCAGAACGATCTTTTCATCGTCGTTGGAGAACCAATCGCCGTCACGGTCGGCAGGGCTCGGAACCTTCACGGCGACGTTCTGCAGATGCCGGCGCAAAGCAGCGTTGATGCGGTCCTGACAGATCAGGGCCATGGCGCGGGTATCGACCTTGGCCTGAGTGTCGGCAGGCAGTTGGCTATTCGCGTACGTCAGCAAGATGCCGGGGAAGGTTTCAGCCAGGACACGGCCGATCAAGGGGATCGCATGGTCGCCGATCTCGTCACAGGTCAAATGCCTGGCCAGTGCCATGATGCGTTCGGCGGTGGCGCCTGTTGTGATTGCGGTATTGAATGCGGCCTGGCGGATCGGCCAGTACGTGGAGACCTCCTCAAGGTATTGCTGGGCGACGATGAAGGATTCGATGTGGCGAGTACCGTGTCGGACAACCGTCTGTTCACGAGAAGAGAAGCTTACGAGGGGCTGGGGTTTCATTGCAGGTTCCTTATTTCTGGATTGAATAACGAGGGCGGCGGCGTGCCGGTAAGGGCATACCCTCCGCGGTGGGTTGGATGGTGGCGCCGCTATCAGCGGTCGCCACCGATTCCAATTCGGGGTGTTCGGGCGGTGGCTCCGGCCTGAACAAGTCAGATTGCGTCACCCGCGCGCGGCGCCTGTTCCACCACTCTTCGGGCTGCACATGCAGCTTCAGGCTGCGCGCGGCGTGCAGTGCGTACACTTCACAGTCAAGCGCTTCGTTGCGGCGTCCCGCCTTCTGCTGCCAAACCAGCTTGCCGGCATGGCGGCGGCTGGGCGCCTTCACCTCGGCGGTGATCTGCTCGTAATAGTCCGGGCGCACGTCTGAATAAAAATGGATGCGGCCCGGTCCGCGACCTTCCAGGCGGATGCGGCCGGCGCCTTCACGGCCGCCAAGGATCAAATCCTTTGCCTTGCTGGTGCCGACTCGCCAGACCTTCAGACCGTACTTGCTGGCCTTGGTCGGGGTACGGTGGTCCATCGTGCGGGTCGACGGAACGCTGAAGATTTCTTTCTGGCCGGACAACTCGCTGTCGCCCTTGATCGGCATCACCCAGGGCTTACCCATGCGATGCTGACGGCGAACCCAGTGATAGACGTTTTCCGATGTGTTGCCGTCGCCGGAGTCGATTGATACCGCGCAAGTCCAGAGTTCGGCGCCGGACTCATGACGGAATGGGCCGAAGATGACCTTCTCCAACTCTTGCCAGACCAGGTCTGACCGGTCGGTGGTGTTGCCGTAGATTTCACCCCAGTAGAGCAACCAGGATTCCTCACCCGGCCCCCAGGCGCGGATGATGATGGCGAAGCGGTCATGCTGTGTATCAACGCCAACGGTCACCACAAGGCCATCGAGCGGAACGAACAGTTCCGGGTAATCTTCCGCGCGGCTCTTCAGCGTTTCTTCGTCAATGCTGCCTTTTGCGTACTCGTAGGGCAGGCCCAGGCAGGAATTAACGAACACGATTTCGTCGGCGGAATCGCCCTGATCGGCCTTGTGCTTCGCTTCCAGGTAGCGTTCGACCAGGCGCTGCATACGACTTTCATGCCAAGGTGCATAGAGTTCAGACAGGTGACCGAATCCCGCCACGCCCCGGCCTTGCGCCGTGGCCCGGCAGGTCAGGCGGCGGACGTTGGCGTTCTTCTGAGCGTCGGTCCATGGGGTGGCGCAGTGCGGGCAGACATAGCGGGCAGTCTCGGGCAGGGCGCGGACATAGACTTCATGCCGCGCAGCTTCCGGGCCTGACTCATCCCATTGCACATTGGACCAGTCCAAGACGTGATCCTGACCGCATGCATGGCAGGGCACGAAGAACTTGCGTTGATCGCTGGCGCGATAGGCGTCTTCAATCGCGGAAACGTCTTTGATTGACGGCGTGCCGCCGAAGATGATCTTGCGGCGGGCGTAAGTCTTGGTCCGTTCCTCGATCAGCTTGATCGCATCGCCCTGGCCCTTCACGTTGGAGCTTGCATCATCGGGTTCCTCGATGATGACCACCGGCGCCGGGGTCGACTTCAGCTTGCTGATCGAGTTCGACCAGGACAGCTTCAGGAAGCCGCCGGCGAAGTTCTTGAACAGCCCGCGATTGCCACTCTGGCGGGAACCGCTGGTGTCGACCTTGGCGCGCAAGCGCGGGGTGGCTTCGATCATCGGCAGGAACTTTTCCTGCATGTAATCCTTGGCGGATTCCATCGTCGGGAACATGGCCAGCATGGGGCAGGGGTCCAGATCGATGCGCTTGCCGATGTAGTTGTTGATGACGCCATCGGTCCATGCCACTTGCGCGGCTTTCATCAGCACCACCTTGTGTATCGCTGGATCATCCAACGCGGCATGGATGAAAGATATCCAGGGGGTCAGCGCAGCGATATATTTACCGGGCCTGGCCGAACCTTTCGCGCTCAGATAGCGGAAGCTGTTCGCCCACTCCGTGGTGCTCATGCGCGGCGGCGGCGCCCAGTGCTTCCAGACCCGCGCGGCCAGAGCGGCGGCGGGCGCGCGGGTATCCAGCCAGACTGGAATCGTCGGCAATCGGGCAGGGGCGCGCGGGACTGGGTTCATTCCGCGCCGGCCTCTTCGTGGTCGACCAGGTCGGCTTCGAATTCATCCGAAGCTGATTCCGTTGGCAATGGCGGGCGGTCAGCCAGTTTGGAAAGTGTCTGATTGACGTGGTCTTCCAGCAGCGCAACGTCGATATCAACACCATAGGCCGCATCCAGTTCAGACTTCAGACGATAGATGCCTTCCATCAGGTCAGACTTTGCCGACAGGATCGCGGTTGTCCAGAGCGGTTCGACCTCTTCCACGGCAACCAGCAAACCCGCTTCCTTGGCGAGCATCAACTCGATACGGTCACCTTCCAGGCGGTCACGGCGTTCCTTGGCGGACTCGACCTGATAACCGGATATCGCGCGCTGCAACCGCCATTCGATGGTGGCGGCGGTGTCGTACTGATTCGAGTATCCGCGCCCGACGCCACCCAGGGCGATAGCCGGCATGCCGGCATTCGCCCACTCTG
>CAMDHJ010000129.1 GCA_945897865.1 Tepidiphilus sp. J10
GCCAGCCATTTGGCGTGCTGGTTGAACATCGAATCGATGACGTGCACGAAGGCTTCATAGGTCGAGAAGAAGCCATGCCGGCCGGACAGCAGATAGCCTTCCAGCCAGCCTTCCAGCGTGTGTTCCGAGAGCATTTCCATGACCCGGCCGTCGGCTGACAGTTCGCTGCCGCCGGCGTCTTCCGGGTAAATGTCGGCCAGCCAGGCTTTCTTGCTGACTTCGTAGATGTTGTCGAGTTTGTTGGAGGCGTTCTCGTCCGGGCCGAAGACGCGGAAATTGGTCATGTTCTGCGCCATCACATCGCGCAGCAGCATGCCGAGCGGACGCGTGTTTTCCGCCGTGATCTTGCCCGGACCGGGCAGTTCGGCGGCGTAGGCGCGGAAGTCCGGCAGGCGCAGCGCGCGCCGCAGCAAGCCGCCGTTGGCGTGCGGGTTGGCGCTCATGCGGCGCGCGCCCTTCGGCGCCAGCTCCTTCAGTTCGGCTTGTAAACAACCGTTTTCGTCGAACAGCGTTTCAGGCGCGTAGCTGTGCAGCCAGGTTTCGAGTTGTTGCAGATGCGCTGGGTTGCCGCGCACATCGGCAATCGGCACCTGATGCGAACGCCAGAAGCCTTCCACTTTCTTGCCATCGACTTCCACCGGGCCGGTCCAGCCCTTCGGCGAGCGCAGCACGATCATCGGCCAGCGCGGCCGGCCGGGAATGCCGCTAGTGCGGGCCTCGGCCTGGACGCGACGGATTTCCAGCACGCACTGTTCCAGCACTTCGGCCATCCGCGCATGCATGGTCATCGGGTCGGAGCCCTCGACGAAATACGGCGTCCAGCCATAGCCCCTGAACAGGTTTTCCAGTTCCTCGTGCGAGATGCGCGCCAGGATGGTCGGGTTGTTGATCTTGTAGCCGTTGAGATGCAGGATCGGCAGCACCGCGCCATCGCGGATCGGGTTGAGGAATTTGTTGGAATGCCAGGAGGTGGCCAGCGGTGCGGTTTCCGCTTCGCCGTCGCCGACCATCACCGCGACCAGCAAGTCCGGGTTGTCATAGGCGGCGCCAAAGGCATGCGAAACGCTGTAGCCGAGTTCGCCACCTTCGTGGATCGAGCCGGGGGTTTCCGGCGTGCAATGGCTGCCGATGCCGCCGGGGAAGGAGAACTCCTTGAAGAACTGGCGCATGCCTTCAAGGTCTTCGCTCTTGTTCGGGTACACCTCGCTGTAAAACCCTTCCAGATAGGCCGGCGCCAAGATGCCGGGCGCGCCATGGCCGGGGCCGGCCATGAAGATGGTGTTCAGGTCGTACTTGTTGATCAGCCGGTTCAGGTGCACCCAGGCAAAGCTCAAACCTGGACTCGCGCCCCTATGGCCGAGCAGTCGGCGCTTGATGTGTTCGGGTTGCAGCGGTTCGCGCAGCAGCGGGTTGTCGCGCAGGAAGATCATCCCCGCCGCCAGGTAATTGCAGGCGCTCCAGTAGGCGTTGATCTTTGTTAGATCCTCGCTGGTTAGCGAGGTATCAATATTCTGGACGGTCGCATTCATCGGATTTCCTTCCTGGCAGGTTGACAATGAGGCGTCCCCCATTCTTCGCCGCCAAGATTACAAATTTGCTGCTGTCGATGATGCGCGGTTCGCCATCCTTCGGCCTTACCAAGGTCCAGGACTTTCAAGCAGCAATGGTTTCGTTGCGCTTCCTGGTTTAGTGTATAAACTGTTTATATCGTTTATCAAACAAGGAGCGTTGATCATGGCTACTCGTAAAGTCACCCAAAAAGCCCCGAAAATCGAGGCAGACGAAGTTCCCGCTGCCGCAACTGTAACGCCGGTGGCGCTACCCGAAGCGGAAAAATCTCCGAGCAAGCGCGCCGCGAAGGTCGTCAAGCCCGCGCCAACCTCGGTGGTCAAGTCGGCGGTAGTCACAGTCAAAACACCAACCAAGCCACGCGCCACGCGTGCAGCGAAGCCGCTGGCCGAACCCGCCGCCGCACCCGAACAGGCCAAAGCGGCCGAAATGACCAAAGCAGCCAAACCATCCAAACCGGCCAAAATCAAGCGAGCCAAGCTGGTACGTGACAGTTTCACGATACCGGACGCGGAACACGCACTCATCGCCGGGCTGAAGAAACGCTGCCTGAATCTGGGTGTGGCGGCGAAGAAAAGCGAAGTCTTGCGCGCCGGGCTGGCGGTTCTGGCGCGACTGAGCGATGCCGAGGTGGCGGCGGCGATTCAGGCGCTGGCGGTGATCAAGACCGGCAGGCCGGCGCAGGGCACCAAGTAGACGCCTCTCGCGGATGAGGGCGCGGCGGGTGGTCAACCCGCGATGACGTTGGCAAAGGAGAGCGCGATGTTCAACATGGCTTGCTATCCGTCCAGACCGGCAATTCGGCGAGGACTTGCGGGGTTGTTGGTGGTCTGCGCGGGCTTGTCCAGCCGGATCGCCTCTTCAGAGCCTGCAGACTGGTTTCCCGATCCGCCAACGCTGCGGCACTATGTCTGGAACTATCAGCCCTGCCTCACCTGCGAAGCCTATGCCGCACCGCTCGCGTGGCAGAGGATGGCCGCGCTGGCCGGGCTGCAAACGCTGCGCTTTTTCCATTCGTCTGACGAAACCTTGGGTCCAGCCTATTCCGCCGCACCCGATGTCATCGTGCTGACCCCTTCCGCCCTGAAGCTGGAGGCGTGCCAGCTTGCTTTCGTCGTCGGCCATGAGATCGTCCACATCGCGCAGCGCCATTTCGACGAAGACGCCAATGCGTTTTCGGTGTATTCCGGCAAGCCGGGCAACTGGACGGGTATCGGTGAAGATGCCATGCAACTGAGCGAGGGAAATTTTGGGCTGGCGCTTCGTGTTTCCCACTTGTGGCAAGCGCAGGAACAGGAAGCTGACTGGATCGGCGCGCTGCTATCGGCGCAGGCCAGCGGTTGCGGTATCGAGTCTGGTGCGCTCGCGTATTTGCGGCAGGAGATTGAAGCCGGTGGCGGCGTTGCGGCCGCGCACGCGCCCAGCCTGGACCGTATCCGGCAACTGTTGCCGTTTGCCGACTCGGCGAAACGTCTGGTCGAGCTGGGTCCGCGCTGATTCGCATTTGGCTTGATATCGTGGTGATGGCGGCGTCATGTCTTTGTCATGGATTTGTCATATCTGCCGCATAGAGTGCGATCTTTCGCAATAGCCCAAAGTCCGCCCGCAACAACCTGGGCGCGCCTGCCGGGTAGCGCATCAGCCGCTGACAAGGAATTCCATGAACGCAGACAAGAGCAACGAACAGATCGAATTCGAGCGTCGGGTACACGACGAAATGCTGGACAGCTTCGATGAAGAACTGGAAATGGAGATCGATGATGACCGCATGAACGAGCTGATTGGCGAGGCGACGGCGTCAGCGGCGACTTCCACGGATCGTGAACGGCATTTCTATTTCAAGGAACTGTTCCGCCTGCAGGGCGAACTGGTCAAGCTGCAAGACTGGGTGGTGCACAAGAAACTCAAGGTGGTGGTGCTGTTCGAAGGTCGTGACGCGGCCGGCAAGGGCGGCGTCATCAAGCGCATCACGCAGCGCCTCAACCCGCGCGTCTGCCGCGTCGCGGCGTTGCCGGCGCCGAGCGAGCGGGAACAGAGCCAGTGGTATTTCCAGCGCTATGTCTCGCACCTCCCCGCCGGCGGCGAGATCGTCCTGTTCGACCGCAGTTGGTCCAACCGCGCCGGTGTGGAAAAGGTCATGGGCTTCTGCAGCGACGAAGATTACGAAGAGTTCTTCCGCACAGTGCCCGAGTTCGAGAAGATGCTGATCCGCTCCGGCATCATCCTGATCAAGTACTGGTTTTCGATCACCGATGACGAACAGAACCTGCGTTTCATGATGCGCATCCACGATCCGCTCAAGCAGTGGAAGCTGAGCCCGATGGACATGGAATCGCGCCGCCGCTGGGAGCTGTACACCAAGGCCAAGGAAACCATGCTGGAGCGTACCCACATCCCGGAAGCCCCCTGGCGGATCGTCGAGGCGGTGGACAAGAAAAAGGCGCGCCTCAACTGCATTCACCATTTGCTGAGCCAGGTGCCTTACCAGGAAATCGAACGTGAAACGGTGACCTTGCCGGATCGGGTGCACAACCCGGACTATCTGCGCAATCCGGTGCCGGCTGATCTGTTCGTGCCGCAGGTGTATTGAAGTCATCGACCCGAACCGACCTGGTATTTTTCTGGCGAGTCTGCTCCGGGTTATGCCTGGCAGGTTAAACGCCAGGTAGCGCGGGCGATCACCCATTCCTCGTTGGTCGGGATGACCCAGGCCGAGATCGGGCTGTCGGGCTGGCTGATGCGTGAGCGATGGTGGTGGTTGGCGTCCGCGTCCAGATGCAGTCCTAGCCATTCGAGCCGCTGGCAGATGGCGGCGCGGACTGGTGCAGCGTGTTCGCCGATGCCGGCGGTGAACACCAGGGCATCGATACCGCCGGTGGCGACCGCGTGACTGGTCACCGCCTGGCTGATCCGGTAGGTGAACAGTTCAAGCGCCTCGACGGCATGCGGGTGGCCACTCGCCAGCAACGCGCGCACATCGCTGCTGATGCCGGAGTAGCCCAACAGGCCGCTGCCGTGGCTGAGCAGGTGTTCGAGTTGTTCAAGCTGCATGCCTTCCTCGCGCATCAGATAAAGCAGCACGCCGGGGTCGATGGCGCCGCAGCGGGTGCCCATCGGCAGGCCATCCAGCGGGGTAAAACTCATCGAGGTTTCCATGCTGCTGCGTTGTTGCATGGCGCACAGGCTGGCGCCGTTGCCCAGATGGGCGACGATCACTCGCCCGTCGGCTGCATCGCCCAGATAGTCAGGCAGCACGCTGGCGATGTACTCGTAAGAGAGGCCGTGAAAGCCGTAGCGGCGTACACCGCGCGCGGCCATCTCGCGCGGCAGCGCGAAGTGTTTGGCCACGTTGGGCAAAGCATGGTGAAAGGCGGTATCGAAACAGGCGACTTGCGGCAAATCGGGGAGCAATTTGGCCAGCGCGCGAATGGCACCCAGGTTGTGCGGCTGGTGCAGGGGACTGAGCGGGATCAGCTTTTCCATCTCGGCGAGCACCCGGTCATCCACCAAAGCGGGCTGGTTGAATGCAGCGCCGCCATGCACCACGCGGTGTCCGGCGGCGCGTAGTGTCAGATCGGGGTGGCTTTGCGCCAGCCAGGCAAGGACGTGTTGCAGGGCCTGCGCATGGGTTGCCAGGCTGACCACCTGATCAAGCACGCTTCCCTGGCCGAGTTGCTCGATGCGGAAGCGTCCAGATCCGCCGATTTCCTCGATCACGCCGCGATAAGTCGGGTCAGGCGCTAGAGCTGTGTCCGCTCCATAAACGGCGAACTTCAGGCTGGAGGAGCCGGCATTGAGGATCAGCAATGCGCTTTGCATGAGGAGTCCGGGGTGGTCAATGTCGCTCAATGTTAGCGGGCGATTGCTACAAGCAGGAATCCAGTCGAAACGATGCGAACCGCAGGAACCGAAATTGACATCCATGTTCGTAACCAATGTGTCATTAATTTGACATATAGGCGTCATCCGAACGACTTACGCTTGAAAACACCACTCAAAAATCCGCCTTTCATGAACGCTCCCGACCTGTGTTTCCATACCGCGCCGACGCCGCTGACGCTGCGTGATCGCATTGATCAAAACGTGTTCAATGCCTTGTATGCACGTTCGCTGGTTTACAACACCTGCTGGGAAGATCCAGCGGTGGACCGGCAGGCGTTGCAACTGGGCACGGACGATAGCGTCATGGTCATCTCCAGTGCCGGTTGCAATGCACTCGACTACGCGCTCGATGCGCCGGCGCGGATTCATGCGGTGGATGCCAACCCACGTCAGAACGCATTGCTTGAGTTGAAGATCGCGGCGATTCGGCGGCTGGAGTTCGAGGATTTCTTTGCCATTTTCGGCGAGGGATATCACCCACGTTTTGCTGAGTTGTACCGGACCAGCCTGCGCGCCGAGCTGTCCGATTTTGCGCGGGAATGGTGGGATAAACACGGCGTCTGGTTCACCAGTCCGTTGGGCAGTTTTTACTACCATGGGCTGGCCGGATTGGTGGCACGCGGTTTTCGTGCTTATTTCAGGATGCGGCCGAAGCTGGCTGCAGATGTGCAGGATCTGTTCGCAGCAGCGGAATTGTCCGATCAGCGTCGTATCTATGACGAACGCATCGCCGTTGCTATGTGGACGCCGGCGATGCGCTGGGTGCTTGGTCGCCAGCTCACCCTCAGCTTGCTCGGCGTACCGCATCCGCAGCGGCGTCTGGTGCAGGCGCAGCATACGGATGGCGTGGCGGGGTTCGTGCGGGAGGCGATCGAATATGTCTTCCGCCACTTGTCGGTCGCCGATAACTATTTCTGGCGGGTGTATGTGAATGGCCGTTACACGCGTGAATGCTGCCCCGAATACCTCAAACCGGACAATTTTCAGTTGCTGAAGTCGGGCCTGGTGGAACGTATCCGGACGCACACCTGCACGGTGACGGAGTTTCTGCACGATACCAAAAAGCCGATTTCCCGTTTTGTACTGCTCGATCACATGGACTGGATGAGCAGCTATCACCCTGCCGCGCTGGTTGAGGAATGGAATGCCATTCTGGGTCGTGCGCGCAGTGGTGCTCGCATCCTGCTACGCAGTGCGCATGCAGATCCTGACTTTCTGCGCTGGGTGAAAGTCGGCCATGAAGGTCGCCGGCTCGACGAGACGCTAACCATCAATCGCGAACTGGCGGCGCGTCTGCAAAAGCAGGATCGCGTTCATACCTATGCAGGTTTCATGGTGGCCGATGTCCCTGGCTGATTTCGCCGCAGATGCCGGCATTCTGTTGCGCATGGTGCGCGGCTTGCCGCGTGCCGGCAGTCATGCCGAACGCCTGGAAGGTTTCTACGCGCCGCAGGCGGAACGCTACGATGCCTTTCGTACCCGTCTGTTGCATGGGCGCGACGCGCTGATCGACGCACTGGAAATTCCTGCGGCTGCACGGGTGGTGGAGCTGGGGTGCGGCACCGGCCGTAATCTGGCGGCAATCGAGAAGGCCACGCCAGTTGCCACGTTAAGCAGCATCCAGTTGGTCGATCTGTGTCCGGCCTTGCTGGCGGTTGCGCGGCAACGTGTGCTTGGCATGGCCAACGTCGAAGTCATTGAAGCCGACGCCACCCTCTGGCAACCGGCGGCACCCGTCGACCGGGTCTTTCTGTCTTACGCGTTGACCATGATGCCGGACTGGCAGGCTGTCCTGTCCAACGCCTACGCCATGCTGGCGCCGGGCGGACGCCTCGGACTCGTCGATTTTCATCTGCCCGAGAACGGTAGCCGCTTAGGTAATCACTTCTGGCGAACTTGGTTCGGGCATGATGGTGTTGTGCTCTCGGGTGAGCATTTGCCAGCGTTACAAGCAGCCTTTCCAGATTCATTGACTCGCGAATGCCGCGCCGCAGTACCCTATCTGCCTGGTTTGCGCGCGCCGTATTACCTGTTCGTCGGCATTAAACCCGCCGCTTGAACCTTGCCCCTTGCCCCTTGCCCCTTGCCCCTTGCCCCTTGCCCCTTGAACCCTGAACCCTGAACCCTGAACCGGATGCCGCATGTACAAAAGCCGTGATCGCCTGATCATCATCGACGCCGATGGCACCGTGATTGACGCGTTCACGGCGATTGGCACCGCCTTCACCCGCCACGGCATGGACCTGGGCGATCTGGATCGTTTCCAGAAGCGCCGCAACCTATTCAAGTATCTGGGCGGGTTGAAGGAGTTTCCGCGCAATCTGACCAAGCACTTTGGCAAGCAAGGGCGCAAGGAACTGCTGGTGACATTGACCGAGGTCTATCGCGAGGAAGCCAGTCTGTATCCGGGCATGGCCGAGTTGATCCGTGAATTGCTCGCGGCGCCCGGCATCCGCGTCGGCATGGTCACCCGCAATGTGACGCATGCGCCTGAAGTAACGCTGGGCAAGTTGTTTGAACGGCATGGTGTGGACATCCGGGAACTTGATTTTCTGCACTACGTTCCCTTGCGCCAGGAAAAGACACCGTATTTCAAAGAAGCGCGTGAACGCTTCGATATCAACCCGGCGCGCGCTTATGCCTGTGGTGACGAGCATAAGGACTATGTCGCAGCGCAATCTGCCGGTATGCACCCGTTCATCGTTTCCTACGGGTTTGAGGATTTTGCCCGTCTGACTCGCAAGTTCTTGATACCTGAGGTCGTCATCTCGCCGACCCCACTCATTTTTGGCAATTGTGTCCGGCATGCGCTGGACTTGCCGCCCGGCTGAGTTGGTGTGGCTACGCGACCGTGGTCATCAACGCCAATGCCAAAGCACTGATGTTATGTCGATTGCTCCGCTCAGCCTGACTGAAGATGGGGGGCTGGTGTGCCCCAGTGTGGCGCAGTTGCTGCGGTCGGTTGAACCGTCTCCGGTCAGTGCAAGCTGTTACGACATCTTGCAGCGGTTCCATGATGAAGCTGATCTGCTGTCTTTGCCGGTGGTCGATCTGCATGGCAAGCCGGTGGCCATCATCGACCGGCATCACTACATGGAATTTTTTGCGCGCCCGTTCAGCAAGGAAGTGTTCGGCAAACGCAGCCTGACCCAGATCCAGAATGAATATCGGGATGCGATGCTGGGCGCTTTCCCGATCGCCACGCCGATCGTGGTTGATATTGCGACTTCGATCGATGATGTTGCCCGCATGATTATCGATTCAGACATGCGGCACATGGTCAACGGCATCGTCATTACCCGCGAGGAGCGTTACGCCGGCGTGGTGCACGGACACGATCTGCTGCATGAAATCACCCAGCGCAAACAGGCCGAGCTTTACTACCTGGCGCATTACGATGCGCTGACCAAGATCCCCAACCGGATGCTGTTTTCCGACCGGCTCAATCAAGCCTGTCGGGAAGCACTGCGCAATGGGCGGGAAGTGGCGCTGCTGTACATCGATGTCGACCGCTTCAAACAGATCAACGACTCGCTCGGCCATCGCTTCGGAGATGCGCTGCTGAAAGCAATCGCCGGCCGTCTGGTTGGCTGTGCGCGTGAAAGCGACACCGTGGTGCGGCTGGGCGGCGACGAATTCGCCATCCTGATGGAGTTCATCCAGTCATCCCAGGATGCCGAGGCATTGGCGCGGCGACTTATAGATACGATACAAAAGCCGTTTTTGATTCTGGATCGCGAGTTGAGCATCAGCATCAGTATTGGCATCGCCATCTACCCGCGTGACGACAATCAGGTTGATATTCTGCTCAGCAAGGCGGATGCCGCGATGTATGAAGTCAAGGTCAGCGGCCGCAACGGATTTCGATTGTTTTCCGAGTCGACGACTTCGTTCAGCTCAGAGCGTTCCTCGCTGGAAGCGGAATTGAAACAGGCACTTGCCAACGAAGAATTCGTCCTCTTCTATCAACCCCAGTTTGATTTTGGCAAGCAGCGTGTGGTTGGGGTGGAAGCCTTGATCCGCTGGAACCACCCGCGCCGAGGCATGCTCAGTCCAGGCAGCTTTATCGGCATCGCCGAAGAGAGTGGTTTGATAGTGCCGATCGGCGATTGGGTGCTGGCCGAGGCCTGCCGCCAGCATCGCGCCTGGCAGCAACAAGGCATGCCATCGATGCGGCTGGCGGTGAATATCTCCTCGTTACAGTTCCGGCAACCCGATTTCCTCCAGCGGGTCACCGTTCTGCTCAGCGAAACCGGTGTCGAACCATCGGTTCTTGAATTCGAACTGACCGAGAGCGTCATCATGCATGACGCCACATTGGTGCTCGACATGCTGGGCGAACTGAAAAAATTGGGTGTACATCTCTCGCTTGACGACTTCGGTACCGGTTTTTCCAGCCTGGGTTATCTCAATCGCTACCCGATCGAACGCCTGAAAATCGACCAGTCCTTCATTCGCGACCTGGACAGGATGCCGATCAACCAGTCCATCGTGCGCTCCATCGTTGCCTTGGCGAAAAGCCTGTCACTCCAGGTCATCGCCGAAGGCGTGGAAACCCAAGCTGAATACGATCTGGTGCGCGAATACCAATGTGATGAACTGCAAGGGTATCTGCTGGCACGGCCGATGCCGGCGTCAGAATTTGCGGCGTGGTTGGTGGACAGGAATGCCAATGAGGATGAACTCATCTTTTGAAGCAGGTGAAAAGCACCGGGGTGAGTCCAAGGCATTGAGCCAACGTGTGGATGTATTAACCTGGAAACCTCAGTTGAGCGCGGATATTTCTCCGTGCAGCCGCCTGAATACTGGCGAGAGGCCGATTTCCGCATTCGCCTGTCGGGTGAGGTGGAACACGCTGTAGGAGGCTCCGCTTGCGGGCCGATACCACAATCGCCTCAACGCTCGCGCCGCAAGCGGACGCTCCTACAACGCGGACAACTGCCGGAGTTAGGATTAGGCTCAATTCTTGTGAAGCAGGAATGACCTTAACGCGAACTGAGCCTAAACAAACCCAGGTTCGACACGCCTAGTTCCTCGCAATGACGGCAAACGCGACAAAGTAGGGTGCGCCATGCGCACCGATTAACGATGAATGGTGCGCGCGGCGCACCCTACGGAAACTAGATTGCTTCGCTATCGCTCACAATGACACCGCGCTTGTCAATGCGAAGAGGCGACAGCCTACGTGGCAATCCAGCGGAGAACGATCTACGCCGCGTGGTGTGTTTCTTTTTCCAGGGCAGCGACGATCAGGCTATTCAAACTCACGCGCGCGCCGCGCTGCTTCGATCGCGTGTGACGGTGCAGATCACGGCCAACCCTCACATTGAATGACCCCTTGAATTCCATAGTATTTTTCATAGCAAGCCCTCTTGTTTCAAGACTTCCAGCACTTGATCAATCTGATACGGTTTCAGCATCGGCACACAACGCTCATGCCCGAACTTGATTCGTGAACCGCTTCCGCCCTGATTGAGTACATAACCAAACCCTGCCAACAGTGTGGCGAGCTCCTGGGTTGTGGAATTCATGTTCGCTGCGGCCGCTGGCTTTCAGGTACTCGACGATCTTCTTCACGTCCTGGGCACGGTTCTTGTCCGCCACCAGCTCGCAAGGACACTCCCCCGCCGTCATTGCGAGGAGGCGGCAGCCGACGCGGCAATCCAGCAGCCACCGTCCAATACAAACTTTGATAAACTTTGATAACCACTCAAAGTAAGCCATCAACGTACACACAGGAGGTCGCCATGCATGTTTCCTTGACCCCAGAGCTCGAATCCAGAGTAAGAGCAAGGGTTGAAAGCGGGCTCTACAACAATGCAAGCGAAGTGATACGCGAAGCATTGCGCTTTATGGATACGCACGAAGATTGGATACACGAGATCAAGCTCG
>CAMDHJ010000130.1 GCA_945897865.1 Tepidiphilus sp. J10
GCGCGCGCGCCTACAAGTTGCTGACCGAACAGGTCGGCTTCCCGGCGGAAGACATCATCTTCGACCCGAACATCTTCGCCATCGCCACCGGTATCGAGGAACACGCCAACTACGCGGTCGACTTCATCGAAGCGACGCGCTGGCTGCGCCAGAACCTGCCGCACACGCATGTCTCCGGCGGCGTCTCCAACGTATCGTTCTCGTTCCGTGGCAACGAACCGGTGAGAGAGGCGATCCACACCGTCTTCCTCTACCACGCGATCCAGGCCGGCATGGACATGGGCATCGTCAACGCCGGCCAGTTGGGCGTATACGACGAAATCCCCGCCGATCTGCGCGCGCTGGTCGAAGACGTCGTGCTCAACCGCAACCCGGATGCCGCCGACCGTCTGGTCAGCTTTGCTGAAACGGTCAAGGGCAAAGTCAAGGATGCCGTCGAAGAACAGGCCTGGCGCAACGAGCCGGTGCTGGCGCGGTTGACGCATGCGCTGGTCAAGGGCATCACCACGCACATCGTGGAGGACACCGAGGAAGCGCGGTTGATGTTCGATCATCCGGTGAAGGTCATCGAAGGCCCGCTGATGGACGGCATGAACGTGGTCGGCGACCTGTTCGGCGCCGGCAAGATGTTCCTGCCGCAAGTCGTGAAATCAGCGCGCGTGATGAAGCAGGCGGTAGCGCATCTGCTGCCGTTCATCGAAGCCACCAAAACGGTGGATTCACGCGCCAAGGGCAAGATCCTGATGGCGACCGTGAAGGGTGACGTGCATGACATCGGCAAGAACATCGTCGGCGTCGTGCTCGGCTGCAACAATTACGACGTCATCGACCTTGGCGTCATGTGCCCGGCCGACAAGATCCTGACCACCGCGCGCGAACAGAACGTCGACATCATCGGCCTGTCCGGCCTGATCACGCCGTCGCTGGAAGAAATGAGTCACATCGCCAAGGAAATGCAGCGTCTCGGCATGAAGCAGCCGCTGCTGATCGGCGGAGCGACGACTTCGCTGGCGCACACGGCGGTGAAGATCGCGCCGCATTACGACGGCACCACGGTGTATGTGAAGGATGCCTCGCGCGCGGTCGGCGTCTGTTCCAACCTGCTCTCCGACGACCTCGCCGCCGACTTCGTCGCCAAGCTGAAGACCGATTACGCCGACGTGCGCGAACGCCATCTGGCCCAGCGTGGCGAAAGCAAGCGAGTGACGCTGGCCGAAGCACGCGCCAACAAGTTCAAAACTGACTGGACCGCCTACGCGCCGCCCATGCCGAAGCAACTCGGCGTGCAGGTTTTCACCGCCTACGACCTTGCCGATCTGGCTGAAATCATCGACTGGACGCCGTTCTTCCAGTCGTGGGAACTGCACGGCCGTTACCCCAAGATTCTGGACGACGAAGTGGTCGGCGAAGAAGCGCGCAAGCTGTTCGCCGATGCGCAGGCCATGTTGAAACAGATGATCGTAGAGAACTGGATCGAAGCACGTGCCGTGGTCGGACTGTTCCAGGCAAACACAGTCAATGACGACGACATCGAGATTTACGACACCGACGGAAAAGTGCAAATGACCGCGCACCAGTTGCGCCAGCAGATGGCGAAACCTGCCGGCCAGCCGAACTGGTGCCTGGCCGATTTCATTGCGCCAAAAGAAACCGGCGTGCAGGACACCATCGGCGCTTTCGTGGTCACCACCGGCATCAACGAGGCTGCGCGCGCCAAGGCATTCGAAGCCGCGCATGACGATTACAGCGCGATCCTGTTCAAGTCCCTGTGCGACCGTCTGGCGGAAGCCTTCGCCGAGCGCATGCACCAGCGCGTGCGGCGCGAGTTCTGGGGGTATGCCGCCGAGGAAACCTTGTCCAACGCCGAATTGATCGACGAAAAATATCGCGGCATCCGCCCGGCGCCGGGTTATCCGGCCTGCCCGGAACATTCCGAGAAGGGCGCGCTGTTCGACTTGCTCAACGCCACCGAAGCTACCGGCGTCAGCCTCACCGAAAGCTACGCCATGTGGCCCGCCGCGTCGGTTTCCGGCTTCTATTTCAGCCACCCGGAAGCACGTTACTTTGCTGTTGCCAAGATCGACCGCGATCAGGTCGCCGATTACGCCCGCCGCAAGGGCTGGGGAGAAGACACTAACGGCATGGCCACAGCGGAAAAATGGCTGGCGCCCAACCTGGCGTATAACACCTGAAAATCCAGTCAGGAAACCATTTCATGCCTACCGAAGCATCGCTGCAAGTCTTTCCAATCGCCACAGTTCACCTGGGTAGCAGCAAAGACCACCGGGATGGTCTCGGCACCCTTGGCGTCAGCTTCTGCCCTGGAAAAAGTGACCCGATGTTGGGTGAAAGCATGTTTTCCCGCGAACTCGCGGTTGATCTTGGCTGCGTGCGCGCTTGGGGTGCAAGCGCGCTGGTCAGCCTCATCGACGACGACGAATTCGATTTCCTCAATGTGTCAAATCTCGGTGACATGGCGGAAGCCGCCGGCCTTGACTGGTATCACCTGCCGATCCCGGACATGGCCGTGCCAGGTTGGCAATTCGAGCGGCGCTGGGTCTATGCCGGCGTGCGTTTACGGCGTTTGCTGCGGCGCGGCGGCAAAGTGGTCATCCACTGCCGGGTCGGACTGGGTCGCTCCGGCATGATCGCCGCGCGTCTGATGGTCGAACTTGGCATGTCGCCCAGCGAAGCCATCAGTCGCGTGCGCAAGGCCAGGCCAGGCGCCATCCAGACCAGCGAGCAGGAACGTCATGTGATCGAGACTCGCACGATTTCCGCCACCCAGGATGACGCAATGGCTCGCCGCCTGGCCTGCCTGTTCGGCGGCGCCCTGGGCGATGGATTTGGCTATGTCGTGGAATTCGACAGTCTGGCCAAAATCCAGAAGACACATGGCATCTCTGGCCTGCGCGAACCCTATTTTCACAAAGGTGAACTGGTCGTCTCGGACGATACACAAATGAGCCTGTTCACGCTGGAGGGCATGACTCGCGCCTTGCTGGCGGGCGAGCCGAATGACCAGAATCTGGTTGAGCAAGTCCGCCAGTCCTACCTCGATTGGCTGGCCACGCAAGATCCGCGCGCCAAGGACAGCAATCAATCGTCGCGTCTGCTCAAGCATGCCGTGCTGCATGCCCAACGCGCGCCCGGCAAAACCTGCATCAGCGCGATGAGCCAGGGTGGCGGCGGCACGCCGGAACACCCCATCAACAACAGTAAAGGCTGCGGTGGCGTGATGCGCGCCGGCATGGTCGGCCTGATGCCGAATCTGCCGCCGGCGCGGGCATTCTGCATCGCCGCCCGCATCGCCGCACTTACCCATGGTCACGCCAGCGGCTATTTGCCGGCTGGTGTGATGGCTGCCAGCGTCAGCGCATTGCTGGAAAACATGCCGCTGCATAGCGCCTTGCTACAGGCCAGCACGCTGGCGAGCGCCTGGCCCGGACATGAAGAAACACTGACTCTGCTGCGCACCGCGCTTGACCTCAGCGTGCGCCCATTCACCGGCAGCTTGCCACCGGAACTCGGCCAGGGCTGGGTCGGAGAACAGGCACTGGCGATCGCTGTCTATGCCGCCAGTCACAGTCAATCGTTCCGTGAAGTGGTCGCGGTGGCGGCCAATCACAGCGGCGATTCAGATTCCACCGCCAGCCTTGCCGGCCAGTTATTCGGCGCGCAACATGGCCTCGAAGCCCTACCACATGGCTGGATTCGACGTCTGGACGTGCTCGATGCGGTGCTTGATCTGGTCGATTGGAGCCGACCGCTGTGGAGTCGCATACCCAGCCCGGGCACGGACACGGACAGCGCCAGTTGAACCTAGATGATGCATCCTGAATCCCATATGGCTGATACCTTCTCCACCGCATCCATCTCCAGCGAACCCACCCCCAGCGAATCGCCGTTCGCTCATCTGGACAGGTTGCGACAACTGTTTGTCTCCGGCCTCGACGCCATGCTGACGCAGCATCCGGCGCTCGGGGTATACATCCTGGTGCTGGCCAATGCGGCGCAAGATCCGACCCTATGGCTGCCGCTGCGCGACAAGCTGCTAAAACGTCAGCGCGAGCACGCCGCCGCGATCAAGCAGGCTTTGCGGCAAGGCGGCAAGCTGGATGTGCCGCCGGACGACTTGCTGGTGTTTCTGAAACTACTCGCGTTCGATCTCGCGCCGGCGGAGTTCGAATTGCTCCAAGTCAGCCCGCCGCGCCAACTAGGCCGCTGGGAAGTGCAGTTCAACCCGCTGCGCGGATTACGTCCGGCGCGGATGAGCGAAGCTCGCGTCAACGGCATCTCGCAGCCCTTCGATACCGCCGGCTTTCACTTCAACAAACCGTTCCTGGCCAAGGAAGTGCTCTGGCAAGGCGAACTAGCCGGCGAGTCGGCGCGCCTGCTGTACAACAAATTCCCCTTCGCGCCCTGGCATGGACTGCTGGTGCCGGCACCCGAGCAGCAACGGCCGCAGTTGCTGACGCCGGAGACGCATGGCTGGGCGTGGCGGGTGGCGCAAGAGGCGAGTGCGGCGATGCCTGGTTTTGGCCTCGCCTACAACAGCTATGGCGCATATGCCTCGGTCAATCATCTACATTTCCAGACCTTTGTCCGAGATCAGCCGTTGCCGCTGCAACGCCTTGATCCCCAAAGTTACCCGCTGGCGTTGCAACGTTTCAGCGCCGTTCGCGACGCCTGGTTTCATATCGATGCCTTGCATGCCGCCGGCACGCCCTACAACCTGGTCTATGACCGGCAAGGACTGCATGTCGTTGCCCGCGCGCGGCAAGGCGAAATCGCCCTGCAAGCCTGGAGTCCGGGTTTCGCCTGGAGCGAAGTCGCCGGCGTGTTCAGCATCAGCAGTCGCGAAGCCTACGAGGGCTTGACCGAAGCGGTGATTGATCAGGCTTTGACCGAGTTGCGGCTGGGTGGGTGAACTACGGTTTTAATCGCGTACCCCTCAGGTGTGATCGCGTCTAACGCACCTAACGCACCCACTGACCGAGTCGGTCCAGCACGCGCGCAGCAATGTCGTGCAGGGGGGCCACTTCGGTTGCGGCACCGATTTCGATCGCCGCTTTCGGCATACCGAAGACGATGCACGACGCTTCATCCTGCGCAATCGTGTAGGCCTTGGCCTCGCGCATCGCCAACAGGCCCTGCGCGCCATCCTTGCCCATGCCGGTCAGAATCACACCGATCGCATTCTGGCCAGCCACCGCAGCGGCGCTGTGAAACAGCACATCAACCGAGGGCCGGTGACGATTGACCGGGTCAGCCTTGCTCAACTCGGTGTAGTAGTAAGCGCCGTTCTTCTTCACCAGCAAGTGCGAATGCCCGGGTGCGATGTAGGCATGGCCGGGCAGGATGCGCTCGTTGTTTTCGGCTTCCTTGACGATCATCGCGGAGAGCCCATTCAACCGATGGGCGAACGATTTGGTGAAGGTTTCCGGCATGTGCTGGGTAATCAGAATGCCCGGCGCACTGGCCGGCATGCGCGACAACAATTCCTTCAGCGCCTCGGTGCCGCCGGTGGAGGAACCCACAAAGACCAACTTTTCCGTGGTGTTGAGATAGGTGCCGACCAATGGCCGCGGGGTCATGCTTGTCTCGCTGCCAAGCGCACGCCGATGTACACGGGCACGGGCGGCTGAGCGGATTTTGTCTGTGATCTCGGCAATCTGCTCGTTCATGCCTTCGATGACGCCGATGCGCGGCTTGGTGATGAAATCGACGGCGCCGAGTTCCAACGCCTTCAGAGTGACTTCATTCGACTTCTCGGTCAGCGATGACACCATCAACACCGGCATCGGCCGCAGTCGCATCAATTTCTCCAGGAATTCAAGACCATTCATGCGCGGCATTTCGACATCGAGAGTCAACACATCCGGATTCAGCTGCTTGATCATTTCGCGCGCGGTGATCGGGTCAGGCGCCTGACCGACCACTTCCATGTCGGCCTGGCTGCTGATGATCTGCTTCATGATGCTGCGAATCAGCGCCGAGTCATCAATGATCAATACCTTGATCTTGCTGCTGGTCGACTTGACCGTACCTGACTGACTCATGAAAACAGCTCCACATCACCGGCTATCTCAGCCCCTTTCAGACGTTGGCTGTAATCGCGTTCACGATCGACAATGGTGTTGTTGTGTACCGTCTTGAGCTTGCGAACCATGACGCGGCCAGTCGCGGGGAAGAAATACACCTTGCGTGGATAGACATCGAGCAGGTCTTCGGCAACGACACGAATCCGCTCGGCATGCAGATAGCTGAGCACGAATTCACTGTTCATGGTGCCGACTTGCACCGTGGTAAAGCCACGCAACACTGCTGCGCCACCAAATACCTTGGCCTCCAGCCGATTACGGTTAGCGCCGAGTTTGACCAGTTGATTGATCAACACTTCCATTGCATAGCTGCCATAGCGCGCCGAGTTCGACAGGAGGTTGTGTTGATCGCCGCCGCCTTCTGGCAGCATAAAGTGATTCATGCCGCCAATGCCGGATTTCGGATCGCGGATGCAGGCCGCCACGCAAGAACCAAGCACCGTCACCAGCAGCATGTTGCGCGCCGAGACGTAGTACTCGCCGGGCAGTATCTTGGCTGCTTCGATATCGAAATTGCGATCGAAATAATGATTCGGCGCCTGGACTTCTTCATAGCCATGGATGCTCACTTTGTCTCCTTGGACTCGGCGTGCTGGTAGACCGTTTGTCCGCGCAGCTTGAACAGGTCAGTGGCGTGATACAGCGCTTCCGAATGGCCGACGAACAGCAGGCCGTCCGGCTTCAGCAGCGGCTTCATCTTTTTCAGGATCGCGTACTGCGTCGGCTTATCGAAATAAATCATCACGTTGCGGCAGAAAATTGCATCCAGCGGCTGCCGGATCGACCACACCGGATCAAGCAGATTGAGCGGAAAACATTTCAGCATCGCGCGCAGTTCCGGCTTGGCACGCGCCATGCCGGCGTTGTCGCCGGAACCCTTGAGGAAAAACTGCTTCTGCCGTTCGGGGCTTAGCTTGTTCAAGCGCTCGATCGGATACACGCCCTCGGCCGCCTTTTTCAGCACATTGGTGTCCAGATCGGACGCAAGCACCTGCACCGGTGCATTCTGTCCCAGCGCCTCAACCGCGGTGATCGCGATCGAATACGGCTCCTCGCCAGTACTGGAAGCGGAACTCCAGATCGTGATCGGCCGGTCTTTGCGGGTTTTCAGGAATTCTTTCAGGATGACAAAGTGATGCGCTTCGCGAAAGAAATCGGTCAGGTTGGTGGTCAGTGAATTGACAAAGGCTTCCCATTCGGCCTTGTCGCCGGAACGGATCAGCGCCAGGTATTCCGGAAAGCTGCGCTTGCCGGTGGCGCGCAAACGACGCGCCAGACGGCTGTAGACCATGTCCTCCTTGGCCTCATTCAACGCGATGCCGGCATGGTCGTAGATCATCTTGCGGACTTCCTCGAAATCTCGGGTCGAGAAGGGAAATTCGCGTTGCGGTGAATTGGCTTCAGCCACAGTTTCTCCAGTCAATCTGATGGCAGAGGGGGAAGTTCACACGGTTCAAAACTCTGCCCATTCATCGCCGTTATCGGCATTCAATTGCGGCGCCCTGCGCTGCGCTACCTGCACCGCCCCTGGCGAGCCGGCCCGACCGGCGACTGGACGTGGCGGAGGCGGCGCAGCCCTAGCCAGCGTGCGTCTAACGGATGCGCTAGTTTTGAACACTGCCACCGCCTGACTCAGACTGGCAGCCTGGTCCTGCAACGATTCCGCCGCCGCCGCCGCTTGTTCCACCAGGGCTGCGTTCTGCTGCGTCGTTTCGTCCATCTGGGTGATCGCCCGGTTCACTTGTTCTATGCCCTGGCTCTGTTCCGTGCTGGCGGCGCTGATCTCACCCATGATGTCGGTCACCCGCTTCACGGCGTTGACCACTTCGTCCATCGTGCTGCCGGCCTGTTCGACCAGTTTGTAGCCCTCGGTCACCTTGTCGCTGGAGTCGCTGATCAGGCCTTTGATTTCCTTTGCCGCGGCTGCACTCCTTTGCGCGAGGCTTCTCACTTCGCCGGCCACCACGGCGAAGCCGCGGCCTTGTTCGCCGGCGCGTGCGGCTTCAACGGCGGCATTCAGCGCGAGGATGTTGGTCTGGAAGGCGATGCCGTCGATGACGCTGATGATGTCGGCGATCTTTTTGCTGCTGTCGGCGATGGCGCCCATGGTGTGCACGACGTGGCCAACCACTGCGCCGCCTTTCACCGCGATCTCGGAGGCGCCTTTGGCCAGTTGGTTGGCTTGCCGGGCGTTGTCGGCGTTCTGTTTCACCGTGCTGGTAAATTCGTCCATCGAGCTGGCCGTTTCTTCCAGGCTGGCGGCCTGGTTTTCAGTGCGGCTGGACAGGTCAACGTTGCCGCTGGCGATTTCCTTTGCTGCCGTGTTGATGGCATCGGTGGCTTCGCGGATCTGGCTGACGATTTCGGCCAGCCGTTCGCTGGTGCTGTTGGTGTCGTTCTGCAGCTCGCCAAACAGGCCTTCGTAGTTGCCGTCGATGCGTTGCGTCAGATCGCCTTGCGAAAGTGCTTTGAGCACCCGGCCGACATCGCTCATACCACGTTCGCTGGTTTCTACCAGTTTATTGATGCCAGTTGCCAGTTGCAGGAAGAATCCGTCCTTGCCTGCCGGGTTTAGTCGGTGGCTGAAGTCGCCCGCCGCCGCCGATGAAACCAGGTCGGCAACTTCGTGTTCAACGATGACTTCTTCGGTACGGTCTTTCCATTCGACAACGGAACCGAGCCGCTCGCCTTGTTCGTTAATGACCGGGTTAGCCACCACGGTCAGGCTGCGCGCGCCGATGTTGAGCGCGCTACGGTAGGTGGTGTTGAGCGAGGCGAGCATTTTGGCTTGATGGCCGGGGTTCTTGTGAAACAGGTCGATGTTGGCGCCCAGCAGCTTGTCGGCATCAAATTGCGGCAATTCCTGGCGAATATCGCTTTCGGCGGCCTTGAACAGGCTCTGTACCGCTTTGTTTGCATAGATGATGTGCCGCGTGGTGTCGGCCATCATCACACCCGAAGAGACGTTATCCAGCGCGATCTTGACGCGCAGGTTTTCGTTGGCGACTCGGCGCGTTTCCTGCAGATCGTAGTCCAGCCTCGCCTGCATGGATTTCATGGCGACCATCATTTCACCCAGTTCATCATGGTTGTGGGCAAAAATCCGCGTGTTGTAAATACCTTCTGAAATAGCCTCAAGATGGCCTTTGGCGGCCCGGATCGGCACGCTGATCTTGCGGTTCATCCAGATCGCCAAGGTGAGCGCAACCAGCACTGCAAGCAGCGCGAATGCAACCACCCTGCGCTCCGCGCTGGCCACTTCCTGCAACAAGCTCTCTTTTTCCAGCATGGATTGTTTTTCCAGGCGAGCAACGCCTTCCATAATCAGGTCTTTGTAAGCACGCCAGACCTTGTTGTCTTCCGTCTTGTAGGTTAAGCGGGCCGTTTCGCTATCCCCACTGTCAACCAAAGCGCTCAGGCGCTGCTGTATTTCGTTGTGCTTTGACCGCCCCTGCTCGATCGCCACCAATGCCGCTTTGCTCGCCTCGTCTTTGGCGAGGCTGCGCGCGGTGTCAAAGTGTTTGGCAAAACTACTCTGCGCCTTGGTCACGTTGTTGCGGGCTTGGCGATCGCCGGGCTCGAGGATGACATAGCGCATGGCGGCGGCCATTTGCAGGCCCTCAACATACATGCCGTTATAAGCGGCTTGCTGAACCTGGATGTCTTCGGTGTAGCGTTTTAATAAATCGACCGCATTACGCATCCCCACGAAGGCCTGCAACGTGGCCACCAGAAAGAGCAGAAGAATAATCACCAGGCCGCCGGTCAAAGCGGTGCGAATAGGAAGATTTCCCAAGCCATCCGCGAATCGTCTGTACAGACTCTTGACCTGCTTGCCTTGCCGCATCAACGCATACAAAGCCTCGGCCGCCTTGATTTCATCCCGTTCCGGCCTGCGCCGCACCGAGATATAGCCAACCACCCGACCCTCCACCCTCAGCGGTGAAACGTTCGCTTCCACCCAGTAATGGTCGCCATTCTTGCGCCTGTTCTTGACCAGCCCCGACCAGGGTTTGCCGGCTGCCACCGTATCCCAGAGATCCTTGAAGGCAGCCTCCGGCATGTCCGGATGCCGCAGAATGTTGTGCGGCGCACCGAGCAACTCGGCTTCAGTGAATCCGCTGGATTCGATGAAGTCGGCGTTCGCATAGGTAATGATGCCTTTCAGGTCGGTGCGAGAAACAATCTGGATACCCTCTCTCAGGTTGTATTCGTTGCCGGTGACGGGAAGGTTCTGACGCATGGTTCGGCTCCTGTATTCAGGCTGGTTCTAGCTGACAATATGAATTGGTCAATTGGACAATAGGTCATGCAAGGCTCAACGATTTCTATGCCTTTTCATAGCCACGATGCTGTTGATGGTTCGATTCGACAGATCAAAGAAATCGCCCACCAGCATGCTGCTGGCGCCGTCCTTGTCACCGCTTTGCGCCCGCCTCAGGATGTCGGCTGCGCAGACATGAAACTCGGCGTGGTTTTTGCGCAGCGGCTGGTATTCCTCCAGATGCTCGAATTCCTTGCCCGCGCTATAAATCCACTTGCCCAGCGCGCAGAGGTTGTCTTTGCAGACTTCATTCGGGTCCAGTTGCGCTTCCGAGCCACCAGCAATCGCATTGCGCAGCTTCTGCTTCCAGGCCTGGTGAGCGTCGATAATGGCCTCGAAATCCACCTCACTGGCGTTGCCTCGTTCATCGCTGGCGGGGAGCGCCCGACTGGCTTTGCTTGTGGATGGCATGCTGCGCGCAGGCTCGGGCATTGACCGCTGCGGTGGATGCCGCCTGGAGACTGAAAGGGTAGTCCCGATACGGCCGCCGCCACCGCTGGTTTTGAACACCGCCACCGACTGACTCAAGCTGGCGGCCTGGTCCTGCAACGACTCGGCCGCCGCCGCCGCTTGTTCCACCAGGGCTGCGTTCTGCTGCGTCGTTTCGTCCATCTGGGTGATCGCCCGGTTCACTTGTTCTATGCCCTGGCTCTGTTCCGTGCTGGCGGCGCTGATCTCGCCCATGATGTCGGTCACCCGCTTCAC
>CAMDHJ010000131.1 GCA_945897865.1 Tepidiphilus sp. J10
TTTCATCGCCACCAGGCTGGCGCTGTGCAAGCTGACATCATCCTCCAGCAGCAGGATGAACTCGTCGCCGCCGACCCTGGACAAGGTATCGCCGCCGCGAATCTGGCTCACCATGCGCGCCGCCACCGCTTTCAGCAACGCATCGCCAACGCTGTGGCCGAGGGATTCGTTGATCGTCTTGAAACGATCCAGATCCAGCATCAACACGGCCAGCTTGTTGCCTTCCCGCTTCGCGCGCTGGATTGCGTGTTCCAGGCGGTCACGCAGCAGATCGCGGTTCGGCAACGCAGTCAGCGCATCGTAATGCGACAGGAAATCGAGCCGTTGTTCGGCCTGCTTGTGCTGAGTAATGTCTTCGGCGGTGAACACGGTTCCCTTGCCTGGATCGGCGGCATCGAACCATGAGCTGACCAGATGCACGTCGATCAGGCCGCCATCCTTGCGTTGCCAGCGGGTTTCGATCTCACCGCGTCCACTTCGGGCGATGTCGGCATATTTATCGCGACCGACCCGCTCAAACCCGGCGTCATCGGGGTAGATCATGCGCGTCGATTTACCGAGCAGTTCTTCCACCGTATAGCCCAGCATGTTGCAGAACGTCTGGTTCACCTGGACAAACTCGCGCGCGACGATGACGCCGATACCCAACGGCACGGTCTGCAGCATGGCGCTCAGATAGGCTTCGCGGTCGGCCAGCCGGTAGCGGGCCTCGAATTCCTGTCGCCGATGGTTGAAGCTGGCCAGCGCGAAGGAGACATCACCCGCCAGTTCGCGCAACAGATCACACACATCAGGACGCAGGAAATCCAGCGTATCGGCAAAGAAGCTGATCAGGCCGATGTTGCGGCCATCGCGTTGCAACGGGAAATGGATCATCGCGCCGACGCCGTTCTGGCGCAGCCAGTCGCACCAGGCCGCAACCGGGCTGGTTTTCTCGGCCGTCTGGTCTTGGTTGCAAGGCAGCGGCTGCGACATCGGCTGCCGGGTGCCCTGCGGCAAAACGATATGGTCATCTTCCAGCATCGGCAGCCAACCGGTCAGCGGATGCGCCTGCGACCCGGCCCAGGCGTACGACCAGAGTTCATCGCCTGTCTCATCAAGCAAGGCGATCAGACTGGCCTTCAAGCCGCCTATCTCAACCGCGACGTCACACACCTGTTGCAGCAGGTTGCCTTCATTCTGTTCCTGGACAATGCGCTGATTCACCTCACTCAAGGTCTTCAGCAAGCGGCTGACGTGGCTGGCTTCCGCCTCTGCGGCCACCCGCCGGGTGACATCGCGATTGACGCCACGGCGGCCGAGAAAATCACCGCCTTCAAACACCGGGCTGCATTGATGCTCCAGCCATTTGACGTTGCCCTGCCGATCAATCAGGCGCAGCAACAGGTTATCGTGCGCATGATGTGCATCCTCCTCATGCGGCGTGGATTCGCTCTGGTGCTGATGCCAGGCGGCGCGATCGTCCGGATGCAGCAGATTGCAGAACAGTTTCGGGTCAGCCATGAAGGCTTGTGGCGGATAGCCGCAGATCGCTTCGCAGGCGGGCGAGACGTATTCAAAGCGTTGGTCGGCGCCCAGCCAGTATTCCCAGTCCGGCGAGTGGTCGGCGAGGATGCGGTAGCGCACCTCGTTCTCGCGCAGGCGCTGGTTGATGCGGGCGGTCTCGGCTTCGTTGCGCAGGCGCTCACTGAGATCGACCACCGCGCAAACGAATTCACCCATCTCGTTTTCCAGATCAGGCAGGCGGGCGAGATGCATTTCCCCAATGAAGGCATGACCATCCGCCGCGACGAACTTGATCGGACTCACCCGGCTGACGCCAAATTCGTTGGCCTGGACAATCGCCCTGGCGAGATTGTTTTCGGATTCGCGATCGATCAGGCGGCGCAGGAAATGCTGTCGCAAGTGCTGGTTGTTGAGCCCGAACAGCCGCTCGGCTTCGCCATTGGCGGAACGGATCAGGCCGCTTTGTTCAACCACCAGTTCGGCCAGCGGCAGATGCGAGAACAGGCCGGCAAAACGATCGAGTGCATGCTGCGATTGAGCTTGCGCCTCGCGCAGTTCGGCATTCTGGATTTCCAGTTCGGCCTGATAGATGCGCAGGTTCTCGATCAGCGCAGCGATCTCGACATCGCCATGGGCGAGTAACTTGTCGGCCAGGTCGAATTCGCCGCGAAGCAATAAATCCTTCGCGGTTTGATGAATATTCTCGCTGGCGTCCGGCGAGTGGTGACTCAACGCAAGGTCAGCCGACGCGGTCAAGTTGTCTGTCTTGGGTTTCATACCAACTCCGCGTTTCCGTTGTTTTGCCACTGATCAAGATCGAGATGGCTGACCAAGGCGCCGCCGCTAGGGCTCTTGATCGATGTCACCCGCAAGTGCATGCGGCCGCCGTCACGCTTCAAGCCAGCATATTCCAGGCTGAAGGCGGGCAGTTTGCCTCTCAGCACCTGGCCGACGCTTTCGCCGATGCTGCGCGCCGCATCCGGACCGAACCAGCCGCCCACCCGGCTGGCTGCAAGATAATTGCAACCGGGGCCGCAGTTCACCATCTCGGCATCGCCACTGCTGATCGCGAATTCACGCCAGGCGGCGTTGACCAGGGTGATCTCGCCCTGGTTGTCGAGCACGACGATACGTTCCGGCAAGGCATCGAGAATCGCTTGCAGGCGGTGGATATCACTCAGCGCGGTGACGTCGACAAAGCTGACCACCGCGCTGCGCGTCTGACCGGACGGCAGCGTGTAGGGCAGGATGCGGGTCAGATAGCACTTGCCGTTGCGGGCGCTGATTTCCTGCTCGAACGGCTTGCCGCTGGCCAGGGTATTGCGCAGTTCGCCGATGAAATCCGGGTGTTCCAGGACATGGCTGAAGTCATCCAGCTGGCGCCCGACGTCGCCTTCGCGAATCTTGAACAACTGGCTGGCTTCGGCGGTGAAGCGGGTCAGGCGCAGATTGTCATCGACGAACAGCGTGGCGATGGTGGCGGCCTTCGCCATGCTGTCGAGGTCGGCGTTGAGTCGGTTGAGGATCTCGATCTTTTCCTGATTTTCGGCGTTGACGGTGTACAGCTCCTCGTTGACCGATTGCAGTTCCTCGTTGCTGCTCTGCAACTCCTCATTGCTCGCCATCAACTCCTCGTTGGTGGCCTGCAGTTCCTCGTTGGCGGTTTCCAGTTCCTCGATCGTGGCTTGCAGGCTGTCCCGCGTGGCTGCCAGCTCACGTTCCAGCACATGCATGCGCTCGGCGGTTTCAGCGCCGAGATTGAGGGTTGAAATGCCAGGTTGCGTCATTTCCGGCGTCAGCGGCTCACCTTTGATGGTCAGCAGCAGCGTCGCTTCGCCGATTTCCGGCCCGGACACCGGCCGCGCCACCAGGCTGACGCGTTCCTTGTCGCCATTCGCCAATTCGATCGACACCGCGTCGGAGTGAATCGCGCCGCGATCCTTGCTCGCCTTGTGCAGCAGTGCCACCGCGATCGGCGACAGTCGGCTGGGCAGCAAGCGGGTCAGTTCCAGACTGACATTGCCGGGCGGGAACATCAGATAACGCTGCGCAGCGCCAAACACGTGGATGAGTTCGTGTTTTGAACTGACCAGCAGGCTGGGTGGCGCGTAGTCGTCCAGCAGCAGTTGCTGACCAGCGTCGATCGCCAACGATTCCGCAGTCGGGCCGGGCCGGTGAAAACCGCCGGAGCGACGTGGTATCACGCCAGCCGCGCGCGATAGCGTATGGCCGCCGCTTTCCAGAGGCAGCGAGACATGCCGCAGGATGCGATAAATCTTGTGCTTGCTGCTGACCGGCGAGAAATCCTGCTGCAAGCCGCCGAGCGATTCGCTGGCGCCAAGGAACAAGGTGCCGTTCGAGGCGAGCGAATACTGCATCCGCCGCAACGCCCGTTCCTGCGCCGCAGTTTTGAAGTAAATCAGGACGTTGCGGCAGGTCACCAGATCCATCCGGGTGAACGGCGGGTCTTCCAGCAGGTTGTGACGGGCAAACACGATGTTCTGGCGAATCTCCGCTTTCACGACAAAATGGTTGCCGCGCTTGCTGAAGTAGCGTTCCAGCCGCTCCGGCGAAACTTCCGCCATGATCGCCTCGGAGAACATCCCGGCGCCGGCGGCTTCGATATTCTGCTGTTCCACATCGGTGGCGAAAATCTTGATGTTCGGCCAGCGCTTGACCTGTTCGAACGCCTCGGCAAACAGGATCGCGATGGAATAAGCCTCTTCGCCGGTCGATGTGCCCGCCACCCAGACCCGCAAGGGTTGGCCGTCATCCCGCTCACGCACCAGATTGACGATGGTCTTGGCCAGCACATCGAAGGATTCGGCGTCACGGAAAAAATTGGTCACCGGAATCAGAATCTCGCGACGCAACGTCAAGGCTTCGGAGCGATCGCCCTGCAACAACTTGAGATAGTTTTCCAGGTCCGGCACATGCCGTACCTGCATCCGGCGTTCGATCCGGCGCACCACGGTGGCGGGTTTGTATTCACGGAAATTGACGCCGCCCTGCTGATGCAGCAGATGCAGGATTTCTTCCATCGGCGAGTCACGATCAAGCTGCGAGTCGAGCGTCGAGTCTGGGGTCATACCCGGCTGCTCGGCCTTCAGCAGGGCGGGATGCGGCACATGCCGGATATGGTCGAGAATGCGCGGCCCCAGGTTTTCCGGCGGCAATACTTCATCCACCAGGCCGGTAACGATGGCGCTGCGCGGCATGCCGTCGAATTTGCAGGTTTCCGGGTCTTGCGCCAGCAGCAAACCACCCGCCGCGTTGATCGCCACCGCGCCACGCGTGCCATCCGAGCCGGTGCCGGAAAGAATGACGCCAACCGCATGATTGCCGTATTCCTGCGCCAGTGAACTGAAGAACAGATCAATCGGCAGCGAAAGTCCGCGCGGGTTTTTCGGCGACAGGCGCAACTGACCGACCGCAATCGTCATCAGGCTGCCGGGCGGGATCAGGTAGACCACGTTGGGCTCGATGCGCATCGCATCTTCGACGGTAATCACCGGCATTTTGGTATGCCGCGACAGCAGGTTGGCCATCATGCTTTTGTGGTCAGGCGAAAGATGCTGAATCACCACGAAGGCGGCGTTCGAATCCACATTCATTTCATGAAAAAAGCGCTCCAGCGCATCCAGGCCGCCAGCGGAGGCGCCAATGCCAACCACATAGCCGTCAAATCGGCTGGGAGGTATGGCGGGAGTGGGCTGCGCAGATTTGACCGGCTTGCGGCCTTGGGCGGGAATCTTTGCTTGGGTCATCGAGAAATTTTGCTCAAGTGTTCAAGGTTTTCGATAAATCGCCGGCTGCACCTGCACCAGACCCGGCACCAGGCCGGTGATGCTTTCGGAATGCCCGGAGAAGAAATAGCCATCCGGCTTCATGAACGGTAGCAGATTCTCGACCACCCGACGCTTGGTCGGCATGTCGAAATAGATCAACACATTGCGCAGAAAAATGACATCGAACAAGCCCAGCTTGGGCAGCGGTTCCATCAGGTTGGCCTGCTGGAAGCGGACGCGCTTGCGCAACGTCGGGTCGATCAGGAAGGTGCCTTCCTGTTCGCCAGTCCCCTTCAGGCAATAGGCGCGCAGATAGGGCTTCGGGATTTTCTCGGCGCGTTCCATCGGGTATTGGCCGCGACTCGCTTTGGCCAGCACCTTGGTGCTCAGGTCGGAACCGATGATTTCCCACGGTCGCTGACCCAAACGTTCGGCCAACAACATGGCGATGCTGTAAGCCTCCTCGCCGGAAGAACTGGCCGCGCTCCAGACGCGGAAGGTATCGCCCGGCGGCACTGCGGGGACGATGATTTCGCTCAGGAAAGCGAAATGCTGTGGTTCGCGGAAGAAAAAGGTTTCGTTGGTGGTCAGCGCGTCCAATGCCCATTGCCGCTCCTGCGGGTCGGTGCGGCCGGCGATAAGACGGAAATACTCGCCATAACTGGCAATGCCCAGGCTTTCGATACGTCGAGTCAGGCGGCCGATGACCAGCGCCTTTTTTTCGTTGGTGAGACTGATGCCGGCTGCTTCGTAAAGCATTTTGCGCAGGAAATCGAATTCCTGGTCGGTGAGGTTCATGGCAAGTCTCGTAGGTTGGGCAAAACGAAGCGTGCCCAACATGGATGCGTGGAATGTTGGGCACGCTGCGCTTTGCCCAACCTACAGAATGAGTCAACCGACAAATGCGCAGCGCTCAACATTGATCGACCCATGTCAGATTTGCAGTCTCGCAGGTTGGGCTTAGGAGGCTCCGCTTGCGGGCCGATCCCACCACGCTCGCGCCGCAAGCGGACGCTCCTACAACCCGGACAACCGCCGGATTCAGATTGAAATTTCGACATGGATCGAACCCCACATGATCGAACCCCTTTAGAAGCGCACGAAATCGCCGCTGGCGGTATCGGTGTGCGGGCTTCCGACTTGCAGCGGGCGCGGCCTGGCTGCTGTCATCGGGTTTGCAGCTGAACCGACAAGCGTGAAGAAGGCCATGGTCTGTTGCAGCTGTTCCGACTGGCTGTTCATTTCTTCCGCTGTGGCCGCCAATTCTTCCGATGCGGATGCGTTCTGCTGGGTGATTTGAGACAGATGACTGACTGCATTCTTGATCTCAGCGATGCCGGATGCCTGTTCGCCCGAACCTGAGGAAATTTCCTGCACCAGATCCGAGGTCTTCTGAATCGACGGCACGATTTCGTCCAGCAAATGGCCGGCGCGTTCCGCCATCTGCACGCTGCCGCTGGCCAGTTCGCCGATTTCCTGCGCCGCCACCTGGCTGCGTTCGGCCAGTTTACGCACTTCCGCAGCCACCACCGCGAAGCCCTTGCCATGCTCACCGGCGCGAGCGGCTTCGATCGCGGCATTCAAAGCCAGCATGTTGGTCTGGTAGGCGATGTCGTCGATGATGCCGATCTTGCCGGCAATCTGCTTCATCGCCGCCACCGTCTGCTGTACCGCCTCGCCGCCTTCGCCGGCTTCCTTCGCCGCCTTCGTCGCCATGCCGTCGGTCACCTTGGCGTTCTCGGTGTTCTGCGTCACCGAAGCGTTCATCTGTTCCATCGCGGCCGAGGTTTTCTCGACGCTGGTGGCCTGTTCGCTGGAAGCTTGCGACAACGATTGCGAAGTGGCTGAAATCTGGCCCGATGCGCTGGTCAGTTGTTCTGCCGCGGAACGCACCTCGGTAATGATCTGCGCCAGACGGCCGACCATTTCCTGAAGCGCTGCAAGCAAGCTGCCCGGATGTTTGGACTCGATCTGCATCGACAGATCGCCGGAGGCAATGCGATTCGCCATTTCCATTGCGTAGGTTGGTTCACCGCCCAGCCGGCGATTCAGCCCGCGTAGCGTCAAAAACATCATTACGGTGCCGAAGATCGGCGCCAGCACGCTCAAACCCAGGCTCCAGGTGCGCATCTTGGCGACGTTGGACAGGGTCTGCTGGGCGCTGGCCTGAGCCGCTTCGCCCAATACCTTTTTCTGTTCCAGCAAAATATCTTTCAACTTCCGCCAGAGCGGCGTCTCGTCCTTGTTCAGCTTGGCCTGCGCGGCAGGTGAATCCAGTTTCGCCAGTGCGGTAATCTCATCCAGGCGCAGTTCGCGCTTCTCAGTCAGTTGGGTTATTTCCTGCAGCGCGCTGGCCAGTGCCGGCTTGTCGGTCGCCAAAGTATTGGCGGTTTCAAGCGCGGCGCGGAAATCCTTGCGCGCCTTTTTCAGGTTGTCATACGCCTTCGGATTGTCCGGATCGAGAATGATGTTGCGCACCGCCTGCCCGGTCTGCAGGCCCTGGGCATACATTTCGCTGAACGACTCAAGCAGCACCTGATCCTTTGCCAGGTAGTCGGCCAGGCGTTGCTGGGCGCCGTTGAGTCCACTCACCGCGACACCCAAGGCAATCATGAAAACGACAAACACCAAAGCACTGGATGCGAGCAAGCTGGTGCGAACGGATTGTTGCTTCATTTTCTTCCCCTGAACATTGGAGGCGGACACGCACCATGGCACCCGCCCCGTTCTTGGCAGATCGGCTAAGCAGTGCTTTCCGGCAAACCCAGCGCGGGCACACCACCCACCTGGGCGACCTGTGACAGTTGCGACATTTCTTCCACCGACAGCACGTTGTGCACGTTCAGGATGATGACGAATTTGTCGTTCACCTTGCCCATGCCCTGAATGAAGTCGGTGCGGATGCGGGCGCCGAAGCTGGGCGGCGGTTCAATCATGTTGGCCGGAATCTCCAGCACTTCGGACACGCTGTCGACTACGACGCCGATATCCTGCCGCTCACCGGCATTGTCGATTTCGATGATGATGATGCAGGTACGGCGGGTCACGGCCACCGGCGGCCGGCCGAAACGCACCGACAGATCGATCACCGGCACCACCGCGCCGCGCAGGTTGATCACGCCGCGAATGAACGGCGGCATCATTGGTACTGTGGTCAATGCACCGTATTCGATGATTTCCCGGATGTTGAGGATCTCGATGGCGAACATCTCACCGCCGAGCTGAAAGGTCAGGTATTGTTGCTCGCCAATCGCCTGGGCAAGCGCGTTGGCGGCGACAGGGACGATGTTGCCCATCTTGCTCTCCTCAGAAGCGCACGAAATCGCGCTCGGCAGGATCGCTGTCCTTGGCGCTGGGCCGCGCCATCCTGGGTTGCGCGCGTTGTGCCATGACCGGTCCGCTCTGGCCCCCACCGGCCAGCTTGAAGAAGGCCATGGTCTGTTGCAGTTGTTCGGCCTGACCATTCATCTCTTCCGCCGTCGCCGCCAGTTCTTCCGACGCCGAAGCATTCTGCTGCGTGGTCTGCGAGAGTTGGCTCATGGCGCTGTTTATCTGTGCGATGCCGGATGATTGCTCGCTGGAACCGGCGGCGATCTCCTGCACCAGGTCCGAGGTCTTCTGGATCGACGGCACGATTTCGTCGAGCAGTTTTCCTGCCTTTTCGGCCATCTGCACGCTGCCGCTGGCGAGTTCGCCGATTTCCTGCGCCGCCACCTGGCTGCGCTCAGCCAGTTTGCGTACTTCGGCGGCAACCACCGCGAAGCCCTTGCCGTGCTCGCCGGCGCGGGCAGCTTCGATCGCGGCGTTCAGCGCCAGCATATTGGTCTGGTAGGCGATGTCGTCGATGATGCCGATCTTGCCGGCGATCTGTTTCATCGCGGCCACCGTCTGTTTGACGGCTTCGCCGCCCTCGTTGGCTTCTTTCGATGCCTTCTGCGCCATGTTGTCGGTCAGCTTGGCGTTCTCGGTGTTCTGGGCGACGGAAGCACTCATCTGCTCCATCGAGGCCGAGGTTTCCTCGACGCTGGCGGCCTGTTCGCTGGAGCCTTGCGACATCGATTGCGAAGTCGCGGAAACCTGGCTGGAGGCGCTGGTCAGGTTGTCTGCGGCACTGCGTACCTCGGTGATGATCTGAGAAAGACGCGCCACCATGGCTTGCATAGCCGATAACAACATACCCGTTTCGTCCTTCGAATCGGACTGTATCTGCACTGACAGGTCGCCTTCCGCAAGCGCCTGCGCCGCTGCCACCGACTTGGCCAAAGGTACGGTGATGCTGCGAGCGATCCACAAAGCAATGATCAAAGCCAAAACCAAAGCGCCAACGGTCAAACCGATCAGCAGCGTGCGGGCAGTTTCATAAGTGTTCTTGGCATTTTCGCCCGCCTTATCCATCAAGTTGTCCTGGAAGGTGACCAGGGCGCGGATCGAATTGGTGTAGGCCTCCGTAACCGGGCGGAACTCGCCGTACATGATCTTGATGGCGCCCTCGCGATCGCCACGTTTGTTGGTCTCGATGAATTTGTCCAGCATTTCGACATACGCCTTGCGTTTGTCCGAAATGTCGGACAGCAGCTTTTTGCCATCCTCCGAGGTGACCATCTTGTCAAGCTTATCGAGAGCCTCGGTAATGTCCTTGCGGTGCTGGTCACGGCGTTCACGCTGCTTCTGCAACTCCGCCTCATCGGTGATGATCAGGGTGTTTCGATTGATCTGCGCGATGTTGTTCATGGCCCGGATGACATCGATGGCCAGGATGGTCTTGGGATATTTGTCATCGACCATATTGGTGACTTCGTCATTGAGATCGCCCAAACGCAGCACTGCGATCAAGGCCACGATAGCCATCAGGATAAGCACGAGGGCAAAACCGCCGATTAGGCGGACGCCGATCTTCAGATTCTTGAACATGGTTGACTCCTAAAAAATCAATGAGCCGACAAGGCAAGCGGTGACGCGAACGTCTTGCCCGATTCGGATTCGGTTGCCAAAGCAATAAGGGATGGAACATCGAGGATCAGCGCGACTTCGCCGCTGCCCAGGATGGTTGAACCGGAAATACCACGTAGATGGGTGAATATCTGCCCGAGGGGTTTGATGACGGTCTGGAATTCACCCATCAGCTCATCCACCACCAGACCGGCCTTGCTGCCCGCGTATTTGACGACGACGACGTTTTCCCGCCGGCCGCTGCGGCCGGCGAGCGCGAAGTATTCGCGCAGGCGGATCAACGGCAACACTTCGCCGCGCAGGTTGAGCATGTTGCCGCGCGCCTTGTTGGACGATTTGCCATCGGTCAGTTCGATGCATTCCTCGACCATGTCGAGCGGCACGACGTAGGCCGAGGTGCTGACGCCCATCAGGAAGCCGTCGATGATCGCCAACGTCAGCGGCAGCCGGATCGACATCGTGGTGCCGACACCTTCCTGGCTTTCGATGGTCGCCGTACCGCGCAAGGCTTCGATGTTGCGTTTCACCACATCCAGACCGACGCCACGACCGGACAGGTTGCTGATCTGATCGGCGGTGGAAAAACCGGGCTCGAACAACAACTTGAACAAATCCGCGTCGGATGGATCGGCATCGGCGGCCAGCAAACCTTTGGCAACCGCTTTTTGCTTGATCCGCTCGCGTTTGAGTCCACCACCGTCGTCGGCGACTTCGATGACGATGTTGCCGGACTCGTGATAGGCGTTCAGACGCACCCGACCGCGTGCCGGCTTGCCGGCGGCAATGCGTGCTTCGGCCGATTCGATGCCATGGTCGATGGCGTTGCGCACCATGTGGGTCAACGGGTCGCTGATCTTTTCCACCA
>CAMDHJ010000132.1 GCA_945897865.1 Tepidiphilus sp. J10
GGTGCCATCGTCGCTTGTCTCGATGAACAAGGCCGCGACATCGCGCGCGGCCTGATCAATTACAGCGCTGAAGAAGCCCGCCGCGTGATGCGGAAATCAAGCAACGAGATCGAGGCGATCCTGGGCTATGTCGATGAACCGGAGTTGATACACCGGGATAATCTGGCGCTGCTTTGATGGGTTTGGACGGGGTTCGCGCCGCAAGCGGACGCTCCTACAAAACGTGATGGGTAGGAGCGTCCGCTTGCGGCGCGAGATCGCGAATGGATCCTGGCAGCCTCGCCTCAATCCAGCAGCGCCTTCGGCAGCGGGAAATTCACGGTTTCCTCGATGCCTTCCAGTGGGGTGACCGTGCCGGCGCCCAGCATTTTCAAACGTTCGATGACACCTTGCACCAACACATCCGGCGCCGACGCGCCGGCGGTGACGCCAATCAGGTGTTTGTCATGCAGCCATTCGGGCTGCAGTTCTTCGGCGTTATCAACCATGTACGAGGCGATGCCGACATTGGCGGCGACTTCGCGCAGGCGATTCGAATTGGATGAATTCGGCGATCCGACCACGATTACCAGATCACATTCGGCGGCCAGTTTCTTCACTGCATCCTGCCGGTTTTGCGTCGCATAGCAAATGTCATCCTTCTTCGGGCCACGAATCTTCGGGAAACGGGCGCGCAGTGCTTGCACCACACGCGCAGCGTCATCGACCGAGAGCGTGGTCTGGGTGACATAGGCCAGATTGTCCGGGTCAAGGACTTCCAGGCCGGCGACTTCCGATGCGTCATCGACCAGATACATGCCATCTGGTGACTGCCCCATGGTGCCTTCCACTTCCGGATGGCCCTTGTGGCCGATCATGATGATTTCCTGTCCAGCCTCGCGCATCCGTTTGACTTCGACATGCACTTTGGTCACCAGCGGACAGGTCGCATCGAACACATTCAGACCCCGCTCTTCGGCTTCCTTGCGCACCGAAAGCGGTACGCCGTGGGCGCTGTAGATCAGCGTCGAGCCGATGGGCGCTTCATTCAGGTCTTCGATGAAAATCGCGCCCTTTGCCTTCAGGTTATCGACGACGAACTTGTTGTGCACCACCTCATGCCGGACGTAGATCGGTGCGCCGAACTTCTTCAGCGCCTGTTCGACAATGGCGATGGCGCGATCGACACCGGCGCAGAAGCCGCGAGGATTGGCGAGCAGGATGGTCTGTTGCATGCGATTAATCCGTTCAGGTTTTGCTATTGCTGTCTGCTGTCGACATCAAGAATTTTGACTTCGAATTCCACCGCCAGGCCAGCCAGCGGGTGGTTGAAATCAACTCGTACCGCTGCATCATCAATGCTGCGGATGATGCCGTGCAAGGTCTGGCCATTGGGCAGGGTGAACGCGACATCATGACCAGGCGCCAGCGCCTGGCCGGCGGAAAAATCGGAAAGCGGTAAATCGTGCACCATGCCAGGCTGATGACTACCGAAAGCGGCTCCGGGTTCCAGTTCGAATGTGCGGTGATCGCCGGCTTGCAGACCGGTGAGCAGCATCTCCAGGCGCGGGTCGATGTCGCCGCCGCCCAAGTAGAAGGTTTCCGGCTGGTCCGCGAAGGTGTTGACGATCTCTTCGCCATTGCAGGTGAGGCGGTAATGCAGGGTGACCTGATCGCCTGCCCGCAAGGTGCTGGTGTCTTTGCTCATGCTGCCTCGTCAATTTTTGGGCTGCGTATGCTGTCCCAGATCAACAGCACCGCGCCGAGTGAAATTGCCGAATCCGCCACATTGAACGCCGGCCAGTGCCAGCCGCCGGCGTGGAAATCGAGGAAGTCGATCACATGGCCGTACAGAATACGGTCGATGACGTTACCGATGGCACCGCCGAGAATCAGGGCCAGCGCGATGCTAAATTGGCGGCGGCCTTGAGTTTTGCGCAGCAGATGCAGGATGACGATGGACGCGATCGTCGCGACGCCGACAAAAAAGCCGCGCTGCCAGCCGGGTTGGTCGGCAAACAGGCTGAACGCGGCACCGGTGTTGTGTACATGCACCAGATTGAAGAAGCCGGTGATGACGATGACATCGACATAAGCGGTCAACCGCTCAATCACCGCCAGCTTGCTGATCTGGTCGAGTACCAGCACCAGTGCCGAGAGCCAGAGCCAGACCAGTGCATTGCGTGGCTGATCAGGCATGTTGGCGCGCCTCGCCTTCGCCGTGCAGATTGCTGACGCAACGGCCACACAGGCCGGGATGCGCGGCGTCGGCGTTGACGTCGTCACGGTAATGCCAGCAGCGTTCGCACTTTTGCTGTGTCGAGGCGGTGGCTTCGACGCGTGTTTCACCCTCGCTGCGTTCAACTCGGGCCGCAGAGGTGATCAGTACAAACTTGAGGTCGTCGCCCAGGCTGGTCAGCAGATCAAAGTCATCCCCCGACGCCAGCAGCGTGACTTCGGCCTGCAACGATGAACCCACTGAACCGGCAACGCGCAGCTCTTCGATACGCTTGGTGGTCAGCGCGCGCAGCTCGCGCAGACGTTCCCAACGCGCCAGCAGGGCTACTTCGTCGGCTTGTGCCGGCAGCGCATGCCAGGCTTCCAGGAAGACACTTTCAGACTTGCCGTCCAGTTGTTTACCCACAAGTTGCCAGATTTCCTCCGCCGTGAACGACAGCACCGGTGCCAGCAATTTGGTCAGCGTTTGCAGGATGTGCCACAGCGTAGTCTGCGCCGCGCGGCGGACTTTCGAATCGGCGCCGCTGGTGTACAGGCGGTCTTTCAGCACGTCGAGATAGAACGCGCCGAGGTCTTCCGAACAGAAAATCTGCAGTCGCTGCATTGCCGCGTGATAGTTGTAGATCGCGTAGTCGGCCTGCACGGTTGCCTGCATCTGGCGGGTCAGCGCCAGCGCGTAGCGGTCGATTTCCAGCCAGTCTGCCGGCGCGACTGCGTTCTGCGCGATATCGAAATCGGCGGTATTGGCGAGCAGGAAGCGCAACGTGTTGCGGATGCGGCGATAACCATCGACGGCGCGTTTCAGGATCTCGTCGGAGATGGTCAGTTCGCCGGAGTAATCGGTGCTCGCCACCCACAGGCGCAGGATGTCGGCGCCGAAGGTGTCCATCACCTTTTGCGGGGCGATGACGTTGCCGGTCGACTTGGACATTTTCTTGCCCTTGCCGTCAACCACAAAACCGTGCGTCAGCAGCGCTCTGTAAGGCGCGTGGCCGTCGCTGGCGCAGCCGGTCAGCAGCGAAGACTGGAACCAGCCGCGATGTTGGTCGGAACCTTCCAGATAGAGGTCGGCCGGGTGCGCCAGGTCTTCGCGTTTTTTCAGCACGCAGGCGTGGGTGACGCCGGAATCGAACCAGACATCCAGCGTGTCCTTGTTCTTGACGTAGTTCTCGGCATCCTCACCGAGTAATTCCTTGGGATCCAGGCTGAACCAGGCTTCGATGCCGCGCTGTTCGACCCGCTTGGCGACTTCTTCCAGTAGTTCCGCCGATCGCGGATGCAGTTCGCCTGAGGTCTTGTGCATGAAGAACGCGATCGGCACGCCCCAGTTGCGCTGGCGTGAAACGCACCAGTCCGGCCGGCTCTTCATCATCGCCTCCAGCCGCGCGCGACCCCAGGCAGGGAAGAACTCGGTATTTTCGACGGCGTGCATCGCCATGCTGCGCAGGGTTTCACCCTTCGCCCTTCCCCCTTCACCCTTTACCGCCCGGTCCATGCCGATGAACCACTGCCGGGTGGCGCGGAAGATGATTGGCGTTTTGTGCCGCCAGCAATGCGGGTAGCTGTGTGTCAGCCGCGCCTGCGCCAGAAGATGGCCATTCTCGGTCAGCGTTTCCAGCACCTTCTTGTTGCCATCCCAGACCGACAGGCCGCCGACGATGGGCGTGTCGGCGTAGAACTTGCCGTCGTCGCCGACCGGGTTGGCGACTTCCAGGCCGTATTTCAGACCGGCGATGTAGTCATCATGGCCGTGGCCGGGCGCGATATGAACCAGGCCGACGCCGGCTTCAGTGGTGACAAAGTCAGCCAGGATCACCGGTACCTGATAGTCGTAGAACGGATGTTTCAATTGCAGGCCTTCCAGCGCCGCGCCACTGATTTGCGCAACGGTTTCGACGGCCTCGAAGCCATAGCGCTTGATCGCCGCTTCGGCCAGATCGCGCGCCACAATCAAAATGCCCTTTGGTGTGCGCACCAGGTCATAGATGAATTCGGGGTGTACCGCCACCGCACGGTTGGCCGGCAAGGTCCACGGCGTGGTGGTCCAGATTACCGCGTAGGCTGGGCAGTCGGCCGCTGCGTCGATACCGAGACGGCGCGCCAGATCAGCGCAGTCGGCAACCGGGAATGCGACATCGATGGCCGGCGAATTCTTGTCCTCGTATTCCACCTCGGCTTCCGCCAGCGCCGAACCGCAATCGACGCACCAGTGCACCGGCTTGGCGCCGAGATAGAGATGGCCGTTTGCCTGGATGATGCCGAGCTGGCGAATGATGTCCGCCTCGAACTGGAAGTCCATGGTCAGATACGGGTTGTCCCAGTCGCCCAGCACGCCGAGTCGAATGAAATCGGCTTTCTGGCGTTCGACCTGGCTGGCGGCATATTCGCGGCAGAGTTCACGGAACCGGGCCGGCGGTGTTTCCTTGCCATGCGCTTTCTCGACTACCAGTTCGATCGGCAGGCCGTGGCAATCCCAGCCCGGAACATAGGGCGCGTCGAAGCCATCCAGCGTCTTGGTCTTGACGATGATGTCCTTCAGGATTTTGTTTACCGCGTGGCCGATGTGGATGTCGCCGTTGGCGTAGGGCGGGCCGTCATGCAGGATGAATTTCGGCCGGCCGGCGCTGGCGGCGCGGATTCGCTCATAACGCTTTTGCTCCTGCCATTGTTTGACCCAGCCCGGTTCGCGCTTGGCGAGGTCGCCCCGCATCGGGAACGGGGTATCGGGCAAGTTCAGGGTGTCTTTGTAGTCGGCCATGGCGGTTACGGATTCACGTTCAGAAGGGTACGGGCTTGCTGCGCATCCAGGTCGATCTGGGCAATCAGCGTATCGAGATCGGGGAATTTGGCTTCATCGCGCAGCTTGTGCAAAAACTCTACACGTAAATGTTGGCGATAAATGCTCTGGTTGAAGTTGAACAGATGCACTTCCAGCGTCGGCCGGCCGTTGGTGTGCACGGTCGGGCGCGTGCCCAGACTGGCGACGCCGGGCCAATCGACGCCGTCCGCAAGGCCTTGCACGCGCACGGCGAAAATGCCTTTCACCGGCGCCTTGTTGTGCTTCAACTGGATGTTGGCGGTGGGGTAGCCGATCTTGCGGCCAAGTTGATCGCCGCCGACGACGCGGCCGGAAATGGAATAGGGGCGCCCGAGCAGTTGCGCCGCCATCGCCATGTCGCCTGCCGCCAGCGCCTCGCGCACGGCGGTCGAAGAAGCGCGCTGGCCGGCGGCCTCAACCGTATGCAGCGCTTCGGCTTCAAAGCCGTGCTTCTCGCCGAGTTGTTGCAGCAAGGCGAAATCACCGGCGCGCTTGGCGCCGAAACGGAAGTCGTCACCTACCAGCACATAGCGCGCGTTCAGACCTTGCACCAGGATGCGCTCGACGAATTCCTCTGCCGACAGCGCAGCGAAAGGCTTGGTAAAGCGGCAGACATGGACATGCGCGACGCCGAGCGAACGCAGAATTTCCAGCTTCTCGCGCAGCGAAGTCAGTCGCGTTGGCGCTGAATCAGGGGTGAAAACCTCGCGCGGATGCGGTTCAAAAGTCAGCACCGTCGGCAGCGCAGCGACCGAAGCAGCGCGCGAAGTCAGTCGCGCCAGCATGGCTTGATGGCCAAGATGGATGCCATCGAAATTGCCGATGGTGACCGCATTCGGGGGCGCGGCGCGATTGCGGCTGTCAAACCAGCCGTGGGTCATCAGCATGGTGCAGGTATCTCTTTGAAAAGGCGCGAATTTTAGCGGCTTGCACGGGGTTCGGTCCATTTTGCTCTGGCAATGAGCCGCAATCCGCGCGGGTACGACGTTGCGAGGCCGATGGCTTTTGTTGGCTTGGCATTGACCTGGGAACCCGACCTTACTAGAGTCTGGCGGGCAAAAATAACCGGGGGTTCGTATGAAGGGTCTGATGAGTTTTCTGGTCAAAGCAAAGCTTGTCGAGCCGACGCCGGATTCTGAAGCAGAAATGTTGCCGCCGATGACGGCCGTCGAAGATGTGGCGACCGACGCATACGTGCCGCCGCAGACGCTGCCGGACATCCCCGAGTCTGGTGAAATTCCGGTCGATATCCCGTTCGATACCCTCTATGAACAGGCGGGCATGCCGCCCTCGCCGTTTCCGGCCGAGAAGCTGCTGCGTCTGCTCGACGGCTTGCGCAGCATGGATGCGACGACCCGCAAAGCCGCTGTCCTGGCGATGGACGCCGCCGATGAAAACTGGAGTATTGTCGATCCGGTGCAGGATGCCCGCCGCAAGATCGCGGCGTTGACCGCCTATCGGCAAGGCTTGAGCGAACAACTGGCGAGCGTCGCGCAACAGGCCGGCGACCAGATCGCGAACGGAAAGCATGCGCTGGAAAATTCGGTGGCTGAAATCCGCGCCCAGATTGCGCAGCTGGAACAGTTGCTGGAACGCGAAATCGCTCGCTCCGCCCAGGAAATCACCGCAATTGAAGGAGGCCAGCGCGCCGCCCGCGAAGCTGTCGCGCGTGAGCAACGTCGGCTGGATCAGGAAATCGAACGGCTGGGCGAAATCCCGGCCGGCTATGGTGACCCGGTGGCCACCCATCACGAACCTCAATAACGAATCCCAATAATCATCGTTTGGAGAACTGGAAATGGCTCAACTCACCCCTTTGGCAAAAGGCCTGATCACGGTCATCGTGTTGGCTGCGGCGGGTTCTGCCGCCTGGAATTTCGGTCTCAAGGAACGCTTTGGCCAGTCCGGCGAGCGCGCCCAGAGCGGCCAGCCGACGAATGACCCGGTTGCGGGCGGCGACGGTGGTCTGCCGGGCGCCGGCAAACCCTTGAAGGTCAGCATCGTCAGCTTTCACGGCTATGCGCCGGCGCTGGTTGCCAACGGCAACAGCCTGACCACGCAGCCGGGTTCGATCTACGCGCAAAAGGGCGCCAACATCGAATTTGTGATCCAGGACGACATCCCGACCCTGTCCACCATCTTCGAATCGGGCGCCGCCCAATGCGCCTGGCGCACGTCGGATTTCTGGGCGCAGGAGCAGCCGAATCTGCGCAATGCCAAGCTGGACGCCCGCGCGGTGATGATCGTTGACAACACCCAGGGCGGCGATGCGGTGATCACGCGCGATCCTGCTGTGCGCTCCGTCGAGGATCTGGCCGGCCGCAAGGTGGCGCTGCTGGAATTCACACCGTCGCACGGCATGCTGATCGATGCCATTGAAAGCTCGTCGCTGTCGGCGCGGCGCAAGGAAAGCATCCGCACCGTGTTCATCAATGCCGAGGAAGGTACCGCCGGCGTACGCGCCGCGTTCGAGACCGGCGCGGTCGATGCCGCCGTGCTGTGGGATCCGGATCTGGCGCTGGCCTTGCGCAACGTGCCGGGGTCGAAGGTGGTGTATTCGACCAAGACCGCGACCAACCTGATCTATGACGTGATGGTCTGCGATAGCCGGCTGCTGAATTCACCGGAAGGCAAGGCGCAGGTGGAGAAATTCGTCGAAGGCTGGATGGACGGGGTCAAGGTCGCCCGCGCCAATCCGGATCAGGCGGTGGATGCGCTGGTCAAGACCGAGGAGTTTTTCAAGCTGCTGGCGGACAAGGAAGGGCGTCCGTTCATCAAGAGCCTGTTCGCCAACCTGGTCTGGACCGGCATCGAGGATAACGCCCGCATCCTCGGGCTGGTCGGCGGCACCAACCATTACGAGCGGGTGTATCGCCGTTTCGACCAGATCTATCGTGCTGCCGGCGCGCTGGCCAATCCGAATTCACCGGTGATTCCGGCGCAGGACAGCTTTGATTACCGCTTCATCCAGTCCCTGCTCGACCGCAACAGCGAAGCGGCCAGCGCCGCCGCCAAACCGACCGAGTCCTTCAGTCAGGCTGGTCTGAAGGAAAGCGCGCGCAGCACGGCCATCGTCACCAAACCGGTCATGGTCAGCTTTGCCAAGGCGTCCGCCGAATTGACCAAGCGCGCCCAGCGCAGCGTCGATACCGAGATGGTTCCGTTCATCGAGAACAACGGCAAGGCCTACTTCGAGATCAGCGGCAATACCGACGCCAGCGGGTCGCGCGAAGTCAACATGCGCCTGTCGGAAGGGCGTGCGCGCGCCGTGGTGGAATATCTGGCGACGCAGTGGGAGTTCCCGAAGGATCGTTTCAAGATCGTCGGCAACGGTCCCGACCGCCCCTTGTGCAACGAACAGAATCCGGCGGCGGAGGGCATGTCGCTGGAAGACTGCCAGGCGATGAACCGCAGCACCCGGATTGCCGTGTTCGGCGGTAGTTGATTGGGTGAGCAATGACTGATTTCTGGAATCCCTACGTCCAGCCGGGGCCGCGCATGCGGCGCCAGCTGGTGCTGTTGTCGGTGGGTGGGCTGTTGCTGCTGTGGAGCGCGCTGTCCGGCTTTGGCATCGTCGGGCCAAACCGTTTGCCTGCGCCGTGGGATGTGCTGTCCGCATTCGGCTATCTGGCCTGGCACGATGGCGAGAGCATGCTGGCGGAGGCCACGCTGTGGTCGGTCGGTCGGCTGCTGGCGGCTGGCGTGCTGGTGGTCGCCATCGGCATTCCGGTCGGCGTCGCGATGGGTGCCTCGCCGCGCATCAATGCCGCGTTGTCGCCGTTGATCGATCCGTTCCGCTCGGCGCCGGTGGTGGCGCTGTTGCCGATCCTGGTGATGTGGCTGGGCATCGGCGAGGCGATGAAGATCGCTTTCCTGTTCATCGGCGCCGTGGTCTATCTGATTCCGATGGTGCGCGATGCGATTCAGGCGGTGCCGCAAAGCCACTGGATCGGCGCGCGCGATCTGGGCGCTTCCCCGTGGGAGTGCATCCGCCAGGCGGTGCTGCCGATGGCCATGCCGCGCATCGCCGATGCGCTGATCGTGGCCGTTTCGGTGATGTGGACCTATATCACCGTGGCCGAATACGTGAACGCCAAGGTCGGCCTCGGCCAGTTGATCCAGAACGCGCGCCGGTTCAGCGCCTGGGATCAGGTGTTCGCCGGCATCATCGTCATCATCGTGCTGGCCTTGGTCACTTATCAGTTGATGCGTTACCTGAAAACACGCTTGTTCCCCTGGGAGACACATCAGTGAACGAAACCGTCAGTCAGACCGACAAGACGGCTGCTACGCCGAGCGAACACATGGTCAGCCTGTCGCTGAATCAGATCATTCAGGACTATCCGGCGCCGGGCGGTGGTGTCACCCGGGTGATCGGCGGCGTCGATCTGGTGTTCGAGCGGCCCGGCATCAACATGCTGCTGGGGCCGTCCGGCAGCGGCAAGAGCACGCTGCTGAACATGATGGGCGGCGTGCGTCCGCTTAACGTCAAGACGCCGACCTCCGGTACGATCAGTATCGACGGCCAGCCCTGCCACGGGCCGCATGACGATGCCGTGATGGTGTTCCAGCGTTATGCCAATCGGCCCGATCTCAGCGTCTACGACAACGTCGCCTTCCCGTTCCGCTTCAAGCTGTGGCGCGAGCGCGTGCCGGAAAAGGAATGGCGGGCGCGGGTGGCGCACATGCTGGACGCGGTCGGCCTGGCCGACAAGAAGGCGCTGCACCCGGCGCAGTTGTCCGGTGGCCAGAATCAGCGCGTTGCCCTGGCGCGAGCGCTGGTGCTGCAGCCGCGCATCCTGCTGATGGACGAGCCATTCGGCGCGCTCGATGCGCAGACCCGCGAGGAGATGCAGCATTTGCTGATCAAGCTGTACCGTGAACGGCCCTGTCTGATCGTGTTCGTGACGCATGACGTCACCGAAGCGCTGATGCTGGGCGATCGCGTCGTGGTCCTGTCGACGCAGCCGGCCAACGTCGCGGATGACTTTGCCATCCATGCGCCGCGCCCGCGCTCGCTCGATTGGCAGCGTTCACCGGAAGCGGTGCAACTCAGCGAACGGGTGCTCGATCAGTTGCACCGGGTCAGTCCAGGCAAGGGTTCCTTGCGGGTCACCGTCTAAGCCGTCATGGCAGAAGAACAGAAGCCGCCCTATCTGCGTGAATGGTTGACCAGCCAGGGCAACGTCTATGCCTTTCTCGGTTCCACGGCGGCGGCGGCGGTGCTTTCAATTCCCTTCGGCTTCGGCATTGGCGCGTTGCCGTTGATTGCGTTCGTCGCCGGCGACATCATCGCCTCGATGTTCATCCCGGCGTCGATCACCTATCGCGACAAGATCGACCGCAAAGACCGGCAACGGGCGCGGCAGGATGCGCGCAACCACCTGCTCGACGAAATCAGCCGGCGCACGCAAGGCGGCAAACAGTACGACCGGACGCTGGCGATCTTTTCGCAGATGCGGCAACGCATCGATTCGCTGTATCGCCTGGCTGGCGATCATGGCAGCCAGTTTTCCGAACGCGACATCGACAAGCTCGATGAGGCCAGCATGGATTTTCTGTATGCTCGACTGGCTTTGCTGGTGATCGAGGACCGCGCCGCCTCGATTGATCTGAAGGAGATCGACGAACGTGTGCGCGGCATCGACAAGGAACTGACGGCACCGCCACAGGGCGCTGATGTGCGGCAGTTGCAGAAGGCGCGCGCCGACTATCAGTCGCTGGCGGCGCGCCACCGTCGCATGCTGAGCCGCAAGACCGCGCTGGAAGCGGCGGTGCTGTCGATGCCGGACCAGTTGGAAGAAATTTATCAAATGATCGTCGCGGCGCCACGCTCGCACGAACTCGGCGTCAAACTGAGCGAGGCGGTGGGCAACCTGCGCCTGCGCGAAGAGATCGAAGGCGAGGTCGCCGACGATCTGCAATCCAGCATACCCGGCATCGTGGTGCCGCTGCATCAGACCAACGCCCGTCGCGCCGCAGCGCAAACTGCGGCCTGAGCCGGCATTCATTCGCAATCGAAGCAAGGAAAGGGATAGG
>CAMDHJ010000133.1 GCA_945897865.1 Tepidiphilus sp. J10
ATCTGCGACTTCCTCGACGGCAATGATTTCGCGCCATTGCGGCAGGCTATTGATCAGCTCCGGCGAGAACTCGGGAATGCCCATGTCGAGCAGAATCTCGGTAGCCCAGACGATTTTCGCCAGCCCCAGCGCCGGGAACGCCATCAGCAGCGCATCGACCACTTCCATCGGCGTGCAGCCTTCGCGCAGCGCGCGCATCAGGTATTGCTTGAAACCCGGTTCGGTCTGCGAATACACCTTGGTGATCACGGAAATCAGGTTTCGCGTCTTCGGGTCAAGATGCTTGCCGGTGTCCTTGAGGAACTTGAAGTAGTGGCCAAGTGCGTCGCCGCGCACGGCGATCAGGTAATTGAGTGCGTCACTCATGAAATGCTCCTGCTGGGGTGGAAAAACCATTCGGTAAACGGAGTACTGCGAATGATAGAAACCCTGTGCAGGTTGCGGGTAAATGTTTTTGCGCAGCGGCGACGCTTCAGCGGGGCATTTGCAGCTGGCCCTGCTGAACGGAGGAGGGCGGTGTTAGCGGGGTGGATTCGGCCTGGATCGAGCGAGCCTGATCAACGAAATATTCGGTTTCGCCAAAGCAGGAGGATGGAATGAATTTGTGTTGTTGATAGTGCAAGACAACTCGTTGACCGGCCATGGCATTGATTTTCTCGGCCATGGCATCTTCCGGCACGGTGAACGAAAATTTTTCCGGAATGGCACCCGGCATGGTGACCATGGCGATTTCACCTTCCCAGGTCTTGCAGAACCAGCCCTTCTTCGACAGCTTCTGGACATAACCGGCGCGTTCGCCTTCGGAGTAGCTCCAGTGCAGCGTCAGCCAGACCCAGCCGCCACCCAGCAAAATCAGGACTAGGAAAAAAATTCCGATGATGCCGGGAATGCGGGAGGTCATAGATTTGGTTCAGCCGAACAGTTTGCCGGCCAGCGCATTCAAGCCTTGACCAAGCGCGTCGGTGTCGTTGGCGTTGTCCGGCAGACGGCCTTGCGGCGTCAGTTGGTTGACTACTTCCGGCAGGTATTGCGCCAGGTTGCCGCTGAGTTGCTGCGGGTCGATGCCGAATTTGCCGGCCAGTTCCGCCAACGGGCCGCTGCCCAACACCTTGCCGATCTGCTCGGCGGAAATCGGCAGGTTGTCGCCCGTGCCAACCCAAGACGCCGCCTGCTGCGACAAGCCACTCTGGTTGAACATCTCGACCAGACCTGCAAGCCCCCCGTTCTGCTGCATCAGGCCCATGACCATCTGCATGATGTCTCCACCACCACTCTGAGCGTTGCCGCCCATGTTGTTCAGGACGCTGCCGACGACGCTATCGAATAAACCCATGCTGCTCTCCAGTTGATTGATCGGTGTACCAAATTAGCCTGCCAAGGATGATACCGTCTGGCGCCAGCCATCATGTCCCACAGAAAGTACGAAATTCAGTCATAAAGTCAGCCGATGCCGGTTCGGCGAAGCGGGCCTTGGCCGGTTCTTCGTCGAACGGCCGGCCCAACGCGTTCAGCAGTTGCTCGAACTGCGCCAGATCGCCCTCGTCGGAGGCCGCATTCAAGGCTTCCTCGACCCGATGATTGCGCGGAATCAGCCAGGGATTGATTCGGCGCATCGCCCCGGCGCGTGAACTGCCCGCAGTGGACTCGATATCTTCGGCGGCGCAGCGTTCGCGCCAGCGTTCCAGCCAGCGATCCAACCCCGGTTGTCCGGCGAACAGGGCGCGCAGCGGGGCTTCATTGCCTTCAGCCAGGTCGGCCAGCCGCCGCCAGGCCAGCGTGTAGTCCACCTGCTGGGCGTGCAGCAGATCCAGCCAGCTTTCGCAAAGCGCGGTATCGACATGATCGGCATGTGCAACCGTGCCGCGCAGGCCCATCTTGGCGCGCATGCCGTCCAGCCAATGCTGTTGATAGCGCCCCATGAAGGCATCGATCACCTCGGTCGCCAGACTGATCGCGCGGCCCTCGTCGGCATCGATCAGCGGCAGCAGCGTTTCGGCCAGTCGGGCCAGGTTCCAGCGTGCGATACGCGGCTGCGCGGAGTAGGCGTAGCGGCCCATTTCGTCAATGGAACTGAACACCGCGTGCGGGTCGTAGGCCTCCATGAAGGCGCAGGGGCCGAAGTCGATGCTTTCGCCGGGAATGCCCATGTTGTCGGTGTTCATCACGCCGTGGATGAAACCCACCTGCATCCAGCGCGCGATCAGCGCCGCCTGGCGTTCGGCCACTGAACGCAGGAATTCCAGATAGCGGTTATCGGCTTCGGCGATTTCCGGGAAATGGCGGGCAATCGCGTAATCGGCCAACTGGCGCAATTTTTCCGGCGTGCCATGCGCCGCAAAGTACTGAAAGGTGCCGACCCGCAAATGGCTCGCGGCGACCCGCGTGAGGATGGCGCCGGGCAGCGTGCGCTCGCGAAACACTGGCTCGCCGGTAGACACCACCGCCAGCGCACGCGTGGTGGGAATACCCAACGCGTGCATTGCCTCACCGATCAGCACCTCGCGCAGCATCGGCCCCACCGCCGCCTTGCCATCGCCCCGTCGCGAAAACGGTGTGCGCCCGGAGCCCTTCAGCGCGATGTCGCGGCGCCGGCCGAGGCGGTCGATGACCTCGCCGATCAGCAACGCCCGGCCGTCGCCCAGGTGCGGATTGAACTGCCCGAACTGATGTCCCGAATAGGCCTGGGCAATCGGCTGCGCGCCCTCCGGCAGCGCGTTGCCGGAGAACATCGCCGCCAGCGCGGCATCGTCCTGGCCGGCCAGACCCCACTGCAATTCCGCCGCCAGCCCGTGGTTAAAGAACAGCAGCACGGGCGCAGGCACGGTTGCCGGCCGGCAAGCCTCGTAAAACCCGGGCAGATATCGGGCGTAGGTGTTGTCGAAGGGAATGACGGGAGCAGGCATGGGAGGTCCAGGATTCTGTCCGACATGGACAATGGACCTCTACTTTGGGCCAACCGGGCAGAATTTCCACCACGTCCAGATCAGGGTTACGCCTGTTGCCTGCAACCTCATTCCGGGCCAGCGATCATTTTGCGGCTACCTTGACGGTGAGGGTGGCCTTTGCCGCAAGTCCGGTCGAGTCGATCACGCTGACATTGATGTTGTAGGTGCCGAGGACGGGTTTGGGCCAGGTGAGCGTGATATTCATGCCATTCGAGTACAACATCATGCCCAGAGGCAGACCGGTGAGCGTGATGGATACTGCACGGGCGCCAGGCGCGGAAATACCGATCGTGCCGGACATCGATTTCCCGACCACACCATTCATGACAGGCAGGGTGATCACCGGACCGGCCTGGACAATCGTCAGGGTCAGGATGCCCTGACCGCTGAGATTCGAAGCCTTGTCCTTCGCAATCACCGTAACGATGTAATTTCCTGCGACAGGCTTGGCCCAGCTGATCTTGCCGGAACTGTTGATGGTCAAGCCGGCAGGCGCTCCGCCCAGTGAGTAGGTCACCGGCCCCGATGCGCTGACAGTCGGCGAATAGGTCAGTGCCACTCCCGGCTTGCCATTGACTATTGCGCTGGCGACCTGTGGCGGTTGCGGGGCTGAAATCGCAATGGAGTAGATTCCCTGCCCGCTGAGACCGTTCTTGCTGTCCTTGGCGGTTACCGTAACCTTGTAACTGCCGGTAACGGGTTTGGCCCAGCTGACCACACCGGCACTGCTGATGCTCATCCCGGTTGGTGCACCGCCCAGGGACAGACTCGCCGGATTCGCGGAAGTGACCTTCACATTGAATTTCAATGCCGTCCCGGCCTTACCGGAAATGTTGCCCGAACTCACCGTGGGTGGAATGGCATCAATCTTCACCGTGTAGAGACCCTGACCGCTCAATCCGGTTTTGCTGTCCTTCGCGGTGACGGCCACGCTGTAACTGCCGACCACCGGCTTGGCCCAGGACACCACCCCGCTGCCGCTGATACTCATGCCGGATGGAGCGCCGCTCAAACTGTAGGTGACTGCGTTGGGTGCGTTGACCGAGACCGTGAAGGTCAGGGCAGTCCCTACTTTTCCACTGATGCTGGCAGAAGTCACAACCGGCGGTACGGCCGCAATCGAAATGCCCGAGAGCGCACTCACCAGGGTGTTGACATTGGGCGTGCCCAGCCCGGTCATGGCATCGTACCCGACCCTGCCCTGGCAGATGCTGCAACTACCGTTGGCGCCCCGGGTGATGTCGCTGAAGGCCGTTGCATAGGAAGCGGCATTGCCAGCAACCTGCCCGTACAGCACTGCATGGGAAGCCCCCAGCGCAGGTTTGGCGGTTTGGGCGCGCATGGCATTGGCAATAGCGAATACGCCGGCCCACTGCGGTGTGGCCAGGCTGGTACCACCCGCACTGATCCATTTGACCGCTGCACTGCCCGGTGAAATCACAGCCACATACTGACCGGAAGACGGATCGGCATTGAAAGCGACATCGGCCACCGAACGACGGGCGAGTGAACCGACGCCGGGCACGTATGCGGCCTGATAGGACGGCGTCGACGTATAGCTGCTGACGCCGCCGCCAGTACCGGACCAACCGGTTTCTGAACGGTTTCCCATGCCGGCGTAGGTCAGGGTCGTTCCTCCCACGGCCACCACATTGCTGGATACGGAAGGCCACGCCACGGATGCACCGGAGTCTCCGGTGGCGGCAAGGTAGGTCATGTCGCTGCGGGAAAATGCCGAATCGACCGAAGCAGTCCAGTTGCCCTCCACGGCACCGAAGCTCATCGAAACAATGCCCGGCCCCATGGAATTCGCCATCTTCACAGCCCCTACCAGACTGTTGACCGATGCGTCGGGAGCTTCGATCAGGATGATCCGTGCCAGGGGCGCAGTGGCATGCGCCCATTGCACATCGAGTGCGATCTCGGTTGCCCAGCCTGATTCATAGGCAGGCACCTTTGCAGTCATAGCGCCACCGGGGGTGGTGTAGACGACGGAAAGCGTACAGCCCGCTGCAGGGGCAGCCGCTGTCAGTGGCAGAGCGGCGTTGGTTGCGATGGCCTTGCTGGCGCAGGTCGGCAGACCAAATTTCTGATTGAAGGCAGTCAATTCGGCAACAACATTGGGGTTGTGCATGGCATTGACAATGTAGATGGTCTGCCCCGCCCCAAGCTGGGCTGCCTGGGCGGCCGTCACTGCAGCGCCCACGACAGGCAGCGTTGGCAGACCGTACGCAGACCGGATCTGGGCCGGCGTATAGGTGGACACCACGCTGCCTGCCGCCATCGGCTGTATGGTTGAATCTGCGTCTGCACTTCGCGCACGCGGCCGCCAGCCAAACCGCCGAACCGCCTCGATCGACTCGACGGTCAGGCGACTCGAATCCACCTCGCCCAGTTCGGACGGCACGGACTGCTTATGCGGCCCGCTGTAGATCGAACTGTCGTTGTTGATTTCATCCTGGCTATCCGGCTCATCCAGCACCACCGGCGCGACGTGAAAACTAGGTTGCACCTCGGTATCGGGCAACTCGGCGACATCCAGATCCAGTGTTGTCGCCGCAGTGGCCAGACCGGGCGTCGTGCTATCGCTGGCAGAATCGTCAACGGCATTGCCTTCCTGATACTCCAACTCGCATGCGGTCAGCAGAAGTGCCGCAAATAAGGGAAGCCAACGCACAAGGCGTTTACGGGACTGGACTTGAGGAAGAGAGAGTTGCATGACCGCAGCGTTCCATAGGACGAGGGCCACGAACCGACAACGCAACGTACTTCACGAAGTACACGTCAAGTGAAACACTCGACTTTGCATTGGCAACCCCGCTGCCATGACGCTTGCGCGCTTTAGGCCGGAGGCTTTGCGTCCCCGTCTTTCAACGGGTTTGCCCTCAGATTTCATAAAAATTCCCCATTTACAGGGGAAAACAGGCTTCGATAAGAACATGACCGTACCAGATACGTCAATCCGGACAGACCGATATCGCTGAATCAACGCCATGCAACCGGCGGATCGGCAACAGGTGAACGATTACCCAGAAACTCTCCCGAGCCGGGGCGGGTTCAACGGCGTTTCAAGGTTCAAGGTTCAAGGTTGCATATGTCAATCAGCAGCAACGCTTGCCGGGGACATCTAACGTTGAGCAGTCAGGGCGCACATCTAAGCCCGACAACCGGACAAGCCGAAAGGGCTGCGCTACGCCCCCAGGTATGGCCGAACTCGCCAACACAACCGCTGCGACCATGGTTGAGATGCAGCCAGCTCGGTACGAAGGGCGGGCGAAATCGAAGCTAACTTTGGTCCCTCAATTCCGCCGCCAGCCCGTGGTTAAAGAACAGCAACACCGGTTCCCGTACCGTCGCCGGCTGGCAAGGTTCATAGCAGCCAGGCAGGTCTCGGGCATAGGTGTTGTCGAAAGGGACGGCGGAATTGGGCATTGGTGGGTTTACATTTCAGGAGCGGGTGTGCGGTTGGCTGACGGGAAGGAATTTGTGGCCTATCGCACGGAAATTCCACTCCAATGCGAGCAGGGAAAGGCTGATTGATGTGTCACGACAAATATCTTCAGTCTCTACTTGAATGACGAGTAATTGTTTATTACCCCTATAAAGGGTATAAGCGCAATACTCCAATTCAAAGTAAATCCAGATGCACCAACCTATCCGCACTCCAGCCCAAGTAGGCCAATTGCTGCAAGGGCAGCGGAAGCGGCTCGGCCTGAATCAGACCGAACTTGGCACGCAGATCGGTTTGAGCCAGAAACGCCAATCCGCGCTTGAGCTGGCGCCCGACCGCATCACGCTGGAACAATTGTTGCGCATGTTGGCGGCGCTGGATTTGGAGCTGATCATACAAGACAGGGCCACCAGCAAGACTGATTCCGCGCAGGACTGGTGATGGGACGGCCATCCAGCAGCAGGGCGCTCAACGTCTGGATGAACGGCGAACGTGTCGGCGTCTGGCAGCTTCCGAATCGGCGCGCACCGGAATTCGTCTATGACCCGACCTGGCTGGAATCGCCGGCCTTCCGCCCCCTCTCGCTTTCTCTGCCGGCAACTTCGGTCAGTCCGGTGGTACGAGGCGAAAAGGTCAACGCCTTTTTCGACAACTTGCTGCCGGACAGCGAGGCCATACGACGCCGGATGCAACAGCACTTCAAGACGGCCAGCCAGGAAGCCTTCGACCTGCTGGCAGCGGTGGGCCGCGACTGTGTCGGTGCGGTGCAACTGCTGCCGCTGGATGCGTCGCCGGCCGATATCACCTGCATCGAGGCGCGGCCGCTGGACGACGCAGCGGTCGAGCAGGTCTTGATCAATGCCACGACAAGCTCGGCATGGTCGGGGCAGGCGGAGACTGACGATTTCCGCATCTCCCTCGCCGGCGCCCAGGAAAAGACCGCCTTGCTGTTGCATCAAGGCCGCTGGTGCCGGCCGTTGGGCGCGACCCCGACCACGCACCTGTTCAAGCTGCCCCTGGGCCTGGTGGGTAACCGCCAGGCCGACATGCGCACCTCGGTGGAAAACGAATGGCTGTGCGCCAAGCTATTGAAGGCCTTCGACATCCCGGTCGCGCCATGCGAGATCAAGACGTTTGGGCAACAGAAATGCCTGGTGGTGACGCGTTTCGACCGCAAGCTGCATGCCTCAGGGAACTACTGGTTGCGCCTGCCGCAGGAGGATTTCTGCCAGGCGACAGGCACCCCGCCGCATCAGAAATATGAAGCCGATGGCGGGCCGGGCATGCTGGACATCTGCAAACTGCTCGCCAATTCGGAAGAACGCGAAACAGACCTGCGAACCTTCTTCAAGACGCAGGTTCTGTTCTGGATGCTGCGCGCCACCGACGGCCACGCCAAGAATTTCAGCCTATTCCTGTTGCCCGGCGGACGTTACCGCCTGACGCCCATGTACGACGTGCTCTCAGCCTGGCCTCTGATCGGCAACGGCGCCAACCAGATTCCAAAACAAAAGGTGAAGCTGGCCCAAGCGTGGTTTGGGAAGAACAAACACTACCTGGCCGAAAGCATCCAGCAGCGCCACTTCGACGTGACAGCGTTGAAGTGCGGCGTAGGCGGTCAGGCGAAGGAAGTGATTGAGGAATTGATCAGTGCTGCACCCATGGCCATCGCGGCCGTGGCATCGTCATTGCCAACGGGGTTTCCGCAGGACGTGGCGAATGCGATTCTGGATGGGGTGAAAATGTCAGCGGATCGGCTTGGTGAAAATTAATGATGCTGGGAATTGTGGTCGAGCTGGCGTAGCTACGAGTGGATAAGTTTCAACAAGAAAATCTGATGCCGGCGCTTTGTGTTTGTTTTATTGTGTTTCCCGATGGGCTATTGGAGTGCCGTAACCTGATAGATGAACCTGAGCCCCTATTAATTGCACGTAAAGGAAAAACTCCATGAACATGATCGCAATAGACGAAAACCTGCTGAAGCGATTTCATCATCTGGCGTGCGAAACGCATCGGACTGAAGCGGAAATCATCGAAGAAGCGCTATCCATCTATATCAATAACGACGCGCAATACGTTGAGGTTCTATGCCAACGCATGGATGCTGCTGACCGTGGCGAGTTCGCCAGCGAGCAACAAGTGAACCACTTCTTTTCTACGCTCGGTGATTGATGCGTCTACGCTGGCTGACTCAGGCGCTCACCGACCTACGTGGAATCCATGATTACATTGCGGAAGAAAACCCGACTGCGGCGAAATTCACCGCGAAGTTCATAATTCGCTCATATTGGCTTGTAAATTGATGCGCCACTTGCAGTTAAGCGACTGTAAAATTCCACTGCATAACGATCGGTCATTCCAGCGATAAAGTCGCAAATCAATCGCATTTTTTCTGATTTTTCCTTAAGGCGTAAGTGCATAGCCTGTACATCGCCGGGCAAAAGCAAATGCCCCCCATCTTCTTCGCTAAGGGCATTAAATAGTGTTTTTACAATATCATAACCACGATATTCAACTACTTTAAGGCGTGGTGACATGATTGTGAGCAGGTAATTTAGGTGCTTTAGTGACTCGATCTTTATTTTAATGTCGCGTTCAATTGTTAATTGTGAAAAACGAAGCTCTTTGGCGGACGAAGGTATGTCGACGGATGCGCCGCGAATAAAGCTTCCCACCAACTCCGATGAAAATCTTGTTCTCATTCTGCCATCATTGGCTATTAGTTTTGATTCCCTATATGTTCTTAATACAGAGTACGGCTCTCCCTCGTCGGTCATAGGGAGTAGATCTGTGACTGCATTGAATACCTCTTCTCGTGTTACATCGCTAACTTCTTTCTTTACCTTGTCGGTGAGTTTTTTTAATAATGCTTCATCCCCCATGTGATCCATTATCTCTAGAAGATGTGTAAATCCGCCTTTCATCGCATCTTCTAGGTCGTAGGTTGAATATGCTATATCATCAGCAATATCCATAATCTGGCATTCTATGGTTTTGAACTTGACGTCTTTTCTTGTGGGGGTGCCAACGTATTTCTTTATGGCCTCGATCAGCTTTTCCTCGGATGCATAATATCCCTTAACCAGTCCGGATTTTTCTTTTCTTGCTGTAGGTATTTTGTTGTCATATTTTAATACCGCAGCTAGACTTCGATATGTGACATTTAACCCCAGCCTAAGATCACTGCCCGATTTTGAAATACCACATGTGTCCTCTGGTGAAGGATCCCCATAAAGGGTTTTCTTCTCAACGCGTGTAAGGATACGCAGGGTCTGTGCATTTCCTTCAAAACCACCAAATGGTTTCATACAGTCATCAAGGGCTTTTTCGCCGTTATGTCCAAATGGCGGGTGGCCTAGGTCGTGGGCAAGGCATGCAAATTCAATAAGGTTGTAATCGATAGGGTCTTTGCTGAATTCTTTATTGGTGGCATTCAGCATTTGCGCAATGCCTTTGGCTATCTGCGCTACCTCTAAGGAATGGGTCAATCTGTTTCTAAAAAAATCTGACTCATCTCCTGGAAATAATTGTGTTTTTCCTTGGAGGCGTCGAAAAGAAGGAGAGTGTAGTAGGCGTCCATAGTCTCGCCTAAATGGCGAACGCCCTAGTTCAATCTCCTCTGTCTCGTTTTGGCATCTTTTGTAATCTTTTTTTGAATACAGCATTGACTTTCCCCTTGTTGTAAAAAAAGCCACCTGAGAAGGTGGCTTTTTATTATAAAAAACACAAGTCGCTATGCTATTTTCCTGCGACTGCTGTATGACCAGCAACCCGCTTTGTATGTTTGCGCGGCATTTGATTTTGTGAAGCGCTTCCGCCTGAGACTTTCGCTGTCATCATTACTTTAAAGAAACTTAGTTGATCTTCCGCTACACGTCGTGCCTCAGCCAAAACATTATTGCCAAATGTCTTTGTGTTCATTTCAATTCTCCAGAAACAATTAATTTCTTTTGCTTTTCGATAATAATGCATCTCTTGTTTGATCTTTGGAACAAGATGATGCCTACATCATTACAAAGCTATGAGCATCTGTCCAACAAAAAGTTGTTCGAGCAAGCGTAGGGCGCAATAACCAACGGGCATTGCGCCGGATGCTTTTTCGTCGCCGTGCCCATGCTTGGCTTGGGTGAATGGGTGCAATGCGCTTTGCTTATTGCACCCTACGGGTCTGCGGGAGCATCACACCTTGTGATAAACCTCCGCCCCCTGCTTCACGAACTCCACCGACTTCACTTCCATACCTTTTTCCAGCGCTTCCTGTTCCGAAAGCCCCTGCTTGGCCGCGAAGTCGCGCACGTCCTGGGTGATCTTCATCGAGCAGAAATGCGGTCCGCACATCGAGCAGAAGTGGGCGACTTTGGCGGATTCCTTCGGCAACGTCTCGTCGTGGAATGACTTGGCCTTGTCAGGGTCGAGGCCCAGGTTGAACTGGTCGTCCCAGCGGAATTCGAAGCGCGCCTTGCTGAGCGCGTTGTCGCGGATTTGCGCGCCGGGGTGGCCTTTGGCCAGGTCGGCGGCGTGGGCGGCGAGCTTGTAGGTGATGATGCCTTCCTTGACGTCGTCCTTGTCCGGCAGGCCAAGGTGCTCCTTTGGCGTGACGTAACACAGCATCGCGGTGCCGTACCAGCCGATCTGGGCGGCGCCAATCGCGCTGGTGATGTG
>CAMDHJ010000134.1 GCA_945897865.1 Tepidiphilus sp. J10
GAAGGATGGGCGGACCTTGAACGTGCGCAAGGCGACCCAACCAGAGCCGAAATTGAAGGCGATCTACGCGGCGTTGGGATTGAATCCCTTGCCGGGGGGGACGAAAAAAATGGTCGCTTGAGTCATCACCCCGCCCCGAAATAGTCACGTGTAGTGACACTTGGGGGAAATGCTTGTTGTAACTTTATGTTTTTTAAGGGTGTGTTGGGCGGGGTGTTAAAGATGGGTTAATTCGCCATGGGCTATGTCTCTGAATGCGAATGAATACAAACTTGATATCGAATTTGTCTTTCGCAAATCATTCAGCGCATGCTCGATTTATTATCTGCTGCGCAATTGACATCAATGTTGATACGCCAAGGAAACCCTGATGAATTCTCGAACCATTGCGCTACTTCTATCACTTTCGTTGCTGGCCGCCTGCAACGAGAAGGAGACACCGCCGGCGCCGCAAGCGCGCATGGTGCTGGCGCATCAGGTGGAGATTGGCGCCGGTTTCAACCATGCTGAGTATTCCGGCGAGGTGAAGCCTCGGCATGAAACCGCGCTGGCATTCCGGGTGGGCGGCAAACTGATCGAACGGCGGGTGGAGCTGGGCGACCGGGTTGTCGCCGGTCAGGTGCTGGCGCGGTTGGATCCGGCTGATCTGGCGCAGAGCCAGAAAAGCGCGGCGGCGCTGCTGGCGGCGGCGGAAGCCGAGCGCGCTTTCGCCCAGGCCGAACTGGAACGCTATCGCGGCTTGAAGGCGCAACAGTTCGTCAGTGCGGCGGCACTGGATGCGAAAGAAACCGCGTTCAAGGCGGCGTCAGAAAAAGTCCACGCTGCCGCCGCGCAGAAATCGTTGGCCAGCAACCAGAGCGCTTATGCGGCGTTGAGCAGCGACAGCAACGGCGTGGTTGCCGCTGTTCTGGCTGAGGTCGGTCAGGTGGTCGCGGCGGGTCAGCCAGTGCTGAAAGTGGCGCGCACGGATGAGAAGGAAGTCCTCATTGCGGTGCCGGAAAACCGGGTTGCCGAGCTGAGCCAGGCGGGGGAGCTGACGGTAACGCTGTGGGCCGCACCGGACAAAGGCTATCGCGGCCGGGTGCGCGAGATCGCGCCGCAGGCGGATGCATTGACGCGCACCTTCGCCACCCGCGTGGCGATTCTGAATGCGGATGCTGAGGTGCGCCTGGGCCAGACCGCCCGCGTGCTGTTGCCAAAGGCGGCAACCGGCGCGGGAACCCTGATTCCGCTCGGCAGCGTGTTCCAGCAGGGCAAACAACCGGCGGTTTGGATCATCGGTACCGATGGCCGCGTGCATTTGCGTCCGGTGACGGTCGCTGCCTGGCGCGAGGATGGCGTCGCGGTCAGCGGCGGGCTGGCTGCGGGTGAGCGCATCGTCGCCGCCGGGGCGCACAAACTGATTGAGGGCGAAACGGTGCAGGTGATGGCGCCATGAAATCGTTCAACCTTTCCGCCTGGTCGCTGGCGCATCCCAGCCTGGTGGTGTATTTCATGCTGGTGCTGACCCTGGGCGGCATCCTGGCTTACTTTAATCTGGGCCGTTCGGAAGACCCGGATTTCACCATCAAGATCATGGTGGTGCGCACCTTCTGGCCGGGCGCTTCGGCGCGCGAGGTGGAGCAGCAGGTCACCGACCGCATCGAACGCAAACTGCAGGAATTGCCCAACCTGGACAGCCTGCGCAGCTATTCCAAGCCGGGTGAGTCTCTGGTGTTCATCGAACTGCGTGATTTCACACCGCCGAAACAGGTGCCGGAACTCTGGTACCAGGTGCGCAAGAAGATTAACGACATGCGCCATACCCTGCCGGCCGGCGTGCAGGGGCCGTTTCCGAATGACGAATTCGGCGATGCCTTCGGCAATGTCTTTGCGCTGACCGGCGACGGCTACACGCTGGCCGATCTGCGCCGTCAGGCCGACCGCATTGCGCAGGAATTGCGCCGGGTGCCAGATGTGGCCAAAGTCGATCTGATCGGCGTGCAGGATGAACGCATCTGGATCGAGATGTCGGCCGCCAAGCTGGCCACGCTCGGCCTCGACCCGCGTTTGATCCAGCAGACGTTGCAAGCGCAGAACGCGATGACGCCATCCGGCTTTGTCGATAGCGACAGCGAGCGCATCCGCATTCGCGTCAGCGGCAGCTTCGACAGCGTCGATGCGATTCGCGCCATCGGCATCCGCGTCGGCGACAAGCTGTTCAAGCTGGGCGACGTGGCAAAAGTCTGGCGCGGTTACGCCGACCCTCAACAGGCGTATTTCAACTGGCAGGGCAAGCCGGCGGTCGGACTGGCGTTGTCGATGACGCGCGGCGGCAATGTGATGAATCTGGGCGACCGGCTGCAAGCTCAAACCGCGCGGCTGCGCGCCGAGTTGCCGGTGGGGCTGGAACTGCATCAGGTCGCCAATCAACCGGAAGTGGTCAAACGCAACATCGACGAATTCATGAAGAGCCTGCTGGAGGCGGTGGCCATCGTGCTGGCGGTGAGTTTCCTGTTCCTCGGCTTTCGCACCGGCCTGGTGGTGGCGCTGTCGATTCCGGTGGTGCTGGCGGTGACTTTTCTGCTGATGAAGCCGGCCGGCATCGACCTGCAGCGCATCTCGCTCGGCGCGTTGATCATCGCGCTCGGCCTGCTGGTCGATGACGCGATCATCGCGGTGGAAATGATGGTGGTGAAAATGGAGCAGGGCTGGGAGAAATCGAAGGCTGCGGCGTTCGCCTACACCTCCACCGCGTTCCCGATGCTGACCGGCACCCTGATTACCGCCGCCGGCTTCTTGCCGGTGGGCTTCGCCAAAAGCGCGGCCGGCGAATACACCTTTTCGATCTTCGTCGTGGTCGGCATCGCGCTGCTGACTTCCTGGGTCGCGGCGGTGGTGTTTATCCCCTGGCTGGGCTCGCGCCTGCTGAATCGGGAAAAGCTGATGGCGAAAGCCGCTAAACATGCCGGCGACCCGTATGCCTCGCCGTTCTATGTCCGCTTCAAGGCGACGGTGAACTGGTGCGTCGGCCATCGCTGGACGGTGATCGGCCTGACTCTGGCGCTGTTCGTGCTGTCCATCGTCGGCTTCAGCAAGGGGGTTGAGCGGCAATTTTTTCCGACTACCAATCGGCCGGAACTGCTGATCGATCTTTGGCTGCCACAGGGCGCTTCGATCCAGGCGACCAGCCAGCAGGTGAAGCGCATCGATGCGATCTTGGCCAGCGACCCCGAGTTGAAAGACCGCATCAGCCATTACGCCACCTACGTTGGCATGGGCAGCGTGCGCTTTTTCCTGCCACTGGACCCGGCGACGCCAAACGACAATTTCGCCCAATTCGTCTTGATGACCACTGGCCTGGCCGAGCGCGAGGCGGTGAAAGCGCACCTGGAAAAACGCCTGGCGAGCGAGTTCACCGGCTTGCGCGGGCGCGTGCTGCGCCTGGAGAACGGGCCGCCGGTGGGCTTCCCGGTGCAGTTCCGGGTCAGCGGCCATGACCCGGACACGCTGCGCGCTATCGCCAGTCAGGTGGCGGCGGAAATGCGCGCGCATCCGTATGCCAAGGACGTGCATCTGGACTGGAACGAACGCATCAAGCAGGTGCGCCTGAACGTCGATCAGGACAAGGCGCGGGCGCTCGGCATCAGCTCGCAGGAGCTGTCGCTATTGGTCAACAACCTGCTCAACGGTGTCAGCATCACCCAGTTCCGCGAGGGCGACCAGTTGATCGACGTGATGGGTCGCGCCGAGGCGGTGGATCGCAAACGGCTGTCGCAACTGGCCGACTTGCAGATACACACCCGCGACGGCCGTTTCGTGCCGCTGGGGCAGATCGCCACGCTGACGCCGGAACTGGAGGAAGGCCTGATCTGGCGACGTGACCGGCTGCCAACCATCACCGTGCGCGGCGACCTGCGTGAAGGCATCCAGGCGCCCACCGTCACCGCCGCGATCAACCCGACGCTGGATGCCATCCGCGCCAAGATGCCGCCCGGCTACCACATCGACATCGGCGGCACAGCGGAGAAATCCGGGCACGCCGAGAACTCCATCCGCGTCGTGTTCCCCTACGCCATCGTCGTCGTGCTGACCCTGCTGATGATCCAGTTGCAGAGCTTTCAGCGCACGCTGCTGGTGGTGCTCACCGCGCCGCTCGGCATGATCGGGGTCACCGCCGCGCTGCTGCTGTTCCAGGCGCCGTTCGGCTTCGTCGCGCAGCTCGGCGTCATTGCACTTTTCGGCATGATCATGCGCAACTCGGTGATTCTGGTCGACCAGATCGAACAGGACATCCAAGCCGGCCACGCCGCCTGGGACGCCATCGTCGGCGCCACCGTGCGTCGCTTCCGGCCGATCCTGCTCACCGCGCTGGCCGCCATCCTGGCGATGATCCCGCTCACCCGCAGTGTGTTCTGGGGCCCGATGGCCACCGCCATCATGGGTGGGTTGTTCATCGCCACCGTACTGACTTTGCTGTTTTTGCCGGCGCTGTATGCGGCGTGGTTCAGGGTGAAGCGGGAGCCGGCTGCTGCCGTATAGTCAGGCTGCCATACCGGCCGACATACCGGCTTGCTCGACGCTGACGGATCGCCAGAGCCCTTTGGTGCTTCCCTCAGGGGTGTAGCCACTTTTTAATGACAGTCGCCAGATCGTTCATGCTTACAGGTTTCGCGAGGAAATCGTCCATGCCCACTGCGATGCAGCGCTGGCGGTCTTCCTCGAATGCGCCGGCGGTCAGCGCGATGATGGTTTGGCGGGGTTGGCCGGTGGTTTTTTCCCAGGTGCGGATGTTTTCGGTGGCCTGGAAGCCATCCATCACCGGCATCTGGCAGTCCATCAGGATCAAGTTGGGCGACAAGCCCTGTAACAACACCTCCAGTGCATGTTTGCCGTTGTGCGCGCTGTCGACTTGCAAGCCGAGTTTGCCGAGCAAGGCCTCAATCACCTTGAGGTTGGTCATGTTGTCCTCCACCACCAGGATACGGCCGGTCAAACCCAACTGCGGCATGTGCTTGCGGGTGACTTCTGACATGGCCGGGGGTGAATCCCGGCCATGTTCCACCAGATCAGCCCGTATACGAAACCAGAAGCGCGCGCCTTTTCCTGCTTCGCTGCTTACGCCGACATCTCCTCCCATTAGTCTGGCCAGGCTGCTGACAATCGATAACCCAAGTCCAGTGCCGCCATATTGCCGAGTATTGGTGCTGTCGACCTGCGAAAACGGCTTGAACAGGATCGATTGCTTTTCAAGCGGGATGCCGATGCCGCTATCGCTGACGGAAAATTCGAGCAGCGCATGGTTCGCAGTGCGTTCGATCTCTTTTGCTTCAATATGGATATAGCCCTTCGGGGTGAATTTGATCGCGTTGCTGACCAGATTGGACAGCATCTGGCGCAGCCGTGCCGGGTCGGACAGATAACTGGCTTGCGCCTGGCCTCGCCAGATGGCGTCAACTGTCAAAGCTTTCGATTGGCTCATCTCGGCAAACAACTTCGCACATTCCTCAAGGATTTGTGCCGGGTCGAACGGGCTTTGCGACAGGGTCAGCTTGCCGGCCTCCACCTTGGAAAGATCCAGGATGTCGTTGAGCAGCGTCAGTAGGGTCTGGCCTGAAGTAAGTATGGTTTGGGCATACTCGTCCCGCTCTTGGTTGGTCAAGCCTGGCATTAGCAACAACTGCGCCATGCCGAGGACGCCATTCATCGGAGTGCGGATTTCATGCGACATGGTGGCGAGAAACTGGCTTTTCGCCAGATTGGCCTGCTCAGCCGCCTGACGTGCTTCGATCAACGCCGATTCGGTTTGCTTTTGGCTCGAAATGTCGACAAATGCCCAGATCGACGCGTCATTGCCGGCGTGCAGACGAGCGCCGGATATGTCGAACCAGCCAGGTGTTGCGTGTTTGCGCGGAAGTTGGATCTGCAGGCGAAATACCAAACCGTTGTCGATCACCGCATTGGCGGTTGCTTTGAATGCACGGAAGTCGGCTTCGCTCCCGAACAGCAAAGCCGACGATTGGTGAGTCAGTTCTTCGGTCGAGTAACCCAACATTTGTGCATAAGCCGTGTTCATCCAGGCCATCTCGTCGCCATTGAGCATGACGAAGCCAACCACCTCGCTTTGCAATATGGCTTGTTGCTCTTCCAACAACTGGGCAAGTCTTGTTTCAACCGCGCGGCGCATGGTGATGTCGGTGTAACTGCCGACGATTCTGACAGGGTTGCCTTGTGCATCACGCTCGGCGATGCCGCCACGATCCTGCACCCAGATCGGTCCGTTCCGGCCAAGCAGCCGATGCTCGGATTGATAGAGGTTATGGTGGCCTTGCAACAGGCCGTCGAGCTTTTGCATGACAGCGGCCTTGTCGTCCGGGTGGATCAGGTTGTCAAACGCTTCAACGGTGCCGGGAATCTCGCCTTCCTTCGCGCCTATGATCTCGTACCATTGTGCGTTGTGCATGACGTGTCCGGTTGGCAGATGCCAATCCCAGATGCCTTCCTGCGTTACCCGCAGCACTTCCTGCAGACGGCGTTCGCTCTCCGCGACTTTGGCTTGTCCGCGGATGACATCGGTAATGTCCTGTGCGATGACCAGGATCTGGTTTTTACCGCCGGCATCCTTGAACGGTTTCTTGATCGAGCGATAGTTGCGGACTTCGCCGCTCACGGCATCCTGGCTACTTTCATAAATGACTTCGGCTTCTCCCTTGGCCATCGTCGCCAGCACAGTCTGGCGGAACAAGTCGGCCATATCCTTGGGGACGCCGAAATCGTCGTCATGCTTGCCGGGCATCTGATCCGGCGTGGTGTTGTACAACCTGGCTAAGGCCTGATTGCCGAGCAGGAAATCGCCCTTGAAATCTTTCAGCACGATGGGGTCGGGAATCTCGTCGATGACTGTGCGAAGCAGGTTCTCCTTTTCACGTAGTGACGCCTCGACCTGTTTTTCCGTGGAGATGTCCCGCGCCGTGCACAGTATGCATTTGAGATGTCCTGCTTCCAGTTGCGGCACCAGCCAGCCGCCTTGCCAACTGGCGCGGCCCTCAGGCGTGGTGATCTGGCAACTCCAGGGTTTGGCTTGAAGCATGTCAGCCACGCCAAGGTAGACATCGCGTAACGACGGCATCGCCGATTCTGAAAATAATTCCAGTACGTTCATGCCGATCAGGCCTGCCTCCGGGATGCCGGAAATTTCGGACATCGCCTGGTTGGCATATATGATCCGGTGACTGGCATCGGACACCCACAGCCCCTCCCGCATTTGCGCCACGATGCCACGAAAAAAATCTTCGTTCAGATTTGTCATCCACATCTTCCTGATGAGTGCGCGAGATTGACGTGGTTTCCAGGTGAATCCGAACGTCAGGCTGCGCGTCGTATGCCATTCACTTTAATCGGCATATGTTCGGAGAAGTTGAGGGATGCAACCTGTCAACGGCCGATTGTGGCGGCGCAGGGTATGCTGAACAGACCCGTGTCGGGGCTGCAGGCTGCTAGATCTGGAGACCTTGCGTGGGGTGAAGACGATCAAGCAGATTGGTCGGGAGTGCGGGTGTGGTAGCGCCGCATTCGCGGAAGATGCGCGCCTTGCAGGTTGCGCAGACCGAGTGATCAAGACGTTGGTAGATTTCCTCGATGGCTTCGGTCTTGGAATCGAACAGATTGATGCCGCCAATGATTTTCAAGGCGCCGCTCTCGGCCATCTGTTCCTGCACGGTATCCTTGATCCGAATGAAATACAGGCCGCCCCCCATTTCGCGCCGCCGCTGGGCTTCTTCGGCCAGATAGTGGGCGCCGGCCAGGTCGATGAAGTTGATACCGTGTGCGACCACCGCGACATGTTTCTGTGCGGGATTGGCCTGATCCTGCATCGCCAAGGCTTCGCGTATGTGCGAGGTGGCTCCAAAGAACAGCGAGCCGTCAATCCGGATAAAGCGCAGTTGCGGGCATTCCTGTGCGTTGGCGGCATCGGTGAACTTGTGTTTTGGGCTGTGCGGGTCGGGCGTGCGGACTCGAACTTGCGGTTTTGATGTGCGTGACAGATAGAGCGAAAGCGACAGCAGCACGCCGATGATGATGGCTTCCTCCAGGGTCAGGAACAACGTGCTGGCGAAGGTGGACAGCAGAATGGCGGATTCAGCGCGACTGGTCTTCAAGACGTGAAAGATCTCCTTGAAGTCGATCAGACCCCAGGCCACCAGAAACAGAATGCCGGCCATTGCCGCATTCGGCAGGTACTGCGCCCAGGGGGCAACGAACAACACCAGCACGAGCAGGAAAACACCTGCCAGCATGGCCGCGATAGGGGTCTTTGCGCCGGCCGCGTAATTGACGCCGCTGCGGTTGAACGAACCGGTGGCGACGTAACCGGAGAAAAAGCTGCCGCCCAGATTGGACAAACCCTGACCGATGAATTCCTGATTGCCATCAACGTGCTGGCCGGAACGCGCCGCCAGTGCGCGCGCGATGGAGACCGCTTCGGTCAGCGCCAGCAAGGTCACCGCAACCACACCGGAAGCGACCGCGCGAATGCTCTCGGCATCCAGGCTGGGCGCAGAAAGCGGCGGCAGCACATCAGGCAGGGCGCCGACGGTGGCCAGGGTGATGCCACTCAAGTTGGTCAATCCGGCTGCGAGCGCGGAACCGCCCAGCATGGCGACGATCATGTAGGGCCAGCTTGGTAGCCAGCGCTTCACCGCAATACCAAGCAGCAACGTGGCCAAGCCGACACCGAAGACGCCGGGAAGAATGTCGGGAACATGGGTTATCGCCATGCTCCAGGTGTCAATGAAGCTGGAACCACGTGGCACCTCAAGTCCGGTGAAATGTTTCACCTGGTTGGTGGCAATCAGGATCGCCGCGCCGGCGGTAAAGCCGGTGACCACCGAATGTGAGATGAAGTTGACCAGCGTACCCAGCTTGGCCAAGCCCATGCCGATCTGGATCAGGCCGACCAGGAAGGTCAGCGTCAGCGCCAGACTGACATATTGCGCACTGCCAGGTTCAGCATGCGGCGAAAGCACGGAAAACAACACGATGGAAGCCGCCGTGGTGGGGCCGGAAACCAGATGCCAGCTTGACCCGAACAGTGCGGCGATCACCGCCGGAATCATGCCGGCATAAAGACCGTATTCCGGCGGCATGCCGGCGATGGTGGCGAACGCCACGCCTTGCGGCAAGGCGACCAGCGCGCCGGTCAACCCGGCAAGCGCATCGGCTTTCATGCTGCCCCGGTTGACGCGCGGGAACCAGTGCAGAAAGGGAAAGAAGGGGCGCGCCCAGAGGGGCAGGGTTTCAATGCGAAGCAGTTTCATTTGAATAACGGGTAACTGAGAAGGAGATCAAGAAAGAGGTCTTGGTTCAGCCAAAGCAATGCGACAAGCATCAGGCTGATGGCGAGATACAACAGTTGCATCGAGGGTTCGGGGTGTCGCTTCACGTTCGTATGGCACGTTGGTGTTTTTGCGCCGGCTTTTCGGCAGTTTTACGGGTTACCAGCACGATCGGCACTGGCGAACGCGGACCGCGCCGCGCGCGCAACAATGGCCGCAATGGGTCGTCCTCAGTGCCTGAAACGGCAAACAACAAACCATGATGCAGATTCAGCGCGGTAATGACCGAAGCTGCGCCATCCTTGGTCAATGCTTCGGTTTCGCAGTAGATGCCATCCAGTTCGGGCAGATGCTCGACAAGCAGTTCACGCACCTGCATCGGATCGCGCGAAACGAGCAACAGATTGGCTTGCATGCGTCGGCAAGCGCCGATGACATACACCATGACATGCGCAGGCAACGTGGTGCCGATGCCAAGTGCAATCCATTTCTGCGATGTCTGCGGATTTGGCACGGGTACTTGATTCGGGTTCAAAGCCGCGTGCATCGCACGCCGACCGCTCAGCTCGCCGATATCGGCAAAGGACAGCGCGCCTAGCGCCCGTTTGATTTGATCAGCGAGTGTGGTCATGGCAAAGGCTCCAGGAAAGGGTGGTTATCCTTTGCAAGCCGCATGCCATCCCGAAATTGGAGGCAATCTGTTGTTTTTATTCAGAAAAATTCCAAGCGGCTGTTTTGGCGATGTTTCTTTTATGAAACGCGACTACGCTCCGTTAACATAAGCAGATGATTCCAATAGGATTCAAACGAATGTTTATAAATCGCAACACGTTTCAGTATAGAAACATCATATGGATAGCATCCGCAGCAAGATCATCCTGATTTATCTCGCGTTGGCGTTTGGCGTCGGCGCTTTTGTGCTGTTCGCCTCCCTCAGCTTGCGCTATCTCGAACAGCGCGTGAATGAAGGCGTGGCGATCGCCGCTTTTCAGGAAACGGCACAAGAAATGCGTCGGCACGAAAAAAACTACTTCCTCTACCGCGCCAGCGCAGACCTTGGCGCGGCGAAAAATCTGGCGATCGAATTGGAGAGCCTGCTGGACAAGGACCGCGCCATCCTGGCGGAGCTGGCTCAGGGTGATGAACTTGCGGTACTGGCCCGCGCGCTGGCCCGCTACCGTGCGCAATTTGACAACGGTGACGTTGACGATGACACGGTGCGTGCGGTCGGCCACGAGATTCTGTCCCGCAGCGAAAGCCTGGCCGAACGCGAGCGCGCCAGCCTGGTCGGCAGCGTGCGCCATTCGCGCCATGTCTTGCTCTGGTCGGTGGCGGTGCTGGTGTTGCTGGCGCTGGCCGGCGGCCAGGTGCTTTACCGTGTGGTGGGGCGGCCACTGCGTCAGTTGGAAGAGCAACTGGCACCATTGGCACAGGGCAGGTTCCGCGTTTTCAGCATGGTCTCGAAAGACCGCGAGATCGTTTCTTTCACCCAGGCATTGAACCGCATGCTGGGCGAGCTCGAACTGCGCAGACGCCAGGTGCTGCAGTCGGAAAAACTGGCTTCGCTTGGCACGCTTGCGTCCGGGGTGGCGCACGAGCTCAACAATCCGCTCGGCAATATTTCAGGTGCCGCACAAAT
>CAMDHJ010000135.1 GCA_945897865.1 Tepidiphilus sp. J10
CACCGTCTGGCCGAAGTGCTGAACCGCCTGTTGAAATAAGGGGAGCGATTGATCATGAATTCGCTAGAACCGAACAAGTTGCTGGATACGGTCGATGGCCGCACAAAACTGGCTGGCTCCAACAAGATGGAGCTGCTGCTGTTTTCTCTTGGTACACATGAGACCTTCGGTATCAATGTTTTCAAAGTCCGCGAGGTGTCCCCCACGCCACCGATCACCTTGACTCCCAACATGCCTATTGGCGTGGAGGGCGTCATCTCCTTGCGAGGCAGCATCATTCCGGTCATCTCGCTGGCTTACTTCGTGAAGCTCGAAGATGCGCCGAAGGGGGTGGGAGAAACCATGATCGTGACCGAGTTCTCCCGTCATACCCAGGGCTTTCTGGTGCAGGATGTCGATCGCATCATCCGGATCGACTGGGACAAGGTAAAGCCGCCGGAAAACATGCTTGCCGGACAGGACGGTATGATTACCGCGATTACTGAACTCGATGATGGTCGTCTGATCTCGATCCTCGACGTGGAGCGTGTACTGGTTGAAGTGTTAGGTGAAAAACCTGTGCCCAACTTACCCAGGATCGAAACCGGGCGGGAGGCGACGGTCTTCTTTGCGGATGACTCGTCGGTGGCGCGCAAGGAAATTGTCTCGGTGCTGGACAAACTGGGAGTGAAATACATTCAGGCCAACGATGGCCTGGAAGCCTGGACCAAGCTGACGGGTATGGCGAATCGTGCCTCTGCCGAGAAGAAGTTGTTGAAACAGCAGATTCAACTGATTCTGGTCGACGCTGAAATGCCAGAAATGGATGGCTATGTCCTGACGCGCAACATCAAATCGGACAACCGATTCGCCGGCATTCCGGTCGTCATGCACTCATCACTCTCTTCCGATGCCAATCGCACCATGGGGCAACAAGTCGGGGTGGATGCCTATGTCGCCAAATTTGATCCGGCTGTTCTGGCGGATACCCTGCTTGCATTCCTTAAGCATTGATTCGCATGGTTACAATGCCGCAATTGCAGGTTAGATAAGGATCCATGATGGCTGACAAGAATTTGAAAATACTCGTGGTGGATGACTTTTCCACGATGCGTCGGATTGTGCGCAATCTGCTCAAGGAGTTGGGTTACACCAATGTCGACGAAGCTGAGGATGGTGTTGTCGCATTGCAGAAATTGAAGGGTTCAAACTTTCAATTTGTGGTGACGGACTGGAACATGCCCAATATGACCGGTATTGAGTTGCTCAGGGCGATTCGGGCCGATGTGGCGCTGAAGGGGTTGCCGGTGTTGATGATTACCGCCGAAGCAAAGAAAGAAAACATCATTGAAGCCGCACAGAGCGGCGCCTCGGGATACATCGTCAAGCCGTTCACTGCGGGCACCCTCGAAGAAAAATTGAACAAGATATTCGAGAAATTCGGAATGTAAGTTGGGCGGTTCATGCCCACTACGGTCAATTTCACCAAGGAAACAAGATGAGTGGCGACTCCCCAGACCTTGAAGCCCTGTTTGACAGCATCGCTTCCGCAGCCACACCGGCACCCAAGAAGGCTGCTTCCAAGCCGGATGTCAACGACACCCCAGAGCTGGAAAGCCTGTTTGACACGATCGCGAATGCGGTTTCGCAGGATGCTGCTGGAAATGAAGGCGAATGTCCGCAGCGGATGTTCTCGCAACTGGGGCAAATGACGCGTGGTTTGCACAATCTGCTTCGAGAATTGGGGTATGACAAAAAGCTGGAGCAAGTTGCCAAGGCGATGCCGGATAACCGGGATCGTCTCAATTACATTGCGGCAATGACCGCCCAGGCAGCGGAGCGAACGCTGAATGCGGCCGAAGCGACACAGCCATTGCAAAATCAACTGGGCACAAATGCGGTGAAATTGGCAGACCAGTGGGACAAACTCTTTGGCAAGCAACTTGGTGTCAATGAATTCAAGGAGCTGGTCGCCGATACCCGTGCTTATTTGAAGCAAGTGCCGCAGCAGACAGAGGCGACCAATGCGAAATTGATGGAAATCATCATGGCGCAAGATTTTCAGGATCTAACTGGCCAAGTCATCAAGAAAGTGCTGGAAGCAGCGCATAACCTCGAGTCCCAGCTACTTGCCCTGCTGATTGAAGCGACACCAGAAGATAAACGGCAGGCGGTCGATCAGAGTCTGCTGAATGGCCCGGTAATCAATACGGCTGGACGCAGCGATGTGGTGACTAGTCAGGAACAGGTTGATGATTTGCTGGAAAGCTTGGGATTTTGATGGCGGTTGTGGAAACGGATGGCCGATCAGACGGCCGATCGTTGGTTAGGATTGTTTGTTCGTTTTCGCGCCTCGGAAGGAGTGTCAAATGAGTGATTTCGCCGGAATGGAAGAGCTGCTGCAGGATTTCCTGCTGGAAGCGGGTGAGTTGTTATCCCAGGTGGATAACAAGCTGGTTGAGCTTGAAAAACGGCCGGATGACCACGAACTGCTGAATGACATCTTTCGGGGTTTTCACACCATCAAGGGGGGCGCCGGGTTTCTGAATGCGGAAAATCTGGTTTCACTTTGCCACCGCACAGAAAACCTGTTCGATAAATTGCGCAATGGTGAGTTGAAGCTTTCAACCGGGCTGATGGACGTCATCATGGATGCCACCGGCGTGGTGCGAAACATGTTCGCTACGCTTGCCCAGGCGAACCAGCCGGCAGCGGCTGATGCGGAGTTGATCGATAGCCTGGAAGCCGCGCTGGCAGGTAAATCTGTGCAGCGCAAAGGCCGGGAGTCGGCTGCGGCAACTCCAATCCCCGCACCCATTCCAAAGGCAGCCCCGCAGCCGGAAAGTCCGTCAGGGGTAACCAACAAAGCTGCGGATGAGGTGACCATCGATGACATCAACTGGGACGTTTTGCATGCGGTATTGACCGGCACTCCGATCCCGCAGGAAGCCCGCAAGCCGGAAGTAGTAGAGCCGGAACCTGTTTCAGAAGATGTATTTTCGGTGGCAGCCTCGAGCCCGGTTCAACTACCCGCAGCCATGCCGGTGCAGGATTTGCCGACACCATCGCGGACAGCGAGTTCTTCCTCGGCACCAGCGCAAAGTCTGCAAAAAGAGACCACTATCCGGATTGATACTGCCCGGCTTGATCAGGTGCTCAATCTCTCCGGTGAAATCGGGTTGACCAAAAACCGTATCGCTAATCTGAAGACGCAGATTCTGCACGGCAAGCATGATCAGGAAACGCTCAAGGCGCTCGATATCGCGGTGAGCCAACTGGATCTGCTGGTCTCTGATCTGCAGAACGCGGTGATGAAAACCCGCATGCAGCCGATTGGCCGTTTATTCCAGAAATACCCACGTCTAGCGCGTGATCTCGCGCGGCAACTTGGCAAGGATGTCGAACTGGTGTTGTCGGGTGAGGAGACCGAACTCGACAAGACCATGATCGAAGACCTTAACGATCCTTTGGTGCATCTGGTGCGTAACGCGGTCGATCATGGCATTGAAAGCATGGACGAGCGCGCCCTTTCGCACAAATCCGCAAAGGCGATCGTCACGTTATCGGCCAGCCAGGTTGGTGATCACATTTATATTGAGATTTCAGATGACGGCAAGGGTATGCGCCCTGACGTGATCCGGTCGAAAGCGGTGGAAAAAGGCATTATCGATGCCGAGTCTGCCAACAGCATGGATGATCGTCAAAGCCTGCATCTGATTTTCCTGCCCGGTTTTTCCACAAAAGACCAGATTTCCAGTGTGTCCGGGCGCGGTGTCGGCATGGATGTGGTGAAGACCAACATCAACCGGCTGAATGGCAAGATTGATGTCATTTCCGTTCCCGGCCAGGGCTCAACATTCACCATCTCGTTGCCGTTGACCCTGGCCATACTGCCTGTGTTGGTGGTGCGGCTTAACAATCAATCCTTCGCCATTCCGCTTTCGATGGTTCGGGAAATCATCCCGATCAAGCCGGAAGAAGTGCAGCGTGTCTCCGGGCGAGCCACGATGGTGGTGCGGGATGAGGTTCTGCCGGTGCGCAGTCTGGCTCGATTGATCGGTTGGGAAGCCAAGCAGTCTCCCGCCTTTGGTGTGTTGATGCATGCTTCCGACACCACTTTCATCATGGCGGTGGATGGTTTTGTCGGGCGAGATGACGTGGTCATCAAACCGTTGTCCGACATCAAACCAAAAGGTATCGCCGGCGCCACGCTGTCGGGGGATGGCTCCATCGTCCTGGTACTCGACATGGAAGCCTTGCTTGGTAACAACATTGCCGATACACCGATGAATCTTTTTGCCCGAGCCTGATCCTTTTCGCCTGACTCATGACTTCCAACGCCTATATCGCACGGCAACCGATCGTTAACGATAAGCACAAGTTGTATGCCTATGAATTGCTGTTCAGGCATTCGGCTAGTGCGCAAAGCGCGCGTATCGATACCGATGTCGATGCGGGCATCACGGTTATTGCCAACGCCCTGCTGAATATGGGTACGGAATGGCTGCTCAAAGGCAAGCTGGCGTTTATCAACATGGAAGTTCCCATGTTGATGTCGAGTTTTTCGACCCTGCTGCCACCTGAAAAGGTGGTGATCGAAGTGCTCGAAACGGTTCATGTGACGCCGGAAGTGCTGGAACGTCTAGCTGAGTTGCAGGCGGCGGGATACCGTTTTGCGCTGGATGATTTCAGCTATATGCCGGCAACCGATAAGTTGCTTGAGTTTGCCAGCTACGTAAAGCTGGATGTGTTGGCGCATACGCCAGCTGATTTGGCCGATCTGGTGCGGTTGATTCGTCGATATCCTGTCAAGCTAGTGGCTGAAAAAGTGGAAACGCCGGAACAGTTCCGTCATTGTCAGTCGCTCGGATTTGATTTATTCCAAGGATATTACTTCGCACATCCGGAAAACCTCGCGGCCAAGATCATCAACCCTGTGCACGGCACTGTGGTCCAGTTGCTGGAGATGGTGCGCAAGGAAGCCGATGCAAAGGATCTGGAGGTTCTGTTCAAAAAAGACGTGGCACTGACATTCAAACTGTTGCGCTACATCAACTCTGCAGGTTTTGGTTTGTCTTGCGAGGTGCAGTCGATTCGCCATGCTGTGAGCGTTCTCGGCATGCAGCCGCTTTATCGCTGGTTGACTTTGTTATTGGTCACGGCTGGGGGGGCGCCGACCATGCCGACGCTTGCGCGCACTGCAATTACGCGTGGTCGCTTGTGCGAGCTGGTGGGCAAGACGTGCTTACCGAAAAGCGATCAGGACAATCTGTTTATTGTTGGCGTGTTTTCCCTGCTGCCGGCATTCCTCGAAATGTCGATGGAACAAGTGCTGGAACGCATCGTGATCCCCGAAAAAATGATCGATGCGTTGGCAGATCGGTCCGGAATTTATGGCCCGTTTCTCTCCCTTGCCGAGGCGGTTGAAAGTGGCGATACCGAGGTGCTGGAGAATTTGGCGCTGTCGTTGATGATGACGCCGGACAAAATCAGCCAGGCGCATCTTGAAGCGCTGGCCTGGGTAGAGCAACTCGGTCTCGATTAGTCTCCGAGTGCGTAGTTCAGCGCAGCTTTAAACCTGGATTCCTTGGTTGAACGTGGCCTAGCGTGGGTCTGCCGCGTTGTCTGGCAAGGCACGAGGAGGTGCATGGTCACTCCCTGCAACGCGGCCAGGCAACTCGGCAGGCCAAATCGCCTGTGTAGTGGGCTTGCCCAATTGGTGAGGCTGATCGAAGGCGTAAACGCTTGCATCCATGCAGCATCTCAAGGGCTGAGGAGCGGTCATCAGAGGAAAACAGAGGAATCAAGTTAAAGCATCTCAGGCGCCATTGCCGCCTTCAAAATGGTTTGCGGTTGACTGCCACGTACCCGGTTGGTGAGCCAGACCAGGCCACCTTTCTTGATGTTCAAGCAGCGCGTTTCACCAAACAACAACAAGCTTGCCGCCTCGCCCAGGGTCGGCTGATGTCCGACGATCAAGACGCTGCCGCGCGCATCCGGCCAACCAGCCGCGCTCAATATCTGTTCTCCCATTGCGCCGGGTGCGATGTTGGCGATGACTTCATAGTCAAGTTGCAACGCATCCGCAGTTTGTAGTGCGCGCACCGCTGGGCTGACCAGAATACGGGTTTTCTCAGGCAATTTTTCGCGTATCCAGAGCGCCATTTTCTCGGCCTGTTTTTGACCCTTCGTGGTGAGGGCCCGTGCTATATCGTTGTCGCCATCCTGCGCGTCAGCGTGCCGCCAGAGAATTAGATCCATTGCGTGTTCAGTCTAAAAGCCAATCAAGATAGCTTGATCATGTTGCGAGTTCATGAAATGCCATGTGTGACGCCAGGCGTCACTTGTCGCCCTGCAACAGCCCGCCGAGCAAGGAACCTTCTTCTGACTGCTTGCCGCCAGCCTTTGGTGCCGCCGCCAGCACCCGGTTCGCCAGGCGGGAGAAAGGCAACGTCTGCAACCAGACTCTGCCAGGGCCGGTGAGCCGGGCATGAAACAGCCCCTCGCCGCCAAACAATGCAGTCTTGATTTTGCCGACATACTGAATATCTAGATCGACCGAGGGCTGCATCGCTGCAATGCAACCGGTATCGACCCGAAGGATCTCACCGGACGCCAGGTTTTTTTCAATAACTGAGCCGCCGGCATGCAAAAACACCATGCCATCGCCATCCAGTTTTTGCAGGATGAAGCCTTCGCCACCAAAGAAGCCGACGCCCAAACGTTGCTGAAAGGCAATGCCAAGTGAAACGCCCTTCGCGGCACAGAGAAACGCATCCTTCTGGCACAAAAGCGTGCCCCCGATTTGGCGCAGATCAACCGCCACGATCTTGCCCGGATAGGGCGCCGCAAAGGCAACTTTGCGTCTGCCTGACGCCGTGTTGGCGTAGATCGTAGTGAACAGGGACTCACCGGTCAGCAAACGTTTGCCCGCGCCCATCAACTTGCCAATGAAGTTGGAGCTGGATTTTGAGCTGTCACCGAACACGGTTTCCAATTCGATGCCGTCTTGCATGAACATCATCATACCGGCTTCACCGACAGCGGCTTCCTGTGGATCGAGTTCAATTTCAACGTATTGCATGTCGTTGCCGATAATTTCGAAATCAATGTGATCCATGGTCATGGAGAGCTCCATCAGCTAGTTGCAAGGGGGCTAGTCGCGAGGCGCGGGTTGCAGCATCAGCAGGCGGCGATAACCGCCATCGCGGATTGCAATGGCCGCTTCCATATCCTGCTCGGCTGCACGCAAGCCGAGGGTCTGCGCGATTTGTGGAAATGCTACACCCGCCGCCAGCGCATCCAGAATACGCAACTGAACCAGCCAGATGGTGCCTCCTTCGCGCAGATTGCGCGGGGCGAGTTCACCGGACCTTACGCGCCGGTTGCTGGCGGCAATCAGGCAATGTTTGGCGGCTTCTAGTTGCGCCGGTAGCGGCAATGAAAGGTCAAAATTCAATGCCAGTTTGTCGGGTGACCGTGAGAACAAATCGCCATCAATCGTTTCGACCTGGATCGGGAATTCTCTCCAGCTCAGCGCATCAGGCAGCAGGATGGCGGGGTCGATGGGGAATTTACGAAACCCCCACTTGGCGCCCAGCCAGCATTCAATCAACACCTGATCATTTTCACCCGGACATATTTCACTGCCGCAGGCCGCGATTTCAGCTTCTGCCCGCCAGGCGCGCGGGTCTTGCTTCCATTTGAAGAAATCACGATTCGGTGGTGTACCGTAAGCACGCTCAAGCTGCTGCCAGAGGCTGATGAATTCAGTGTAATCGGTCTGATAGGCAGGGTTGCGGCGCAGGAACTGCCAAGCCCAGCCGGATAGATCAAGCTGTTGGCAATATGCGTAGTCTGCTTCCAGTCGCCAATCCCAATCCATAAGTCGCTTCAAAGCGGTAGGAAGGCGAAAGCGGCGGCATTCTGAAAAACCCGGCTGATTGAGCGATTGCTACGGTCTTCAAGAATCAACGCGAGCATATCCTGTTGTGCGATGAGCTTGCCGAATTCGCGTTCGAAGCTGAGGTTGGCAATCTCACCATCCATGCTGTTGCTGATCAACATTGCGGCACCGGAGGGCAGTTTTGAATTGGACAGTTTCCAAACGGCGACTTCCAGATTGCGGGCGCTGTTGTACAGCTTCTGCGCGGACAGGGCGTCAGTCAGAAAAAAATCGGTTTTGTGATCATAGGAGGCCATCATCATACTGATCAGCGCAGTCATGAAGGTCTGCACACGATCACCGCTGAAGTCGGCGACAAAGGTCAGTTTGAAATTTTCTTCCCAATTCGGAAATGACTGCGACTTGTCTACCCAGTGCGGGATCAAGCCGAAAATATGATCGCAAGCTGCCTCGGCCGAGATATGGCCCGATTTGCGATATTCCTGTGGATTGCGGCGATAAAGTTTCTCGCTGATCAAGCGCAGGCTTTTAAGGCCCTCGCGCTGATTGATTTCCGCCAGCATGTCGACTTCACTTTTGGCAAGGTTTACAGCCTTGAAAGTACGAACGCTTCTGGCGCCATCCTTGCGCTGGATTTCCTGGCTGGCACAGCCTGTCAGTCCGACAAGTAAAAAGAACCCCAGGTAGAGCGGTGACTTGAAGCCCACTTTTGGCATCCAGATCGAATAATGTCTTTTCGATTGTAGTCAGCCTTGGAGATCCATGTGCATGGGAAAGCCAACTCGACAGTCGGTCATTGTGTGTGTCGGCTGCAAATCGACCGCACCGGGGCCGATTTTCGCTATCGACGACCAAAGTCCGACAGGCTCTTAGCGGCTTGAAAATCAGGCCTACCGCTTGCGGAACGAATTGAATTTTTCAGTGCGGACAAAGGGGCGGCGAGAGTGCGCGGGCTCTTATGAAATTTCCGGGCGAGGAGCGAAGGGGCTTATCAGGACGGCCGTATCCCAAAAAAAATTTATTTGCAAAGAAATAAGTCTGATTAGTTAGCTGGGTGGGCGGGTGCTATTCTCGTCGTCCATTCGGCTTATCAGCCTTTTCTAATCTATACCTTTAGGAGTCAGCATGTCCCGTCTCGTGAAACCCCACGGTGGTGGCGAACTCAAGCCTCTTTTGCTTGAAGGCGCTGCGCGTGAAGCTGAACTGGCGCGCGCCCAGTCCCTGCCCAAGATCAAGATGTCTTCCCGCGAGACTGGCGACTTGATCATGATGGGTATTGGTGGCTTTACCCCGCTGGAAGGTTTCATGACCCATGCAGATTGGGCCGGTGTATGTGACGGTTACAAGATGGCCAATGGCCTTTTCTGGCCGATCCCGGTCACCCTGTCGACTGATCCCAATACCGCGCAAACGCTGAATCTGGGCCAGGACGTGGCGCTGGTGAACTGCGATAGCGACGAAATCATGGGCACCATGAAGGTGACCGAAATTTATGGCATCGATAAAGGCCATGAATGCATGATGGTCTACAAGACCACCGATATCGCTCACCCCGGCGTCAAGATGGTGATGGACCAAGGTGCGATCAACCTTGCCGGACCGGTCAAGGTGCTCTCTACCGGTACTTTCAAGGAAGAATACGGCGATCAGTTCATGACCCCCGCCGAAACCCGCGCTGCCTTCGAGAAGGCAGGCTGGTCCAAGATTGCTGCGTTCCAGACCCGTAACCCGATGCACCGTTCGCACGAATACCTGGCCAAGATCGCCATCGAAACCATGGACGGCGTGCTGATTCATTCCCTGCTGGGCGCTCTCAAGCCAGGCGACATTCCCGCCGAAGTGCGTTCCGAAGCGATCAGCACCCTGGTCGAAAATTACTTCGCGCCGAACACCGTGATCCAGGCCGGCTATCCGCTCGACATGCGTTACGCTGGTCCGCGTGAAGCCCTGTTGCATGCATTGTTCCGCCAGAACTACGGCTGCTCGCACCTGATCGTCGGTCGCGACCACGCTGGCGTCGGTGACTACTACGGCCCGTTTGATGCACAGAAGATCTTTGATGAGATTCCGGCCGGTTCGCTCGAAACCACCAACATGAACATCGACTGGACCTTCTGGTGCAACAAGTGTGGCGGCATGGCTTCGCAGCGCACCTGCCCGCATACCAAGGATGATCGCATCCTGCTGTCCGGCACCAAGGTTCGCGCCATGCTCTCTGAAGGCCAGGATCTGCCGGTCGAGTTCAGTCGTCCTGAAGTCGCCAAGGTGCTGCAGAAATATTACGCCAGCCTGACCGAGGAACAGAATGTCAAGATTGAACTCAAGGGCCATTCGGCTGCTTGAGTCAGTTGAGTGGCAAGTAGCGAGTGGCGAGTCGCCACTTGCTACTTGCCACTCAACAACAAGAATTTAGGACCCGAGCCCTCCGGAAGCGGATTCGCGATACGCCCCGGTCAAGGTTGGACTCGGTTTTTCTGAATGGGCCGCGTGAACAGCGCGGATTGTTAGCTAACAAGGAGTGAATTAATGCCTACGTTCGTCCGTACCGACAAGTGCGACGGCTGCAAGGGTCAAGACAAGACCGCCTGCATGTACATCTGCCCGCACGACCTGATGAAACTGGACCGTGATGGTTCCGAGACCGGCCACGCTATGCGTGCCTTCAACCAGGAACCCGAGCAGTGCTGGGAATGCTATTCCTGCGTCAAGATCTGCCCGCAGCAGGCTATCGAATGCCGCCACTATGCGGACGTCGTGCCTTTGGGTGGTTCCGTGCAGCCCCTGCGCGGTTCCGACTCCATCATGTGGACCATCAAGTTCCGCAATGGCGTGCTGAAGCGTTTCAAGTTCCCGATCCGTACCACCCCGGAAGGTTCTATCGATTGCTACGGCGGCAAGCCCACGCCGAAACTGGCCGACATCGAAGCTGTCGGTTCGTTTACCCGTGACGTGACCGGTGGTTACCGCTCTGGCAACCCCGCCGAACTGATTCGCAAGTAATTCGATTAAGAAGAGGTAATAGATATGGCTGAATTTGGAAATCCCGACGTCATCCAGG
>CAMDHJ010000136.1 GCA_945897865.1 Tepidiphilus sp. J10
AACAACAAGTCGAGGGTGTCGTAACGACGTTTGAAGTCATCATAAGAGTTTGTGCGCACGGCGCGCACCACATCAGACACATAGCGGTCGGCATGGATGTAACGAATGCGCGCTTTCGGGTCGAGCTGCAGCATGTGGTTGCCAATGGCCTGTACCAGATGGGTTTTACCAAGACCTACGCCGCCGTAGACAAACAATGGGTTGTAGCCGGCACCGGGATTGTCGGCGACCTGGAGTGCTGCCGCGCGGGCTAGATCATTTGCCTTGCCCGGGACGAAAGAGTCAAAGTTGAACAATGGATTCAGACGGCTTTCATCAAGTGGCGATGGTTTTTCATTTTTCGTAGGGGTGTTGTTCCTGACTTCGCTTGCTTTGCTGATTTGAAGTTCGGGGACAGGAACTGTCGGGTTCCTTTTCAAAAGCACAGCAGGAATGAGTTTTACAGCTTGTTCACTCGGCGGTGCTGCATGAATTTGAGTATCGGAAATCAGGAGCTGGATAGGAGGGGGAGAAGAAAAATAATCCCGCGAAAGGTGTTCGATGTCGTGGAGAAATTTCTCGCGCACCCATTGCGCGACAAAACGGTTTGGGGCGGTCACCAGAATCTGATCTTCATTCACCTGAACGGCGAGCGGCTTGATCCAGGTATTAAGCTGCTGGGCGTTTAACGTCCGCTCGAAGTGGGCGATGCAATGGCTCCAGAATTCGTGCATGAGCAGCGTGGCAGCGGACAGATGGGGGAAGGCCGGAGATTCTATCACCGCCCCGGATGCAGCCGGAAATGATTGACAAAACAGAGGGCTAGCAGTCTAATTCGCTGATTTTTTAAGTCAAATACTACCTTTTGGGGCACCTGAAATGAAACGCACCTATCAACCTTCCGTAGTTCGCCGTAAGCGTACGCATGGCTTCCGTGCGCGCATGAAGACTGTTGGCGGCCGTGCCGTCATCAATGCTCGTCGCGCCAAAGGCCGCAAACGCCTCGCTGTTTGAGTCTGTGATTTGATGACAGATTCGGGCTCGCTGCCCATAGCCCTTGGTTTGGAAAAAACTTTAGGGCGAGAAAAAAAAATGCGCAAAACGGATGAGTTTTCATCCGTTTTTCGTTTCCGCTGTGTGCGAGCCATCGCCGGAATGGATATTCTGGCTGCGCCAAATGGTCTTGATTACGCTCGGTTGGGCATGATTGTGCCAAAGAAAATTCTTGCTACTGCGGTAGCACGAAACCGTGTCAAACGTCTGATTCGTGAAGCCTTTCGTCTCAATCAATCAGAATTGGCGGGACTTGATGTAGTTGCGCGGATCAAATCAAAAACTGAAGAAGAGAAGCTGATTGTTGCTATTCAATCAGGTCTGAAACAATGCAAATCCTGTCTTGCACCACGGACTGCTCAAGTTGCCAAGGCCGCTAGGCTTTAGCTGTATTTTTTTCTGCCATTAACCAAATCTGCCGACATCATGGATACCCAACGCATTATCGCGTTCATCATTTTCTCTTTCTCAACCTTGCTGCTGTGGGAGTCCTGGCAGAGCTACAACAATCCACAGCCAACGATTGAAGTTCAGGCCAGCAAAGATAATCAGCAAGTTGCGCCGGCCAATGCTGAACTTCCGCAGCCTGGTCAGATACTTAAACCGGGTACTACTGTGCTGTCGGATAGCGGTCAGATTGCGCGAGGCGCACGGGCGCGCATCATTACCGATGTGATTGACGCGGAAATTGATGGCAATGGCGGAGATCTTCGCAAAGTGGTGCTGAGCCGCTATCGCCAGAATGATGCGGCTGACCAGCCATTTGTCTTACTGGAAGAACGACCTGGAAGAAATTACTTTGCTCAAATGGGCTTTGTTGGTGGCACGTTGCCCACCCACAAAACGGTGTTTGAGCTGGTTCCAGGCGAATATCGCCTGAAAGATGGTCAGAATGAACTCAAAGTCGTTCTGAAGGCAAGCGTCAACAATGCCGAGGTGTTGCGTACTTATAAATTCCAGCGCGGCAGCTATGTGGTTGATGTGGAAACACAAATCCTCAATCGTAGTGGTGCTGTTGTGGAAGGTTTTCCGTATTATCAAATCCTTCGTCATGGTCAGCCGCCAGAGGGCGAATCCGCGCTGATGCATACCTTTACAGGACCGGCGTTTTACACAGATATCGGCAAGTTCCAGAAAGTAACATTCGAGGACATCAGCAAGGGAAAGACCGATTTTGTCAAAGAATCAAAGGATGGCTGGATTGGCTTGGTACAACATCACTTTGTCTCGGCTTGGGTAACAACAGACCCGGCTGATGCCAGTCAGCGTGAGTTCTATACCCGCGCGATCGGCGATAACGAATACAGTGCCGGCATGATTTTTCCCGCCATCAAGTTGAATCCGGGCGAAGAAAAAACCGTATCAATGCGACTTTATGCCGGGCCGCAAGAGTTGGAAAAAATCAAGTCATTGGCGCTGGGACTCGATCTAGTGGTCGATTATGGCTGGTTGACCATTCTGGCTTATCCCATCTTTATCCTGCTTAACTGGATTAACAAGCTGGTCATCAACTGGGGTGTTTCGATCATCCTGTTGACGGTGTTGATCAAGTTAGTTTTCTACCCCTTGTCGGCTGCGGGCTACAAATCGATGGCTAAGATGCGCAAATTGGCGCCGCGTCTGCAGAATCTGAAAGAGCGGTACGGAGATGATCGTCAGAAGTTGCACGAAGGCATGATGAAGATTTACCAGGAAGAGAAAATCAACCCGATGGGTGGTTGTTTGCCGATTCTGGTTCAAATCCCGGTTTTCATTGCCTTGTACTGGGTGTTGATGGGTGCGGTAGAACTTCGCCAAGCGCCCTTCGCGCTCTGGATTCAGGATCTTTCCAAACCTGATCCGTATTACGTTTTACCGGTGATCATGGCGATTACTTCATTCATTCAGGTCAAGCTGTCACCTGCCTCGCCAGATCCCGTCCAGCAAAAAGTCATGATGGCGATGCCGGTTATCTTCTCGGTGATGTTCCTGTTTTTTCCGGCCGGACTGGTGCTTTACTGGCTGGTCAACAATGTGCTCTCGATCCTGCAGCAATGGCGTATCAACAAGATCATTGAAGCGGGTGGCAAGGCGGCCAACGACGCCAAACATTGATATCGCGATGGTGTCTGATCTGGTGTGTCTAGCATGACAGCCAGCGATACCATTGTCGCTATAGCCACCGCGCCAGGTCGCGGTGGCATTGGCGTGGTCAGGCTCTCTGGACGTGATCTTGAACCCTTTATCAGCGCGTTGACTGGAAAAGTCCTGCAAGCCAGACATGCCAGTCATGTACGTTTTCTGGATGCGGAGGGCTGCGCGCTGGATGACGGTATTGCGCTCTACTTTCCCGCCCCGAATTCATTCACCGGTGAACATGTTCTTGAATTGCAGGGCCATGGCGGTCCGCAAGTATTGCAACTGGTTGTGGAGCGCTGTTTGCAACTTGGCGCGCGTCTGGCCGCGCCCGGTGAATTCAGCCGGCGCGCTTTTCTCAACGGCAAGCTCGACCTGGCTCAAGCCGAGGCGATTGCTGACCTGATCGACGCTAGTAGTCGTGAAGCGGCTCGCTCTGCGTTGCGTACCTTGGAGGGTGATTTTTCCCGCAAGATCAATCAATTACGCGATGGGTTGATTCAACTTCGCATGCTGGTTGAGGCGACACTGGATTTCCCGGAAGAGGACATTGATTTTCTTGAACAGGCAGATGCCTGGGGAAAATTGTCGACTTTGCAGGCTCGCCTTGGTGAGGTGTTGGCGCAGGCGCGACAAGGCGCATTGTTGCGCGAAGGCCTGAATGTGGTGCTGATCGGACAGCCTAATGTTGGTAAATCAAGCTTGATGAACCAACTTGCCGGCTACGAGGCGGCCATTGTGACCGAATATGCCGGCACGACGCGTGACACCTTGCGTGAAGCGATTCAGATAGAAGGTGTGCCGATTCATCTGATCGATACCGCCGGTTTGCGCGAAACTGAAGACCCGGTCGAGCGTCTTGGTATTGCGCGGACTTGGGCGGTGCTTGAGAAGGCGGATATTGCGTTGTTGCTGATCGATAGCAATCACGGCATCGGTGAACAAGAGGCAAAGATATTGGCGCAATTGCCGCCGATCCCCTGGCTGACGTTGCACAACAAGATCGACATATTGGGCGAAGCAGCGCGAGTTTCCGAAGATGGCAATGAAATCTGGCTTTCTGCCAAGTCCGGCGCTGGCATCGATTTACTTCGCAGTCAATTGCTCGAAGTGGTGGGCTGGCACAGTCAGGGCGAGGGAATATTTATCGCCCGCGCCCGTCATCTGGATGCTTTACGGCGGGCGGGTGATCGGCTGCAGGCTGCCGCTGCTGCCAGCAAACAACTGGAGTTTTTTGCGGAAGAACTTCGGCTGGCGCAGGAAGCTGTCTCAGAAGTTACCGGGGAGTTCAGCTCTGATGATTTGCTGGGAGTGATCTTCAGTCAGTTCTGCATAGGAAAATAACTTGGCTTCCGAAGCATTCCGATAAGTTCCACAAGACCCCTGTAACCCCGCGTAAATGCGGGGTTTTTCGTCTTACCTGTTCCGTTGCGTGCCGACTGAATCCGGCATAAAGTGTGCCCATGGTTGTTCCCATGGGCACAAAGCGACAACACCATGGGCACAGTATTTGTGCCCTAGCCTGCTGAATATGGGCGGTGATTCCAGGACTTCATGGGCACAACAGGAGATGAAATAGGCGGGCGCAACCAGTATCTACCAGGCTTCAAGGTGGTTGTGCCCATGGTTATCTGTTGTGCCCATAATGAACCTGGCCTCATGGGCACAAACGAACGAGAAGGGGATGAATCATGGCGCTGTCAGATACCAAGCTGCGGAATATCAAGCCGGCTGCAAAGCCCTATCAGGAAGCCGATGAGGGCGGGCTGTTTGTAGAAGTCATGCCTGGCGGCGCGAAGCCGTGGCGACTGCGCTACCGGCTGTCAGGGAAACAAGAGAAAGTGACGCTGGGAGAATACCCAGCCCATGGCCTGGCAGAAGCCCGCACCTGGCGCGATGACTGCATGGCGCTGGCGAAGCGCGGCCTGTCGCCGATGGCTTTGAAGCGCGGCGACCCTATCCCCAACGACACCAAGCCGGAAGTGCGGGAAATGGCGCAAGCCTTCCTGAAAAACTGGTGCTGGCAGGCGGTGGCGAAGGTGAAGGCCAAACAAGCCGAGGTGGCGGCCGCTGACACCGTGGAAGCCTTCGCCTGGCGCTGGTATGCCGAAGTTGTCGAACCCGGCAACAGTGAGCCGCGCAACATCAAGCGTGTGCTGGAAAAGGACGTGATCCCCGCCATCGGCAAGAAGCAACTCCCCGACGTGACCCCGGATGACGTACTCGCCATTGCCGACGTCATCAAGGCGCGCGGGGCCGATCAGATGGCGCTGGCAACCCGCAACGTCATGAAGCGGCTGTTCGCCTATGCCATCGCCCGCCAGAAAATCACGTTCAACCCGGCGGCGGCGATTGAAGCGAGGTTCATCGCCACGGCCAAGAGCCGCGACGTCGCCTTGACCCCCGAGGAAGTTGGCACGCTGCTACGCGCCATCTATCAATCCAGCCTCAAGCGAATGCACAAGCTGGCCTTGCACCTGCTGATTCTATGCATGGTGCGCAAGGGTGAATTAGTCGGAGCGCGCTGGGATGAAATCGATTTCAAGAAAGCGGAATGGGCCATCCCCGCCGACCGCATGAAGAAGGATAAGCCGCACCTTATCCCGCTATCGAAGCAAGCCCTGGCCATGTTCGAGGAATTGAAGGCGCTGGCCAGCGGTTCCGAGTGGGTATTTCCGAGCCGGGGCAGTCTGAAACAGCCGATTGCCCATAGCACACTGAACCAGGCGGTACGCTCACTGGAAATCGACGTGCGGGATTTCGTGCTGCATGATTTCCGGCGCACGGCATCGACGCATCTGCATGAAACCGGCTTCAATTCCGACTGGATTGAGAAGGCGCTTGCCCATGAAACCAAGGGCATCCGGGGAGTTTACAACCGCGCGCAATACCTGGATCAACGCCGAGAAATGCTGCAATGGTGGGCTGACTTTGTGGACAGTCAGATTGATGAAGGCAAGAGCAACGTGATTATCGGCCGCTTCGGGAAGGCATACCGGGCAGCGGCTTGATCATGAAAGCAAACAAGGTCAAGAAAGGGCTGCCCAGGCTCCCAAAAGTTCTCGCAGACGAACTTTTTGCCGCGTTATCCGTTACCGACGCGCTGGGACAAGAAGAAAGGAAAGAGTTGCTTGCTCGATACCGACGGAATCGAGTTAGGTGCATCGCTGTTTGGGGGGTTACTAACACCGGCGCGCGGGTGGATGGGCTGGAACCAATACCAAGTGAACATTTGCTGAAAATTGAACGACTTGATGATGCCTTCCAGAAATTTCATGCATACCGAAATGGAGGTGCGGAAGACTATGTGGCAGCGGATGTGGAACGGAGCATCAATCGGTTGCGTGCGGCTCAACCTAGAAGCCGGATTACCAACTATGAGGAAATTGGCGAGTACCTTCGACGCCGGGGGTACGTGACAAGCGACAACAAGAAATCGCTCGTCACAGACGCAGCAACCCACTTCGGCGTGTCTGAATCGACCATACAAAGAGCCATGAAAGCGAGAGGCCTTACAGGTATGAAGCGATCTACAGTCACTTAACGGTTCACGAGAATTTCAGGCATCAGTGTGCGAAACCATGTTCCGGGCTGTTCCGGAACGCTTCACCTTCTACAAAGGAAAGCGAAACATGGCCGCACGAAACGAAGCTGCAATCAGGGAACAAGCCGAAATCCGCATAATTCGGCGCAAACAGGTTGAAGCCAGAACGGGGCTTTCCCGCTCCACTATCTACGCCAAGATGCGGCGCAACCCTAAGAGGCCGGCTGATTACGACCCGACCTTTCCACGCTCGGTATCCGTCGGCGCAAAGGCTGTCGGCTGGATCGAGGGGGAGATAAATGCCTGGCTGACAGCCCAAGTCGAGAAGAGCCGCAAGGCTTGAGCAGGGGGCGTTGATATGAGCAGCCGCCTCCCCCCTCATGGCAAACAGTTCGCTGACGCCCGCGCCAAGGGAATGACACCGCGCCCGAAGGGACTCGGACACCTTGTTGTACTGCTCGACTGGCGCGAACCATGCGCGGCGATGCCGTACATCGTCATTCCACCCGGCTCAGACATGGATCTGATCAACCTGTCTTTCGTCGCCGGCCTGCACATCACCGTAAGCCACACCGACGAGCAATCCAGCCGCGTGCTGGCCGTGGTCGATGCTCTGCTGGCCGCCGGCGCCGCGCGTGTCGATGCTGCAAACCGGGATGCCCTGGCGCGTGGCGAAAGCCTCGATGCCGCATGGCCTACCTTCGAAAAGGAGGTGCTACGTCATGCCGCTTGAATTGATACCTGACACACCAGATACAGCCGCCGCCTTTCAGGCTTCGAAGAAAAAAAGTTCGGACGGTTCGGACGGTCAAATCTCTACTGCCAAGCAGTTGATCGAGATGGCGGAGAAGTCCTGCGATTTGTTTCACGATGAGCGTGGTGATGGTTACGCTGTAACCGTTCACAAGGAAATCCGCCGCACCTTAAAGCTTCGTGGCCGCGACTTCCGCCGCTGGCTGGCCGGGAGCTATTACGCATCCACGGGTAAGGCCGCCAACAATGAGGCCATATCGACAGCACTCGGCGTCCTGGAAGCAAAAGCATCATTCGACGGCAGGGAGTTGGAGTTGTCGAACCGATTCGCCTGGCGTGATGGCGTCTTGTTCATGGACATGGCTGATGAAGCCTGGCGCGCAATCAAGATCGCTTCGTCTGGCTGGAATGTTCTGGACAAGCCGCCTGTCCTGTTTCGTCGGTACAACCACCAGAAAGCGTTACCAGTGCCAGCCAGTGGCGGGAAGCTGTCTGACATTCACAAGCATCTTGCCGTCCGGCACGCTGACGACAAGCTGCTGGTGGAAGCCTGGCTAGTTGCCTGCGCATTCCCGCATCTACCCCGTCCGGCTCTCACCTTCCACGGACCACAAGGCGCCAGCAAGTCCACCTCCGCGCGCATTATGAAAGCCATCACGGACCCGGCGGTGACAGATTCAGTGGATCTTGGAAAAGGCCCGGCCGAACTGGCTCAGGTGCTCGATCATCATGCAATCCCCTGTTTCGACAACCTGACCAGCATTCCGGTCTGGGCTGCTGATCTGCTGTGCCGTGGTGTCACTGGTGGCGCATTCAGCAAGCGGGAACTGTACAGCGACGACAGCGACATTCTGCTGACGTTCAAGCGGGCAATGATCATCACCGGCATCAACATTCCGACACATGCACCTGACTTGCTGGACAGGTTGTTGCTGATCGAGTTGGAGCGCATCCCAACTGACAGGCGCATGGATGAGGCGACGTTCTGGGCAGGGTTCGATAGTGATGCACCACGCCTATTCGGTGCGCTGCTGGATAGCCTGGCTGGCACGCTCAAACACTTGCCGGGCATCAAGCTGGACAGGATGCCGCGCATGGCTGACTTCGCGCGCATCGCATGCGCCTACGCAGTCCATGCCGGCATCGGTGCGGACAAGATGCTGGACGTCATCATGCGGCACACCAGTCGTCAAACCGAGGAAGTGCTCGACTCTGATCCGTTGGCTTCGGCTATCCGCGATTTTGTGCTGAAACGAAAAACCTGGACCGGTACAGCATCGCAATTGCTCAACCAGTTGAACGAAACAACACCAACACCTAAGCCTGATGGCTGGCCGAAATTGGCGAACAGCCTATCCCGGAAGCTGAATGTCCTACACGCCACTTTGAACGAGGTGGGCATCACGATTCGTCGTCAGAAAGAGGGCGACCGGATGTTGACGCTAGAAAGTCTCGCGGATTTATCGTCCGTATCGTCCGAACCGTCCGAGCCCAGTGTTTACGCGGATTCCTGGCCGTACGATCCACGGACGATACAGACGGTAGAAAAATCATCGTCTGCATCATCGTCCGCGCCTGAGCCCAGTGTTTACGCGGGTTCGGACGATCATGACGATAAAGACGATGTTTCCGCGCTCTTTTCTGGCGTGGCTGAACTGGAGTCCGGACTATGACCAAGCCGACACTACTTTCGATTGTTTCGGACTGGTGGCAATGGTCTCCGGAAGACATTGAAACCTTCCGCACCTGGGCTGCATTGAATCGTGATGAAGCGATTGCCTGGCTACGACAAGAGTCTGCCCGCGCACTGGATCAACAAAGAGCCGGACACCGCACTGTCGAAGATTGGATAGCACACGGTCGGAGGAAGCACGCATGATTGACGCGCTCATCGCCGACCGTCTTCATGGCAAGCCGGTTGAACGTACAGGCCCGAGCAGCAAGCCGTTTGCAGTCTGCAAGGTTCGGACACCGCTACAGGATGGCGAGACCGCATTCGTCAGCGTCATAGCCTTCGACCCTGGCGTCTGTCGCTTACTGCTGGCGATGGATGCCGGCGATTCTGTCGCGCTGTCTGGCACGCTGTCTGGCACGCTGACGCCGAAGGTATGGACCGACCTGGACGGCGCCGCAAAGCCCGCGCTCGGCCTCGTTGCACACAGCCTGACCACGGTGTACCACGTGAGCAGGAAGCTCCAGTCAGCGAGGGAAGGGTCCGAGGCCAGGCTGCGCGGTAATACTGAATTAACACAGGAAATTCACACATGACCGAACGGAAAGCGCCGCCGAAAGCATGGAAGCCGGGGCAAAGTGGAAATCCCAAAGGGAAGCCGGCCGGAGCGCGGAACAAGGCCACTCTTGCTGTGCTGGCACTCATGGAAACCGGGGCGAAGGAAATCACTGAAGCGGTTATCACCGCTGCCAAGGCTGGCGACCTGACCGCAGCCCGAATGATTCTCGACCGCCTGGCGCCGCCAGCAAAGGAAAGGCCGGTATCAGTGGAGCTACCTGACACTGGCACCGTTGAAGGCGTCAGTGCAGCGCAACAGACCATCTTGAAGGCCGTGGCTTGTGGTGACTTGCTGCCAGGCGAGGCCGCGACCCTGGCCGGCATTGTGGAGAATCGCCGCAAGGCCCTGGAAACCGAAGAACTTGAGCGGCGTATCGCTGCACTGGAGAGCAAAAATGGCGAACATTGAACCTCGCATTGAACGGCTGGAAAGCCGCATGACCAAGTTTGCCCCCCGCGAAATACGGCTGCTGTCCAGAGGCTCCTCAGATTATGAACAGCAACTTGCCGATGCCCAAACGGCAGGGGCCGATGTGATTGTGTTGATTCCCGTGTTTCCGCAAGAGCGCCAGCAGGGGGATCAACATGAGAACGCTTGAGCGCCGCATCAGCAATCTGGAAGGTCCGCCAGCGACGCAAACGATATTCCTGTACGCCAACGCCGACGATTTCGATACACGGCTCGCCGAGGCCAAAGCGACCGGCGCGCGGGTTATTGTGGCCGACGACAACACGCCACCTCGAATCGAGGACGGCGTTGAATACATGGACTGTTTGAATGCAGCATTTACCCAACTGGCTACCCAGCCGTCCAAGACTGGCCGGGGCAATGCACTGGATGACTTGCTTCAGTCATTGAGCGGGAACGTCATTGGGGTGGCTGCTTGTGGCACCATCCAGGAATCGCGTGGCTATGATGATGAAGCGCAAAGTGATAACGAGGGACTTCTGTTGGCTAATCAACTTGGCAAAGACAGAACATAGAGCCAAGACGTAAATCGAGGCCACCATTGCGACGAACATGCGGAGCTGCTGGGCTGGGTGATTTATGTCACTGCCGGATGTAATTTGATACAGCATGCCGATTGAAAACTGATACACCGAACGAGGACGATCAGGGCTTTTTCGGAGCCTTGATGATCAGTGACGAGGTGTATGTGGAAATCAAAGTTTTGAGAAAGCAGGGACTGAGCCTGC
>CAMDHJ010000137.1 GCA_945897865.1 Tepidiphilus sp. J10
TGGGATGAAGAGCGCTTTGGCCTGGAATGCGATCTCGACCATTACATGATCGTCGCGGTGGGCGACTTCAACATGGGTGCGATGGAGAACAAGGGCCTCAACATCTTCAACACCAAGTACGTGCTGGCGCGCGCCGATGTCGCCACCGATATCGATTTCGAGAACATCGACCGCGTCGTCGCGCACGAGTATTTCCACAACTGGACCGGCAACCGCGTTACCTGCCGCGACTGGTTTCAACTTTCGCTGAAGGAAGGCCTGACCGTGTTTCGCGATCAGGAATTCGGCGCCGATCAGCATAACCGCCAGACCGCCCGCATCCGCGAAGTGCGCGGCCTGCGCGCCGGCCAATTTCCGGAGGATGCAGGTCCGATGGCGCATCCGGTGCGGCCGGCCAGTTTTGTCGAAATCAACAATTTCTATACCTCGACGGTGTATGAAAAGGGCGCCGAAGTCGTACGCATGATTCAGACGCTGATCGGTCGCGAGGGCTTCCGGCGCGGCATCGACGAATACTTCCGCCGCCACGACGGGCAAGCGGTGACCTGCGAGGATTTCGTCGCCGCCATGGCCGCAGCCTCCGGTTTCGACTTCGCGCCGTTCATGCGTTGGTACGAGCAGCCCGGCACGCCGCATGTTTCGGCCGACAGCGCCTACGACGCGGCGGCGCAGCGCTATCGCCTGAGCTTCCGACAAGCCAACCCGCGCGCCAGCGACGCGACGCCGTATCTGATTCCGATCCGGATCGCGCTGTTCGATACCGCCGGCAACCTGCTTGCCGGCAGCGAGCAGACTTTGCTGTTGACCGAAACGAAGCAGGAATTTTTCTTCGATGGCATCGCGGCCGAGCCGGTGCCGTCATTGCTGCGCGACTTTTCCGCGCCGGTGATCCTCGATTACGCCTACACATCGGCGCAATTGGCGTTGTTGCTGGCGCATGAATCCGATCCGTTCAATGCCTGGGAAGCTGGCCAGCGCCTGGCCTCAAAACTGATTCTGGATGCGACCAGCGCCATCGCGGCGGGGAATGAGCCGGTCTGGCCGGACAGCATTATCGCGGCCGCGCGCCGCCTGTTGCAGTCGTACGCCGAGCGTGGCGCGGCATTCGTTGCCGAAGCGCTGACCTTGCCCGGGGAAGGCACGCTGGCCGAGGCCTTGGACGTGGTCAACCCGGAAGCGCTGCATGCCGCTCGCATCGGCCTGCGCCGCTATCTCGCTGAGCAACTCGCCGGCGAACTTAATGAACTCTATGTCGCGCTGGCGCCGACTCAGCCTTACACGCCAAGCAGCGCTGAAGCCGGCCGGCGTGCGCTGCGCAACCTTTGCCTGGGGTATCTGCTGGAACTCGGCAATCAGCCTGAGCGTGAACTGGCGATGCAACAGTTCCGCAGCGCCGACAACATGACCGACCAGTTCGCGGCGCTGTCTGCGCTGGCCCAGACCGCCTGTCTGGAACGTGAAACCGCGCTGGGCGAGTTTTACCAGCGTTGGCAACATGAGGCGCTGGTGGTGGATAAATGGCTGGCGGCGCAATCCGGCAGCGGCTTGCCAGACACGCTGAAGACAGTCAAACGCCTGACAGAACATCCGGCATTCGACGCCGGCAACCCGAACAAGGTGTATGCGTTGATCCGCAACTTTGGCGCCAATCTGGTGCGCTTCAATACGGCTGAAGGTTATGCCTTCCTCGCCGAGCAGATTCGCACCATCGATGCCCGCAATCCGCAAGTCGCGTCTCGCCTGGCACGCTGCTTCGACCGCTGGAAGAAGTTCGATGCCGATCACCAACATCACGCCAGATTGGCGTTGATCAGTATCCGCGAGCATCCGGGGCTGTCGCGCAATGTCTCCGAGGTGGTGCAGCGGTCGTTGAGCGAGGGCTAGCCGCCTGTCAAAGGAGGGAATCGCTGTCGCTGGTTGTTCTGCGCAACCCGCGCGCAATTGAATGCATCTGCGACAGCTCGATTAAGGCCTTTGAAAACCGGTCGTATGGGATGATTCGTGCCTCGAATCTCCATGAAAGCTTGGTCAGTCATGAATCAAACCAGACGAAATATGTTGCGCGGCGCCGTCTCCGGCGGCGTGCTCGCGGTGGCGCTCGGCGCCGGCTTGTTGCGCGCCGGCAGCACCTCGGCCGCTGTTGTTGATACCAGTCTGTTGCAAGTGCTGCGTCAGCTGAAGTCCAGCAGTCCGACTCTGTCGGATGCCGTGAAATTGAAAGCCCCCGCGATTGCGGTTGATGGCGCGTCGTTCTTTATTGAGTTTTCCACCGACTTGCCAGATGTCGATACGTTGGTCGTGCTGGTCGAAGAAAATCCGCAGCCTTTGATTGCGGCATTCCATATCACGCCTGAGATCGAGCCGGCTATCGTGACCCGAATCAAGCTGTTCAGAACCGGCAATATCCGGGTGGTCGTGCGTAGCGCCGGTCAGTTTTTCATGACTGAAAGCATGGTCAAGGTGACGGTTGGCGGTTGCGGGGCCGGTCTGAATTGAGCCTTCTGCGGTGCGACCCCGAACCTTGAATCAGCGCCGCCGCTGCCAGTCAACCCCACTGGCAGCCAATACATACCTCTGGAATTCGCATGACTACTGAAAGTTTCATCGCCGGCAAAGATGCCTCGCTGGAATCCTCCATCCAATCCATGCAGGACAAACTGGCCGACCTCGGCTTCAACATCGAGGAGCGCTCCTGGTTGAATCCGGTCGCCAATGCCTGGTCGGTGCATATCCGCGATCAGGATTGCCCGCTGCTGTTCACCAACGGCAAGGGCGCAACCGAACTGGCGGCGCGGGCGAGTGCGCTGGGCGAGTTTTTCGAACGCCTGGGCTGCAATTACTTCTGGTCACATTACTACCTGGGCGAAACCATCGCGCAGCGCGAATTCGTGCATTACCCGCAGGAAAAATGGTTTCCGTTGACTGAAGATGAATCCTGGCCCGCCGGCTTGTTGGACGACGAACTGCGTGCCTTCTACAACCCGGATGGCGCGGTGCCGGCGAGCGCGCTGGTCGACCGCAATTCCGGCAACGCCGCGCGCGGCATCTGCGCCTTGCCCTATCAACGCCAGCGCGATGGCGAAACCCTCTGGTTTCCGGTCAACCTGATTGGCAACCTGTATGTCAGCAACGGCATGTCGGCCGGCAATACGGCGTCGGAGGCGCGCGTACAGGCGCTGTCGGAAATCTTCGAGCGCTACGTCAAATTCAAGATCATCGGCGAAGGCATTTGCCTGCCGGATGTGCCGGAAGACGTGATCGTGCGCTTTCCGAAGATCGAAGCCGGCATCCGCGATCTGCGCGCCGCCGGCTTCGGCATTCTGGTCAAGGACGCCTCGCTCGGCGGTCAGTATCCGGTAATGAACGTGACGCTGCTCAATCCGCACGATCAAGGCTGTTTCTCCAGTTTTGGCGCGCATCCGCGCTTTGAAGTGGCGCTGGAACGCGCATTGACCGAGTTGCTGCAAGGCCGCGCGCTGGACGCGCTGGGCGACTTCCCGGAGCCGGGTTTCGACCTCGAAGAAATCGCCGACTCACCGAATCTGGAGATTCATTTTGTCGATTCCAGCGGCATCATCAGCTGGGAATTCCTGCGCTCAACGCCGGATTTTGAGTTTGCCGACTGGGATTTTTCCGGCACCACCGAGGAAGAATTCACCTGGCTATGCGAAGCGATCCACACCGGCGGGCGCGATATCTACATCGCCGATTTCCCGCATCTGGGTGTCTACGCCTGCCGCATCCTGGTGCCCAGCATGTCGGAGATTTATCCGATCGACGATCTGGAATGGAACAACAACAGCGTTGGCAACCAACTGCATCAAAGCCTGTTGCACCTGCCGCAACAGGATGACGATGCATTGCGCGAACTTCTGAATACGCTGGATGCACTTGGCCTCGACGACCAACGCCCAGTGCCGGCACTGATCGGCCTGGCGGAAGATGCCTGGTCGCTCTGGCACGACTTGCGCGTCGGTGAACTGAAACTGCTGCTGGCGCTGGCGATACAGGACCGCGAGGCGGTGGATGAGGGTTGCCAGTGGGTGCGCCAGTTCGACCAGTTGGACCCGGATCGGCGTCTGGTTTATCGCTGTGTCGAAACCCTACTGCAGATGGACGAACCCGACGCCTATCACGCCAGCCTGCTCAGCCTGTTCGGAAACACCACGCTGACCACCGCGCAAGCGATGCTGCGCGGCGAGGAACGCTTCTTCGGTCTCGATGCACCGGGTATGGACCTGTCCGCTTGCGTTACGCACCAGCGTCTGTTGCGGGCGTATCAGAAACTGGTTTTTTAGGGTGCCGAACCCGGGCTGAAATGTTTCAGGCAAACCGCGGCATTTAAGCGACGCTTAAGCCGGATTTCTCAAAGTGGATGCATATCCACTTTTGAAGTAAGGGAAGCGTCAATGACATCGCGGAAATCTCAGGTAGCGGGTGCAGCCAAGGGCCGTTGGGTGCCGGGTCTGGTTTGCAATACCGCCTGCATCGGGCTGCTGCTGGGGTTGTCCGCCTGCAGTGGCGGTGGCGGCGATGCGGGTGGCAGCAGCAGCACGACGCCCGTCAGCGGCGTTGATCTGGTGGCGACCTTCATCGATTCCCCCGTCACCGGGCTTGAGTTCGAATCCACTTCCGGCAGCGGTTTGACCGATGCCAACGGCAATTTCAGCTATACCGGCGGCGAGTCGGTGACCTTCAAGATCGGCAACCTTTATTTGGGCGCAGCCACGCCGGCGAACGGCAAGGTGACGCCGCTCGATCTGATCGGCGTCAGCGACAGTGGCAATGCCAAGGTGCTGCGCATCCTGCGTACCTTGCAAAGCCTGGATGAAGATGGCGATGCCAACAACGGCATCTCGATTTCCGCCGCGCTGCGCGAGACTTTGCAATTGCAATCCGCAGTGCATCTGGACAGCGATGCTGCGACTGACGAGATGGTGACCGGCCTGATCGGCACTTTCCGGGTGAGCCCGGCCGAGGCGCAGGCGCACTTCGATCGTTACCGCAACACTGCTTCCAACAGCGCGCAGGGCTATGTCTCCGACGTTGCCAGCATCCCGGTCTCCGGTGGCAGCAGCAGCTACGCATTGATTGCCTGGAACGATCTGGGCATGCATTGCATGGATGGTAAGGATTTCTCGGTTTTCACCATCCTGCCGCCTTACAACAACCTGCATGCGCAACTGGTGCGGCGCACGACCGGCGAACTGGTGACCTCGGGCGTGACCCTGAGCTATGAAGCGACGCACGATGCCAACGGTTCCATCAACACCAGCAGCGCTGACAAGACCAATTTCTGGGACTGGGCACAGCAACTGTTCGGCGCCAGCCCCACTGCCAACAGGGGCCTGAATCTCAGCCAGCCCTCGGTGAGCAATCCGACGCCTTCCGCCACACCGGCCGCGCTGAGCTTCAATGCCACCCATGGTTGGTGGGAAGCGGAAGGCATTCCGGTCACGCCCTATGACGATCAGGCGGTGAAGACCTACTATCCGATGGTCAAGGTGGTGGCGCGTGACAGCAGCGGCGCCGTGCTGGCTTCCACCCGCGTGGTGTTGCCGGTGTCCGATGAAATGAGTTGCAAATCCTGTCACGCCTCGGCAACCAGCGGCAACGCGGCCAAGCCGGCCGCCGGCTGGGTTGCGGACGCCGATGAGGAAAAGGACTGGAAGAAGAACATCCTGCGCCTGCATGACGAACAACATCCCAATGCCATCGCCACCGCCGGCATGCAGGGCACACTCACCGGCGGTACGCTGGAGGCCACTGCGGCCGGCGGGAAACCGATTCTGTGCGCCGCGTGCCATCAATCGAATGCGTTGGGCACCGCCCGGGTCGGTTCTATCAAACCGCTGACCGAGTCGCTGCATGCCAAACATGCCAGCGTCAACATGCCCGGCACCAGCACCTCCCTGGATGCCAGCAGCAATCGTGATTCCTGCTACCTGTGCCATCCCGGTTCCAGCACCAAGTGTCTGCGCGGCGTGATGGGCAACGCCAAAACCAGCAATGGAGACAACGCCATCGACTGCCAGAGCTGCCACGGCAATATGAGCAAGGTCGGCGCGGCGAGTCGGGAAGGCTGGCTGGATGAACCCGGCTGTCAACATTGCCATGACCGAAGCAGCAGCGGCGCGGCATTCACCCGCTATACCAGCGTGTTCAATTCGAGCGGCCTGCTGCGCAGCGTGATCGACAACACGTTTGCCGGCAATGCCAACACACCGGCCAGCGGAAAATCGCTCTACCGTTTCAGTTCCGGCCACGGCGGATTGCAATGCGAGGCCTGTCATGGCGCAACCCACGCCGAGTACCCCAGTAGCCACGCCAACGACAACATCCAGAGCCTGGACCTGCAAGGCCACGTCGGTACGTTGGCGGAATGCACGCTGTGCCATGCCACTGTGCCAACCACCAGCACGGGCGGTCCGCACGGGCTGCACACGGTCGGTCAGGCCTGGGTGAAGCGGCATGGCGATGTGGCGGAGCGCAATGCGACAGCCTGCAAGGTCTGCCACGGTGATGACTATCGCGGCGGCATCTTGTCGAAGACGTCTTCTGCACGCAGTTTCAGCGCCGAGCGCCGCACGGTGACTTACACTGCCGGCCAGAAAGTGGGCTGTTACGATTGCCACGATGGCCCTGACGGAGACGATTGAGTTCGACCGGTAATTCCGGGGCCATGCGAGTCAATGCGGAGTCGAAGGTCGATGCCTGAGTCGATGCCTGAGTCGATGCCTGAGTCGATGCCTGTTTCGCATCTTCGATTCGGTGACAGATCTCTGTATTGAACTTTGCCTTGAGAACCGAAGAGAAATATGAGCACCCGAATACTGTTATTTTTTGGCCTGTTTGCAGGCGCTGTCGTCGCCCATGCCGGAGTGCTCGAATGCAATGCGGAAATGAAGGCGAAAGTGCTTGCTGCCGCCAAGCCGGAGAGCAAAAACCTCCTGCTTGATTGCAATCTCCGGCTCAGCCGAAACGATGTGGTCAGCAAACATTTGATATTCAGTGGCGCGGCTGCCTCGAATCTGACCCTGGATTGCAATGGTGCAACCTTGCGCGCGGTGCCCGGCATGGATGCCGGTACGCGGATCACGGTGCAATCAAGCGGTCCGGTCAGGCAAGCGGCCGGAGATCGATGGACGCCGCCGCAGAATATCGTCATCAAGAATTGCGTCATTGATGGTGCCGTCAGGGTGCGCGGCATGGCTGTCAACGGCGAAGATGCGACGCTGACCGCCAGTTCGCGGCTTCCCGGACATACCGAGCGGGTGCGGGCGAATGCGCCCAGCGGCATCGTCTTCAGTAACAACACCATCGTCGGCCACGGTCCGATTCCGATCTACTTTGCGCCGGGAGTTCACGATTCGATGATTCTGGACTCGAAGATCGGCGGACATTCCACCAGCGTCGCGATTTATCTGGATGCCGAGAGTGGCGACAACATCATCAAGGGCAATCGGATCGATACCGAAACGACGTTGCCGCAAACAACCACGAGCAAGGCCAAGAATCTGTTGTTCGGTCTTTACAAGAAGGCGGTCGGGGCGACGAATGCGCCATCTTTGACCGGCCGCGAGCTGATCGCGGTTGACGCTTCCGCGCGCAACAAGATTGTCGGCAATGAATTTTCAAACCTGGACAACGGCGGCATCTTTCTTTATCGCAACTGCGGCGAGGGCGGCAACATCCGGCATCAGACGCCGCAAGGCAATGTGATCGTCAACAATGTTTTTTACTACGACAAATTCGATGGCCGCACGCCGGCAATCTGGTTGGGGTCACGCAATGGCAACCGATCCTATTGCGATCTGGATCGAGGTTATCCACTTGGCAGCAGCAGTAGCGATCTTGACCATGCCTCGGATAATTTTGTTGCCCAGAATCAGTTTTATAAATTCGAACCGTCCCGCATTGTTCGCGACGATAGCGGCGGCAATATCCTGCTCGACAACGCCAGAATCGAGCGGCCGATCAAGCGAAATGCCGGCTGCCTGGATAACCGCGCGGCGAAGCCCGTGCTTCAGGCCGATGGCGTCGCGATCAGGCAGACGATCAACGCCGGTGAGCCGGGGTGTGAGATGCGCGAGTGGCTTTGCAGCGATGGCCTGGTGAGCGAGCGCCGGCTGCCTTGTGTTTCGTCGCAATGACGCGGAGCGGCAGCCTGGCAGAGTTGCGTTAATGATGTAGGTGCGAATTCATTCGCACGCAAGCGGTTGATTATGCGAATAAATTCGCACCTACAGTCCGGTTAACTGCGATCATCAGCCCGCTGGAAACAAGTACCCCGCCTGATACCAAAGGTGCAGCAGGGTGATCATTTCCGAACTTTGTTCATGAATGCAATCACCCGGTTCCAGGTAACGTTTGTCAGCCAGCTTGCAAAGCATGCTGGTGAGGCCCGGTGAGGCTTCCAGACGTTCGCCATTGATGAAAAAAGCATTGCCGCGGAACAGCATCTGGCTGCGTGCATCAAGCGCGACGCCTTGCTTCTGGATGGCTTTGGCAAACGCCGCAACTGATTTTGGCCGTGTCGGTGGGTCGAAATAAACATGCGATTTCGGCTCGCTCAAGTAGCGGCCGAGAAAATCGGTGATGTCGGTTTTGTCCCAGCGCGCGGCGGCCCGGATGGTTTTTTCGGCCCAATCAAGCATCGCGCTGGGGATTTCGGCGACATGCTTTTGTCGCTTCAGCGTCGGATCTGAATACATGCCGGGCAATTCCAGCTTGTCTTGCAGATAGGTCAGAAACTGGTTGACGATCTCTTCCGCCTTCGGTGCGCGGAAGCCAATCGACCAGGTCATGCAATCGGTCAGCGCGACGCCGTTGTGGGCGAGTTGCGGTGGCAGGTAAAGCATATCGCCGGGTTCCAGTTCCCATGTTTCGTCGACGCGGAATTCCCGCAGGATGCGAAGTGGTGCGCCTTCGACCACGGTCAGGTCGTCCTGTGCGCTGATTTCCCAGCGGCGGCGGCCCTGGCCTTGAATCAGGAATACGTCATAGGAGTCGAAATGCGGCCCGACACCGCCGCCGGGTGGCGCGAAGCTGACCATCAGGTCATCCAGGCGGGCTGCGGGAATGAAGTCGAACCGATGCAGCAGCCAATCGCCTTCCGGCATCAGGTGATTGACGCCGGATACCAGCAAGCTCCAGTTCTTTTTCGGCAAGGCAGCCAGCGCTTCCGCTTCGAACGGACCGAACTCAAGTTGACACTGGCCGCGCTTGAATTGGACCAGGCGACCTTCGGAATTGTCCTGGCAAGCTAGTTCGGACAAGCTGTCGCGATCCAGCCAGTCGCCGAAGTTGGGCAAAGCCTGTCTGACCAGAAGCGGTTTCTTGTGCCAATGCTCGGCAAGAAATTTTTCAACCGACATGCCGCCAAGCAGTGTTTGCAGGGAATAATCCGCCTCCGTGAATGGCTTGTTGTCCTGCATCGAGGTGGCAGGGAATGATTTTTCCCCGGACTTTTTGACAGGGTGATTCACGGAGTTCTTCATATAATGCTTTCGACTATTCGCGAGGAGTGGAATACATGCTGAACAATGGCGACCGAGCGCCAGATTTTGAATTGCCCGATGCGGACATGACGATCGCCAAACTGGCGGATTACCAAGGTAAACCGCTCGTTCTGTTCTTCTACCTGCGCGATGATACGCCCGGCTGTACGACTGAAGCGATCGAGTTCAGTGATCTTGAGCATGACTTTTTGCGTCTGAATTGCACCGTGGTCGGCATCTCGCGCGACGATTGCATACGGCATGGCGCGTTTCGCGATAAACATGGCATCACGGTGCGTTTGCTGGCCGACAAGGACGGAATTGCCTGCCGCGACTATGGGGTTCTGGTAAACCGCGAAGTCGATGGCGTCATGCGTGAAGGCGTCAATCGCACTACTTTTATCATCAATGGCCAGGGCGATATTGCGCATGTCCTGCCTGGCGTGACGCCGAAAGGCCACGCCGCCGAAGTTTTCAAACTTGTTAAGGAGCTTTAATTGCAAATCGGAAAAGACACCGTTGTCGCGCTGACCTATCGGCTCACCACCCTGGATGGTGAAATGCTGGAAGAAGCGCTTGTCGAGTCGCCGGCGGTCTACTTGCAGGGGGGTTACGATGGCATCTTCCCGCGCGTTGAAGCGGCGCTGGAAGGCCAGGGTGCGGGAGCGGAACTCGATCTGGTGCTGGAGCCGGAAGATGCGTTTGGTGAATACGATGCCGAACTGGTTCGGATCGAACCGATCGACGCATTCCCGGAAGAAGTGAAGATCGGCATGCAGTTGGAAGGCGCCAGCGAAGATGGCGAACACGTCATGCTTTACACCGTGACCGATGTTGCCGATGGCAAAGTGGTGGTGGATGGCAATCATCCTCTCGCCGGCCAGAGCCTGCGCCTGCAATGCGTGGTGCAGTCGGTGCGTGTAGCCTCGGCGGAAGAAATCGAACATGGCCACGTTCATGGCCAGCATGGTCATCAACATTGATGGTGTGTTGCCCCTGCGGGAGCGGCATTGCTGCTCCTGTAGAATCCTTCCCCTTTCTGTTAAGCCGATAACGACATGAAGCTGACTTTTCTCGACTTCGAACAGCCCATCGCCGAACTTGAGGCGAAGATCGAAGAGTTGTCCGAGGTGCAGAACGATCCCGCACTCGACATCTCGGAGGAGATCGAGCGTTTACGCAAGAAGAGCGCGGCACTGACCAAGCAGATCTACGGCAAGCTCAACGCCTGGCAGATTTCGCAGGTTGCGCGCCACCCACAACGGCCTTACACGCTCGACTATGTCGCCGGCCTGTTCACCGAGTTCCAGGAATTGCATGGCGATCG
>CAMDHJ010000138.1 GCA_945897865.1 Tepidiphilus sp. J10
TGGACCCGAACCAGATGTATCTGGTCGCCTATGAATACGTCTTCCCGCATTACGGCTGGGCGGTGGCTGCCACCGCGCTGTTCGTGGTGATTTCGCAGTTGAAGATCAACGTCACCAACGCCTATGCCGGCTCGCTGGCCTGGTCCAATTTCTTCGCCCGGCTGACACACAGCCATCCCGGTCGCGTGGTCTGGGTGGTGTTCAACACGCTGATCGCGCTGATGCTGATGGAGATGAACCTGTTCCAGGCCTTGGGCCGCGTGCTCGGTCTGTATTCCAACATCGCCGTGGCCTGGATGATGGCGGTGGTGGCCGATCTGGTCATCAACAAACCGCTCGGCCTGTCACCGCCCGGCATCGAATTCCGCCGCGCCTATTTATATGACATCAACCCGGTCGGCGTCGGCGCGATGGGCATCGCCTCCGTACTGTCCGTCGCAGCCTATCTCGGCCTGTTCGGTACATCGGTGCAGCCCTGGGCGACGTTCATCGCACTCGGCGCGGCATTGGTTGCATCGCCGCTGATTGCCTGGGCGACCGGCGGGCGCTACTACCTGGCGCGGGAAGATTCCGGCGCGGATGACCAAGGGGCGGCTGCCCCCGGAGGGACTCCCCCCTTTGCAAAGGGGGGCTGGGGGGGATTTCTCCACGGCTGGCGCAACTTCCACGGTCGGCAAATCCCAAATGGGGGAGAAGTTCCCACATCCATCACCCACACCTGCTGCATCTGCGGCAAGGATTACGAAGGCGAAGACCTGGCGCATTGCCCGGCCTATCAGGACCACATCTGTTCGTTGTGCTGTTCGCTCGACGCGCGCTGCGACGACCTGTGCAAGCCACAGGCCCGGCTCGGAGCGCAGTGGGGGAATCTGTTGCAACGTCTGTTGCCGAATGCGGCGCAGCCATATCTTGACGCCGGCCTTGGCCACTATCTGCTGCTGATGGCCGGCATCCTGCCGGTCATGGGGCTGCTGATCGGCCTGCTCTATTACCAGGAAGTGCTGGCCTTGCAAGCTAGCGATAGTGCGCGGTTGGCGGCAGTGAACGCCACCTTCATCAAACTGAGCGCAGCACTGCTGCTGATTGCCGGCGTCGTCGCCTGGTGGCTGGTGCTGACCCACAAAAGCCGGCAGGTGGCGCAGGAAGAATCCAATCGGCAGACCGAATTGCTGATGCGGGAGATCGAATCACACCGGCACACCGATGAATTGCTGCAGAAGGCGAAGGAAACCGCCGACCAGGCCAACCAAGCCAAAAGCCGCTACATCTCGGCGATCAGCCATGAACTGCGCACGCCGCTGAACAGCATCCTTGGCTACGCGCAAATTCTCGATGCCGACGCCGGGATTCCGGATAACCGTCGCCAGGCGGTCAGCGTCATCCGGCGAAGCGGCGACCATTTGCTGTCGCTGATCGAAGGCACGCTGGATATCGCCCGCATCGAGGGCGGCAAGCTGACGTTGGACAAACGCCCACTCGACTTCCCCAGCTTCGTGCAGGAAATCGTCGCCATGTTCGAACCACAGGCGCGCGGCAAAGGCATCAGCTTCGATTACCAGCAACAGGGCGAGCTGCCCGTCAACGTGCGCACCGACCCGCGCCGGCTGCGCCAGATATTGATCAACCTGCTCGGCAATGCGGTCAAGTTCACCGCCAGCGGCGGCGTCGTGTTGCGCCTGAAATACCAGCGCGAAATGGCACATTTCGAAATAGAAGACAGCGGTCCCGGTATTCCGCCCGATGAACTTGAACGCATCTTCGAACCGTTCTCACGCGGCAGCGCCGCGCACGTGGGGGCGACCGGCGGCACCGGTCTCGGCCTGACCATCGCCAAGATGCTGACCGACCTGATGGGCGGCGAAATGAAAGTCGAGAGCCGCCCCGGCCAGGGCAGCCTGTTCCAGGTGCGCCTCTACCTGCCGCAAATGCACAACCTTCAGGCAGCCAGCCCGCGCATTCGCCGCGTGGGCTATGTCGGCGTGCGGCAACGCATCCTGATCGTCGATAACGAAGCCACCGACCGCGAGTTTCTCGTCAATCTGCTCGAACCACTCGGTTTCCAGCTCGCCCAGGCCGCCTCCGGCCAGGAATGCCTGGACCTGATCCCGCGCTTCAAACCGCACCTTATCTGCATGGACCTGGCGATGCCCGGCATGGATGGCTGGGAGACCATCCGCCGCCTACGCGAGGGCGGCCTCAGCGATGCCCAGATCGTCATCATCTCGGCCAATGCGTTCGACCAGGGCAACGACAACGAGGTTGGCATGCGGGCGGAAGACTTCATCACCAAGCCGGTGCGTATCGACGACCTGCTGACCTGGATCGGCCAACGCCTGAAACTGGAATGGGTCAGCGCCGATGTCGCACCGGAACCCGCCAGCGCACCGCCGCCAACGGAATGGCATGCACCGCCGCCCGACGCCTTGCGCGCACTGCAGGCGCAGATCGAACTCGGCTATCCACGCGGCATCAGCGGCAAACTCGACGATATCGCCGCCGACCCGGTGCATCTGGAATTTGTGGAAGTCATGCGCCGGTTGGCAAAACAGTTCCAGTTTGATTCCATGCAGGAAATCATCCGCAAAGCCCTTGCCGAACATCCCCATGCCCGCCCCGATGTCGATTAATCCGCTCAACAGCGATGTCGTCCTGATCGTCGACGACATTCCGGAAAACCTCTCGCTGTTGCACGACGCGCTGGATGAGTCCGGCTACACCGTGCTGGTCGCTACCAACGGCGAATCTGCACTGCAACGCGCACGCCAAAGCCGGCCCGACGTCATCCTGCTCGACGCGCTGATGCCCGGCATGGACGGCTTCGAGGTCGCCCGCCGGCTGAAAGCCGACTTCAGCACGCAGCACATTCCCATCGTGTTCATGACCGGCCTGACCGAAACCGAACACGTCGTCGCCGCCTTCGCCGCCGGCGGCGCCGACTACGTCACCAAACCCATCCGACCGCAGGAAGTACTCGCCCGCATCGCCGCCCACATGCAAAACGCGCGCCAGATGAAACAGGCACGCAGCGCGCTGGACGCCTTCGGCCAGGCCACCGTCGTAGTGCGTGCCAGCGATGCCCAACTGCTCTGGCAAACCCCGCTCGCACGGCGGCTACTGGCCGAATATCTGAGCATGCACGACGACCTGACACCGCCACGTTTGATCGCATGGTTGAGCGAGGCAAAACTGGCGATACAGGAAAACCGTGAACCACCTCTACTCGCTAGCCTGCACAACCGCCGCCTCCTCGCCAGCCTGCACGACCCAAGCAAACTCGGACACGAAGGCGAGTGGCTGCTGGTGCTGCACGAAGAAAACCATCAGACCGCCATCGAAAACCTGATCGCCGCCTTCCGCCTGACCCAGCGCGAAGCGGAAGTCCTGTTCTGGGTCACCAAAGGCAAGACCAGCAAGGACATTGGCGAAATCCTCGAATCCAGCCCGCGCACGGTCAACAAGCACCTGGAGCACGTTTTCGAGAAGCTAGGCGTGGAAACCCGCACGGCGGCGGCGAATCTGGCAATGGGCAGGATGGGAACCGGTCGTGTGGACTGAAACATGGTCAGACAGGCCCAAGGCTGACAGAGCTGCGCGCTAAGCTGGGTTTAAGTTTCGGTTGTGACACTGCGGGCCATATTGAACCAGCCCCGGAGAATCGCCCATGAAAACCACCCTTGCCATCCTGGCCTGTCTGTTTGTTGCAACAGCCCAAGCATCGACACCTGCCTCGCTGATCCACGACTATCGCAGCCAAGCTGCAAAGCAATCTTCCGGTTTCCAACCCTCGGCCCAACGTGGCGCCACGTTCTTCCGACAGCGCTTTGCGAATTCGTCCAGGATGCCGGCCTGCACTAGCTGCCATAGCGACAAGCCCATGAATTCCGGCAGCCATGCCGTCACCAGCAAGACAATCAAGCCGTTGGCGCCGGCTGCGAACGCAGATCGCTTCACCGATCCGGAAAAGGTCGAGAAATGGTTTCGCCGCAATTGCACCGAGGTAGTCGGACGCGAATGCAGCTCAGCAGAAAAAGCCGATTTCATCGCCTTCCTGATGGAGGTACGTTGAGATGAACATCCTGCGCCTCGCCACCACCCTGCTCTGCCTTGCATCTGCCTTGCCATTCACGGCACAGGCCGACAATCTACCCTTGCCCGCCGACACACCCGCTGTTTTCAAAACGGAATGCACCAGTTGCCATCTCGCATTTCCACCGCAACTGATGCAGGCCAAAGATTGGCGGCAAATCATGGCCCAGCTGGATCAACATTACGGCGACAACGCCAGCCTCGACCCGAAAACACGACGCATCATCGAGGACTTTCTGGTGCGCAATGCCGCACGCGGAAAATCGTTCTCTTCCTCCGTTGCTACCAGCAACGACACTGAACTACCGCGTCTGACCGGTACGGCCTGGTTCACCCGCGAACATCGCGAAGTTGCACGCGCCAATTGGACGCACACCAAGGTCAGGAGCGCATCCAACTGCGCCGCCTGCCATACCAAAGCCGCAGAAGGCAGCTTCCGTGAAAGGGACATCCTGATGCCCAACGGCCAGCGCTGGGAGGACTGAACATGGACAAAATACGGGTCTGGGACTGGCCGGTACGCCTCGGCCACTGGCTGCTGGTTGGCGCCTTCACTTTGGCTTGGTTGACCGGCGACAGCGAAGAATGGCGGCTGGTGCATGCCTACGCGGGCGGCACATTGATTGGCGTCGTTCTGTTTCGTCTGGTCTGGGGCCTGATCGGCACGCATCACGCACGTTTCGCCAGTTTTGTGCGCGGCCCGGCCAGCGTCATCAACTATCTCAAGGGTCTGCGCATCGGCAAACCACCGCACACAACGGGTCACAACCCGGCCGGCGCCTGGGCAATCCTCTCACTCTTGGCACTGGGACTACTAAGCGGCGCAAGCGGCTGGCTGGTCTATCAGGACATCGGTGGTGACGTGGTTGAAGAACTGCACGAAGGCCTTTCCGCCGCAATGTTGATGGTGGTCGGCTTACATGTCGCAGGCGTCATCGTCGGCAGCCTTCTGCACCGCGAGAATCTGGTTCGGGCGATGCTTACCGGCTACAAACGCGGCAACCCGGACGAAGCCATTGCCACGCCACGGGCGTGGGCTGCGCTGACGCTGATTGGCTGGGTTGCCGTGTGTGCCTGGTGGTTTGCCCGCTAGCGGGCAGTTCCGGGGCAATTTCCATCACCCCTTGCAACCAACCCGAGCCAACCAGCACTTGAACGGCTTGGCTTTGATGTCATCGACCGACCCATCTTGCAACTCGCCGCCGCCTCTCAAGCCAGTTCCTAAATCGAAATACCGTGTTGCGTCCCCTATTTTCCTTCGCGCCTGACGCTGCGAAGCGGAAGCCCTGTTCTGGGTGACCAAAGGCAAGACCAACAAGGACATTGGCGATACTCTCAACACCAGCCCGCACTCGGTTAACATGCATTGGAACATGTGTTCGAGAAGCTGGGCGTGGAAACCCGCAAGTCAGCGGTGAATCTGGCGATGGGCCGGATGGGAAAAGTGCTGACGCTGCCTTTGCAGCTCATGGCAGGTCATGAAAACTCGAACATAAATTGAGGGCAATGCCTCTCTCCGATATTCATCTAAAGCGCAATCGGGGCTGCACTCATGAAATTTGGGCACGGTTTTCTGATCGTCGCTCCTGGTCTGACCATCAAGGACCGCCTGCACGTCCTCCAGCCCAGCGATCTGGATCACTATCACCTTGCAGCAAAGAGATAGTGAAGTCATTTTGCATATCTATCCGTCGCCCATAAAAAGGTTTGGCTAACCGCCTTGGCTGCCTGGCTGCTGGAAAGACCGTCATTGTCTTTGCAAAGCAAGACAAAAATGACAGACTCGAACTGAGCAAAAAAGGACGGATATGACGGCGATAGCCTTACACCTTGAGTTTATTGCTTCCAGCAGGGCCCGATTTTGGCTGAAGTGACCAAAAGTCGTGGTCAGCGCCTTAGCGCCTTTGCTGCTTGCAAGGTCGGCCATTGGCGCATGTGTATCCATGCCTTGGTGTTCCTGGCAACGTTAGGTGCCGTAGCGCAATTCGCCTGGAATGGCTATTACGACTACCGTCAGATCGTCGACTTCCGGCAACATCGGATGCAGGATGCAACAACCAATGTGGCGGCACAGATCAGCTCGAAAATCTCCGATCTGAGGATCGCACTGCGCCTGTTTGCGGATGCTAATAGCAGCCTGCTGCATGGGCTGACGCGCGCTCCGAACGATCAGGTTCTGTTCGACCAACTGTCACAGCGATTGGAGGGGTACTTTCCTGGCTACTACGCGCTGACGCTGACCAATGCACATGGCGCGTTGCTCTACGAAGACTTTGGTGAAAGGGTCGGGCCTCTCTGCCAGGCTGACATCCATTCATTCACCGGCGACTGGAGTCGCCACCTGCCCTATATCCATCCGGGGCCGTCACGTCATCATTTCGACATCATGGTGTCGTGGGGCACTGCTTCGCCTGAGGGGGCATTATTTGCCAGCTTCACGCCCGAGTTGCTGGTCTCAATTCTGCGCGACAACAGCGTGCAGGATTTCCGCCTGGTTCTTACTCATGCAGAACAACCGGGTCTGATCGAGGTCACCGAGCAGGGCGGACGCGACCTGCTAAATGGAAAATCCCGTCTAAGCCCAGCGGAGCAGACGTTGATTGGTTATGCGCAGCCGGTTCGGGGCACGCGCTGGATCATCAATGCGCTGCCCGTGCAGCATCTGCTGCTGGAAAAACGCACGCGGCTGATCCGCAATACTGGCCTGAGTATCTTCAGCGTGCTCGTCCTGGCCCTGTTTATTCTGGCTTTGCTGAAGCGGGAGCGGCACAGCCGCGATCGAGCCGAGGCGGAACTGCGCCAAGCCAATGAGGGACTGGAGACGCGGGTTCAGGAACGTACCGAAGAACTGGTTCTGACCAACGATATGCTGTCACGGGAAATAGAGGAGCGAAATCAGGCTGAAGCCGTGATGAGAAAGCTGTCCATGGCGGTGGAGCAAACCGATGACGCCGTGGTCATCACCGATAGTGACGGGCGCATCGAATACGTCAACCACGCATTCGAACGCATGTCGGGATATTCGTTCGAAGAAGCAGAAGGCCAAACCTTTGCCATGTTGAAATCAGGCCACCAGCCGGAATCGCTCTATCAACAGCTTTGGACGACGATTCGCAGTGGCGAGCCTTTCCGCGAGGTGATGATCAACCGACGCAAGAACGGTGACTTGTTCTACGAGGAGAAGACCATCACCCCGCTGAAGAATGCGTCGGGGCAGATTATCCATTTCGTCTCCACCGGCAAGGACATTACCGATCGCATGGAATTCCAGGAAAAGCTGCACTACCTAGCCCACCATGATGTCCTGACTCAACTGCCTAACCGCGCCCTGTTTCAAGATCGTCTGGTCCATGCCATCAGTCAGGCACGCCGCAGCAATCGGGCGTTGGCGCTGATGTTCATCGATCTGGACAACTTCAAGACTATCAACGACAGCCTCGGCCATGCAGCGGGCGATGCCTTGCTGAAGGAAGCCAGCCTGCGGCTGCAGAGTTGCGTACGAGGGTCCGATACCGTGGCCCGCCTCGGCGGCGACGAATTCACCGTCATCCTGGAAGGGATTGAAGCGCCTGACGCCGCCGCCACGATCGCGCAAAACATCCTCGACAGCATTGCCGCACCGATCGACCTGATCGGCCATGCGGTAGCGGTCAGCGCCAGCATCGGCATTACCCTGTTCCCGCGCGATGCGGACGACCTTGAGGGACTGACCCGGAATGCCGACACCGCCATGTATCGCGCCAAGGAACAGGGCCGCGCCAATTTCCAGTTCTTTACCCTTGATCTCACATCGCAAGCCAGCGAACGGCTGGTGATGCAGCAATGCCTGCGCCTGGCCCTGGAACAGGGCGAGTTCAGTCTGCATTACCAACCCAAAGTGGCGCTGACTGATGGGCGTATTACCGGCCTGGAAGCGTTGTTACGCTGGAAAAACCCGGAACTTGGCGAGGTCGCGCCAGACCGGTTCATTCCCATCCTGGAGCAGACCGAGCTCATTGTCACAGTCGGTGACTGGGTTCTGGAAGAAGCCTGCCGTTTCTCCCGGCAACTCCTGGAGCTCGGTCATGACATCCCCATCGCGGTCAATCTGGCGGGGCGACAAGTACTGAAAAGAAACCTGCCACGGCGTATCGAGGATCTGCTACGCGAGTACAGCCTGGTAGCCCGGGCAATCGAAGTAGAGGTCACGGAAACTTTGCTGATTGAGCATCTTGAGCCCGCTGTGGCGGTGCTTACCTGTCTCGGCGAGCTTGGTATCAAGGTGTACATCGACGATTTCGGCACCGGCTATTCCTCCCTTGCCTACCTCAAGCGCCTGCCCATCGATACCCTGAAAATCGACCGTGCATTCGTCAAGAATCTGCCGGAAGACGAGGAAGACGCAGCCATCACCCACGCCATCGTCGCACTAGCCCGTAGCCTGAATCTGGAAGTGGTCGCCGAAGGCGTGGAAACCCATGCCCAGGCTGACTTCCTGCGAGAACTGGGATGCCAGCAAGGCCAGGGATATCTGTATAGCCGTCCGCTGGAAGCGGGTACCCTGATCGGCTGGCTGGCGCAACGCCATTAGCCCGGATATTTCATGAACCTGGCCCGGACTTTTCTGACGGCATTCCATCAATCAATGCTCGATCTCCCAGTTGTTTCGTTATTAAAACTCGTTTTGCGCTGGGCGGTGGGCCAACTGGCTGCTCTTTTCGCGAGGCAATCGGCGCTGACCAGGCGACGAACGGTACACACGGCGCACCCTACAAAATCTCGTCATTCCAGCGAATGCGGGAATGACGGTGCGCTTTGGCTTGTAGTGAAATAAGGCTTGCCGTGACCTACTCCGGCCCCTTCCAATCCGGGTCGAAGTCCTTCGCCCAGTCGCCCCACTTGTACCAATCCTCACCCATGCTTTCCATCGGGTGCTCGGTGCGGCCGGAGCCGTTGCCGCACATCAGCGCATCCGCCGGGCAATATTTGTCGCAGCCCCAGCAAATGCGTTCGGGGTGTTTCGGGTGCAGCGGGAATTTCTGCTTTTTCTTGATCACGGCGTCGAATCACTTAAGCGGCGGAGCCGGACTAGCAGGCGCTGGCCCGGCCGGCGCGATACACCGCCAGCATCAGCGGTTTCAGTTCCGGTCGCGCAGCCAGTTCGTCCGAGTTGAGCAACGCCGTGGCGATGGTGTTGACCGATTGCCAGTCGAGTTCTTCACGTCTGGCTTGCTCGAACCATGCCCAGTCGAAACCGCCGTCACGACAAGCCGGCACTGCCGCTCCGGTCGGATCGGAGAAATCGAGTTCATGCGATTCGAGGGATTCATACAGACAGGAATACGGGTCGATGCCGCACGCGCTGGCGAGGTGTTGATGGAAATTCGGCATCTCGCCCGGCTCGCAGCCGATGCGATCCAGGTCGAGGATGGTTTCGAGTTGCTGCGTCTCGCCCTTGAAGGAGACAGACGCGCTGACGCGGATACTGTTGGCGGGCATGGAGGTCGATGGCGAACAAGCACTGAGTAAGGGAAACCGGGTTGATGGTAAAGCCACGTTGGCAATTTTGCCGCATTTGATCGGAAAGCGACGCCAATCAAGTGAGGCGGAACCCGGGACGAAACCCCTCTACGCAATCTGACGTATACCGCGGTCCGCTGTGTCTCCGTAATCTGGCCCCGACTGCTCTACCGATGTTCAGTCCCGCCCACTTACCTTCAGGAGCCCTCCATGCATCGTCGTAACTTCATCAAGGCCGCCACGCTCACTGTCGCGATGGCCGCCGCCGGCCTGACCAGCCTGTCCGCTTTCGCCGCCGATACCATCAAGGTCGGCATCCTGCATTCGCTGTCCGGCACGATGGCGATTTCCGAAACAGCGTTGAAAGAAACCGCGCTGATGACCATTGACCAGATCAACAAGTCCGGCGGCGTGATGGGCAAGAAACTGGAAGCTGTGGTGGTTGATCCGGCTTCCAACTGGCCGCTGTTCGCCGAGAAGTCGCGTCAACTGCTGTCCAAGGACAAGGTCGATGTGGTGTTCGGCTGCTGGACCTCCGTTTCACGCAAATCCGTTCTGCCGGTGTTCAAGGAGCTGAACGGCCTGCTGTTCTACCCGGTGCAGTACGAAGGCGAAGAGCTGGAGAAAAATGTGTTCTACACCGGCGCTGCGCCGAATCAGCAAGCCATTCCTGCCGTCGAATACCTGATGAGCAAGGATGGCGGTTCCGCCAAGCGCTGGGTGCTGCTGGGTACCGACTACGTCTATCCGCGTACCACCAACAAGATCCTGCGTGCCTTTCTGAAATCCAAGGGTGTGGCCGAGGCCGACATCATGGAGGAGTACACCCCGTTCGGTCATAGCGACTATCAAACCATCATCGCCAAGATCAAGAAGTTCGCCGGCGAAGGCAAGAAGACCGCTGTGGTGTCCACCATCAACGGCGACTCCAACGTGCCGTTCTACAAGGAGCTCGGCAACGCCGGCCTGAAGGCTTCGGCTGTGCCGGTCGTCGCCTTCTCGGTGGGCGAGGAGGAACTGCGCGGCGTCGATACCAAGCCGCTGCAAGGCCACCTGGCGGCATGGAACTACTTCCAGTCGATCAAGAACCCGGAAAACACCAAGTTCATCGCCATGTACAAGGACTGGGCGAAGAAGAACAAGCTGCCCAAGGCCGATACCGTGGTCACCAACGACCCGATGGAAGCCACCTACATCGGCATCCACATGTGGAAGCAGGCGGTTGAAAA
>CAMDHJ010000139.1 GCA_945897865.1 Tepidiphilus sp. J10
GGTGTTGTCCACCCGTTCCGGCAGTTGCTCCAGCACTTCCGCCTTACGTCGGCGCAGCAGGATGGGGGCGAGCGTGGCGCCGATGCGGTCGAGGCCGACGTAGCCGATCACCTTGCCGAATTCGTCGCGTTGCTGATGTTCGTCGAGCAATTTCCAGGTGGGGCCCAGGCGGTGTTGATCGACGAACTGGACGATGGAAATGAGTTCCTCCAGACGGTTTTCCAGCGGTGTGCCGGTCAGCACAACGGCATAGGGGCTCTTGATCCGCTTCAGCGCGCGGGCGGCATGGGTGTTCCAGTTCTTGATCCGCTGTGCCTCGTCGACGATCACCAGATCCGGCGCCCATTCCTGGATCAAGTCGAGGTCGCGCACGATGGCTTCATAGTTGGTGATCTTGCAGAAGTCGGCCTGTTTGTAGAGCGTCTGCCGGCTCGCGCGCAGGCCGCCGATGATCGTCGCCTCGCGCCCGGAAAACTTGGCGATTTCCCGCTTCCATTGGTGTTTCAGCGAAGTCGGGCAGACCACCAGCACCCGTTCGGCGCCGAAATGGCGGGCGAACAATTCCGCCGCCGCGATGGCCTGGATGGTCTTGCCCAAGCCCATTTCGTCGCCGATCAGGGCGCGACCGCTGCGGGCGGCGAACAGCGCACCTTCGGCCTGATACGGGTAGAGCGGTACCTGCAGCAGCGATTTCAAACCGGCGTCGCCCGCCCCCTTGGGATAAGCCTTGGCCAGGACCGCCCGCCGCGCGTCGGCATCGCGGCTCTCGGCGAGAAAAGCCAGCACATCGTCATAGGCGCGCAATTCGTGGCCCAGCTTCGCCGCGCTCGCCAGGAAGGCGTCGAAACGCGGATAGTTCGCGGGGTTCAACGCCCCGTCGGCATCGAACAACTTGGCCGCCTGGTCAGCCAACTTTGCCGGCGCCTCCGACCCCAGACGCAGGCGGATCCGACGCTGCCCGGCGTAGTCGAGGAACAATTCGCTGAATGGCGGCTGGTATCCCCGCTTCAACGCCGTCTTGCCGCCGCGCCTGGTTTGCAGCCGGCCAAGGGTGAATTCGATGTGCTTGCAGGTGCCCAGATCGTTGGTCGCGAAATCGGGGCAGCTACAGAAGTTCTCGCCCAGGCCGGCGCCACGAATCACCACTCGATACCGCCCCTTGCTGGCCGGATTAGTCACCGCGAATTCGGAAAACACCGGTTCGCTGCCCAGGTTCTCCAGCAGAAAAGACTGCTCCAGCCCGAACTGCCGACGCAGCTTGATCTGCCACTCATCGACAGCCAGATCGCCGGGGCGGCGCAAACGGGAGAGGCGCGGCTCTACTGGAGTGCGGGAATTCGTTTTGCGGGAGGCGGACTTGCGGGCGGGCATGGTCGGTGTAGTGAATTCGGAAAGGTTGAATTGTCCATCGCCAGACGGTTTGGATGGAACTGGGGCAGTGCTGGGGGCAGTGTTTATGGCGGAAGGCGCCGGCAAGAAACCGCCGGCTTTTTCGCCCTACTTGCTGGTATCAAGGCTGACATGATGGTGCGCCCGCTGGCCGCCATCTGATTCAAATCAGCAATCGCTCTCATTCAGAAAAACCATCGGCTTGAATGGCTTTGCGCGGCATCGCCAGTGCTAACCTGAATTGTCGTTTGGGAAAGTGCTCTGCGCCTGAAGTGGCAGCAAGAGAATCAACTGTTGCCATCCCGTTTACCTTTCTTACACGTCAATAAATTCACCCGTACCTGTTACACAACTACGACTGGAGATGAACATGGAAGGCAATAACGCGCAATCCTCGGGCAAATGCCCTGTGATGCATGGTGGCGCAACCGCTACCAGCATGTCGAATATGGAATGGTGGCCGAAGGCGCTCAACCTCGACATCCTGCACCAGCACGATGCCAAGACCAACCCGCTGGGCGCGGACTTCAACTATCGCGAAGAGGTGCAGAAACTCGACTTCGCCGCACTCAAGAATGACCTTACGGCCTTGATGACCGACAGCCAGGATTGGTGGCCGGCCGACTGGGGACATTACGGCGGCTTGATGATTCGCATGTCCTGGCATGCAGCCGGCACCTATCGCATCGCCGACGGGCGCGGCGGCGCCGGTACCGGCAATCAGCGCTTTGCGCCGATCAACTCCTGGCCCGACAACGTCAACCTGGACAAGGCCCGCCGCCTGCTGTGGCCGATCAAGAAGAAGTACGGCAACAAGCTGAGCTGGGCCGATCTGATCGCTTATGCCGGCACCATCGCCTATGAGTCGATGGGCCTGAAGACCTTCGGTTTTGCGTTCGGCCGCGAGGATATCTGGCACCCGGAGAAGGACACCTACTGGGGCTCGGAAAAGGAATGGCTCGCCCCCAGCGGCAGCGCCAACAGCCGCTATCAGTCCAGTTCAGCTGGCGAACGCGATCTGGAAAACCCGCTCGCCGCCGTGATGATGGGGCTGATCTACGTCAACCCGGAAGGCGTCGACGGCAAGCCCGACCCGCTGAAGACCGCCCGCGATGTCCGCGTGACCTTCGAGCGTATGGCAATGAACGATGAAGAGACCGTCGCGCTGACCGCCGGCGGCCACACCGTCGGCAAGTGCCATGGCAACGGCAGCGCTGCCAACCTCGGCCCCAGCCCGGAAGGCGCGGAGATTGAGGAACAAGGCTTCGGCTGGCAGAACCACACCACGCGCGGCGTCGGTCGTGACACGGTATCGAGCGGCCTCGAAGGTGCCTGGACCACCCATCCGACAAAGTGGGACAACGGCTACTTCGACCTGCTGCTCGGCTACGACTGGGAGTTGAAGAAGAGCCCCGCCGGCGCGCATCAGTGGGAGCCGATCAACATCAAGGAAGCAGACAAGCCGGTCGATGTCGAAGACCCCTCGATCCGCTACAACCCGATCATGACCGACGCCGACATGGCGATGAAGATGGACCCGGAATATCGCAAGATTTCCGAGCGCTTCCATAAAGACCCGGCCTACTTCTCCGAAGTATTCGCCCGCGCCTGGTTCAAGCTGACCCACCGTGACATGGGCCCGAAGGCGCGCTACATCGGCCCGGATGCGCCCAGCGAAGACCTGATCTGGCAAGACCCTGTACCCGCCGGTAGCAAGGACTACGATGTCGCCGCAGTAAAGGCAAAAATCGTAGCCAGCGGCCTGAGCATTGGTGACATGGTCAGCACCGCCTGGGACAGCGCCCGCACCTTCCGAGGCTCTGACAAGCGCGGCGGTGCCAACGGCGCGCGCATTCGCCTGGCTCCGCTAAAAGACTGGGAAGGCAACGAGCCCGCGCGTCTGGCCAAGGTGCTGTCGGTGCTGGAAGGTATTGCTGCCGAGACCGGTGCCAGTGTTGCCGATGTCATCGTGCTGGCCGGCAATGTCGGCGTCGAACAAGCGGCCAAAGCAGCCGGCTTCGATGTCGCCGTGCCTTTCGCACCGGGACGGGGTGATGCCACCGTCGAGCAGACCGATGCTGCTTCGTTCGACGTGCTGGAACCGGTCGCGGACGGCTACCGCAACTGGTTGAAGAAGGACTACGTCGTCAGCGCTGAAGAACTGATGCTCGACCGCACCCAGCTTCTGGGCCTGACCGCGCATGAAATGACCGCTTTGGTGGGCGGCATGCGCGTGCTGGGCACCAATTACGGCGGCTCAGCGCACGGTGTTTTTACCGACCGCGTTGGCTCGTTGAGCAATGACTTCTTCGTCAACCTGACCGACATGGCCTACCAGTGGAAGCCTGCCGGCAGCAACCTGTACGAAGTCCGCGACCGCAAGACCGGCCAGGTCAAGTGGACCGCAACCCGGGCGGATCTTGTTTTCGGCTCCAACTCCATCCTGCGTGCTTACGCCGAGGTCTATGCGCAGGACGACAACCAGGAGAAGTTCGTGCGTGACTTCGTCGCCGCTTGGAGCAAGGTGATGAACGCCGACCGTTTTGACCTGAAGTAAATCCGAGTCGGGCTCCCTGCGCCGCTGAATGTAAGGCGCGGGGGGCAAGTGAACGTAGATGGGCCCGCTTACGCTTGGCCCATCCTACGGACTGAAGTCCACTTCCGTGCGAATGTCGCCACAATCGTCCGGCAATCAATGACTCGATCAAACCGGGGCGAACTCGATCTCTCCGCCAGGGTGACGAAGTATTTGCCGACACCCTGCTAAACCGCCCGGGACTGCCGCGCTGCTGAATCAGCGGTTTTCTGCCTTTCCTTGATGCGCCAATTGATGGTGCTAGGCCGCCGCTCGGTCGGCTGGAGCGCTTACCGCTTTCCCTGGCAGCGTCGTTTCAGTACGCGCATCGGCGCCATTGCGCCGGATATCGATCTGATTCTGGTGGAGCTGGGTAACAACGCGGGTAGCGAATCGACTGCAATGGGCGCTGGATCACGGCGAATCCGCCGGTTGTGGCACCGACACGCTGCCGGCCAGCCACTATCTCTATGTGCCGCTGAAGGCCACCATGCGCGTGCGTGGCGTGATGGCCATCGCCCCGCGACAGGAAGGCGGCCTGCTCACCGTGTCCGGCGTCGGCTATCGGCTCGCACTGGAATAGGTCAGACGTCCTTTCCTGCCATCTCCACCAACTCCCGATGCCGGAAGCAACTCACCAGATGGTCATTGACCATGCCGGTCGCTTGCATGTGGGCGTAGACGATGGTGCTGCCGACGAACTTGAAGCCGCGCTGTTTCAGGTCGCGGCTGATCGTGTCGGATAACGGCGTGCTGGCCGGCACCTGACTGAGTTCGGTCCGGGCATTCTGGATCGGACGGCCATCAACAAAACGCCAGAAATACGCATCGAGGCCGCCAAATTCCTCGTGGATGGCTAGCGTGGCGCGGGCATTGGCGATGGTCGATGCGATTTTCAGCCGATTGCGCACGATGCCGGCATCGGCCAGCAGACGCGCAACATCGGCCTCGCCGTAGCGGGCGATGCGTTCGGCATCGAAATTGTCGAACGCGCGCCGGTAGCCTTCGCGCTTCTTCAGGATGGTCGACCACGACAGCCCGGCCTGTGCACCTTCCAGAGTCAGGAATTCGAACAGCGCCCGCTCGTCGTGCAGCGGCACACCCCATTCGGTGTCGTGATAGGCGACGTAGTACGGTTCGGCGCCGCACCAAGCGCAGCGGGTGAGGTCATTCATCGGCAATCTCCTGATTCCATAAGGGTTCACCGGCACTCTACCCGTTGCAGAACCTGCCCGCATACGGTTGTGGCGCGTCCCCCTTGGTTGAACGTCAATGCATCGAATACAAGCCGACATGATTGCCTTCGCAATCGCAGAACACGGCAAAGTAGCCGATTTCCGGCGTGATCAGCGTTTTCGGCACCATGACACCGCCGCCGGCCGGTTCGACCCGCGCCAGCGCCACGCTCAGATCGTCACCGGCGAACAGATAGACGATGCTGCCATTGCCGCCTGGCTGTTGTCCGTCCGGCATGAAGGTCAATGCGCCGCCTACCGTGTCTTCGTCATCATGGGGAAACAGGGCCATCTGTACCGGCCCCATGCTTTCCCGTTTCAGACTGACGTCCAGCACGGTTTCGTAAAAGCGGATGCCGCGTTCCAGATCGGCGGTGGGAATCTCGAACCAGCTGATTACGGTGTTCATGACAATCTCCTTGTTCAGTTGTAGGGAGACGTCATTCTGCAACCGCCCTCCTGACAGCCTGATGTCAGGAGGGCGCTGTTATGCTGACAACGTCCTGTCAGGAGTTGATTCATGCGCCGTGCCGACCGCCTGTTCCAGATCGTCCTGCTGCTCGGCCGTCGCCGCGCGGTGACTGCGCGTGAGCTGGCCGAAGCCTTGCAGGTATCCGAACGCACCATCTACCGCGACATCGCCGATCTGTCGCTGTCCGGCGTGCCGGTGGCCGGCGAGGCGGGCGTCGGCTATCTGATGCGCGGCGGCTTCCAGTTGCCGCCACTGATGTTCGATGCCGACGAACTCGCCGCGCTGGCGCTGGGTAGCCGCATGGTGCAAGGCTGGTCCGACCCGGAACTCGGCCGCGCCGCCGAACGCGCTTTGCTGAAAATCGAAGCCGTGCTGCCGCCGGCGCTGAAACAGCGAATGGACGAACAGGCCTTGTTGGTGCCGGATTTCCACGTGCCGCCGCAGATGATCGCGCCGCTCGGCCTGTTGCGCCGCGCCATCGGTGAATCGCGCAAGGTGGTTTTCGACTACACCCGCGCCGACGGCGCAGCCAGCCAACGCACAGTCTGGCCGCTTGGCCTGTTCTTCTGGGGCGAGACCTGGACGCTCGGCGCATGGTGCGAACTGCGCAGCGAATACCGCAGCTTCCGGCTGGATCGCATGGTCACCCTCAGCGTACTCGATACGCGCTTTCAAGGCGGTGGCCTGCTGGAGGATTACATCCGGGTGGTATCGGGCGACTTTGCTTAAGACCGTTCCGCTGCCGCGCGACCAGCCAGTCGATGAACACCCGCACCTTTACGTTGCCCCGGCAGTTGGGCAGATAAAGCCATACACGTTGTTGAAGTTGCCCAGCGGTCGATAGTCGGGCAACAGGCCGCGCAGTTGCGAGCGTCTGTCCGATTTAAGAAAATTCCAACGTAACCGATACACTTACATAATCCAGGGGTATTCGTAGAAAGCACCCTACGCGTAACGCATAAAACAACAATACGAGCTGAAGAACGAAACAAACCGCAGCAACAATAAGAATTTGCGCATCAGCGCAGCAACGTGCAAGCCGAAGTTGTGGGCACAAATTCAGGGTATGAGGCTAAGGGAGCAATCATGCATTTTCTCGTCATGAACGGGACAAGCTATCAGCCGGCATCGACAGACATTCATCTGCCGGGCATGGCGCCTGTCTTCTGGCAGGGCGCCGGGCATGGCTTGCGCTTGCCGGCCTGGTACCCAGCCGAGCCGATGGCAGCGCACCTGGCCTATGTCATCGCGCGCGACCCGAATGATCTGACCGCGCATGTGCGGCGCGTTCTTCTCTGCCTGGAACGGCCGCAGCAGGAACTGGTCTGCGGCGCATTGATGGATCTATTCATCGTACTGAACGGCCGCGGCGGGGCGCTGGCAAACCGCCTCTATGCCCTGGCACAGCCGCATCTGAGCGCTGAGCAAGGTGAATTCTTCCTGGATTGGCTGACCCGTGGCGCGGTACCCGAGCGACCGGTTCTCGACAATGTCCACGCTGTCCTCGCCCCACCCTTTCGTGGCGTCCCCTTGATCAGCCCGCAACTTCCCGGAGTCCGCTCATGAACACCCTGCGCGAAGATCTTCATCTTTGCATCACACCTGCTGGCGCCTTCCATGCAACAGCCACCCAGGAAGCCAGTCAGGACAGAGCCCTACTGTTCAGCCTGTTACACGCCGCCTGGACGCCGCGTTGTGGCGAGGCGCCGTGGCAGGAGTGGCTGGGCAGCAGCGAACCAACGCGGATATTGGAGACAGTCGCGCGCCTGGAGGGCCTGGGCTGGATCTGGGGTCTGGAAGAACCCGAACAGGCGCCAACAGATACCCTTGAACGCCTGCTGCCGACGTTGTTGCCCGACCTCAGCAGTACCGGTCAGGCCATGCTGGCGGATCAGCAGGGCTTGCAGATTGCCTTCAGCGGCTTCAACGAAAGCCAGGCTCAGCCGATTGCCGCGATCAGCGCGGATGCCATCGCGCTGGCTTTCCGCTGTCGCCGCATACTCGGCGAAGCGGAGCGGCTCGGCCCCGGCGCCTGGGGCATGATCGACGCAGCCGGCCACAGCCAGCTCGGCGTCTGGCCGTTGTGCATCGGCACGAAATGGTTTGCCCTGGTCATCGGTGGCCGCCCACGCCTCAACCATCCTTCTTTTACGCGGTTGCTTTGGGCGCTGGTTCGGCGTCTGGGCGACAGCATTCCCCTCATCCAAGCCAGCAATCCAACTGCGGGCTAACTATTACCCAATCAGGAGAAATAACCATGCGTGACGATATGTTGAAATCCATCCTCAGCGACTTGAACGGCTCTTCGGCGGACATCGAGGCCGCCGCCGTGATTTCCACCGATGGCCTGATGATGGCTTCCTTGCTGCCCGCCGGGCTGGAGGAAGACCGCATCGGGGCGATGAGCGCCGCCATTCTGGCGCTGGGCGGCCGCACCGCACAGGAACTGTCGCGCGGGCAACTGGAACAGGTGCTGATCAAAGGCCGCAACGGCTATGTGCTGCTCACCAACGCCGGCGCCGATGCGGTGCTGGCCGTGATGACCAAGGCCAGCGCCAAACTTGGCCTGATTTTTCTGGACGTGAAGCGCGCGGCGGAGAGCATTTCCAAGATCGTTTGATTCTTTGCCGCTGCCGGACGGCGGGAAATCGCCGTCCGACATATCCAGAACATAAATATAGGGAGGCCATTTGGCCCATCACAAAATCATCTTTTCCGGCCCTGTCGGCGCCGGAAAAACCACGGCCATCACCGCACTGAGCGATGTGCCACCGATAGAAACCGAAGCGGCGGCGAGTGACCACACCCGCTTCGTCAAGGAAAAGACCACGGTGGCGCTGGATTACGGTGTGCTCAAGCTGGATGGCAGCGAACGCATACACCTGTACGGCACGCCGGGCCAGGAGCGCTTCGATTTCATGTGGCAGATTTTGTCGGAAGGCGCCATCGGGCTGGTATTGCTGATCAGCAACGCACGCCCGCAACCGCTTGCCGACCTGGACAAGTTCATCGACGCATTCAAACCGTTCATCGACAAAGCCGGTTTCGTGCTGGGCATCACCCGCACCGACAGCCACAGCTCGCCCGACCTGCTCACCTACCAACGGCATCTGACGCGTGCCGGCCTGAAAGTGCCGGTGTTCGAGGTGGATGCCCGCCAACGGCGCGATGTGGCGTTGTTAGTGGAAGCCCTGCTGCTGTCGCTTGATCCCGGCCTGGAAATTCAGGCGCAATCCGCTCACTGAACATGAGCACACCACTCGAACGACGCGCACTACGCCTTGCCGCAGTGGGCATGGACGAACGCCAGCGCAACGCCTTGCGCCTGATGTGCCAAGGCCCCTGCCGCAATGCTTGCGTCGTGGTCGATACCATTGAGGCGGAAGCCAGCGTGATCGACATGGACAGCTATCAGGCCGAATACCGTCTGGCCGAACTGCGCCAGACGCACCCGGAACGCCCTGCCCTGCTGCTCTCGCTGCGGCCGTTGAGCGAGGAACTAGGTGCCGGCGAGCTGTATGTAAGCAAACCGGTGCGGATCGAAGAATTCACTCAAACCCTTTCGGAAATACGTCGGTTTGTGAATTCCGTGTCCGCGCCGGCTGCAATCTCCGCGCCACAGCCGACACCAGCACTGAGACAGGGGGGAAACGGCCAGAACCATGCCGCCCGCTTGATGGATAATGGCCTTGATCATGCCTACGTCGGTTCCGCCCCGGACATCGACCCCAGCATGCCGAACCAAGTCGACAAAGCCTATTACGACCCCGATCGTTACTTGCAGGGCATTGTCATGCGAGCACGCGAAATGGCACGTGCACAGCATTGCAGCGTGCAGATTCGCGGCGCCTGGCCCGCCCTCACGCTGTCCGCAGACGCCATGCTGGTACAGGTTCTAGGGACAGATAACCGGCTGCGCCCATACAGCGTACAGCCGGATGTCGCAGTTGGCGCCAGCCTTGACTACATCGATGCACCACCGATGCAAACCGGCCAACCTGGCGTCGTCAGCCTGGATGCCTTTCTGTGGAAACTGGCCCTGTTGGCGGCGCGCGGTCGCCTGCCGCGCAACACGCCGCTCGACATGCCGATTTTCCTGCGCAACTGGCCCAATTTCACCCGCCTGACTGTGACCCCAGGCGCACTCAACATCGCCGCCCTTTGGGCCGCGCGGCCGCATACGCCGCTAAGCACCGCGCAGCTTCTCGGCCTGCCGCAGCGGCATGTGTTCGCCTTTTACAGCGCTGCCCACGCGCTCGATCTGGCAGTCCCCATGCAGCGCGCAGCGGACCGGCTGATCGAACCGCAAGCACCGCCGCCGCTGCCACAGCAGAACCTGTTGCGGCGCATTCTCGGCAAGCTCCGTTTCAGTTGATGCCCCTCAATCAAAAAACTCGACAACGTGCCACAAGGGAGTAAACAGACATGCAGGACATGAAACCCGCCGATGACGCCATCTCCGGCCGTGCAACCATCCTTACTTACCACGATGGCAGCACGCGTCATGTCGTGGCAACCGAAATCGAAACGCCGTTTCCGGAAGGCCACCTGATCGTCTCGCGCACCGATCGGGCCGGCATCATCACCCACTGCAACCCGATCTTCGTCGAAATGTCCGGCTACCCCATCGAAGAGCTGATCGGCCAGCCACATTGCCTGGTGCGCCACCCGGACATGCCGGCGGCTGCGTTCCGCGGTTTGTGGCAGACCGTCCGCAGCGGCATGAAATGGCACGGCTACGTCAAAAATCTGCGCAAGGACGGGGGTTATTACTGGGTCTACGCCACCGTGGTGCCCAACATTCGCGACGGCCGCGTCGTCGGCTACACCTCGGTGCGGCGCAAACCGTCGCGGGTGCGCATCGAAGAAGCCGTCGCCTTGTACCGCACTCTTGTTTAATCGCGGTAGGGATGCCCATTGCTGAGCACCCCCCGCACAGATCCCGGCGTGCCCAATTCGGGCACCGGGCTCCTACCTTGGATGATTGACGGCAAAGCGTGTCTCCGGCCAGGGGTGAATGATGTGGGCCGGTGGCAGCCAGT
>CAMDHJ010000140.1 GCA_945897865.1 Tepidiphilus sp. J10
GGTGATAACGGCATCGAACTGGAATTACGCATCTGGATCCAGGATCCCGAGGCGGGACTGGTCAATGTGCGTTCCGACGTCAATCTGGCAATCTGGCGCGCCTTCAAGGCTGCCGGCATCGTGATTCCCTTTCCGCAGCGCGACCTGCACATCGTCGGTGGCTTCCCGGCGAGTTGAAAGCGAGGTTCTTTGAAAAACCGTCACCCCGGCATCCGCCGGGATGACGGCGTGTTTTTCGAAACTCGGCTCAAGGTGACTGAAATCATAGCCACCGAAAATATCGTGTCGTTTCATGCGGTCTCGGCGCGTGAGGCAGACCGCAGCGTCGAGCCCGCAGCATTCAATTCCATCTACTCAAAGGAGCAAGACATGGCTTACAAAATCAGTGAAATCGAAGGAATCGGTCCGGTTTTTACCGAAAAACTGGGCACCGCCGGCATTGCCACGACGGATGACCTGTTGCGCCTGTGCGCCAACGCCAAGGGGCGTACCGAAGTCAGCGAAAAAACCGGCCTCAGCACCAGTCAATTGCTGGCCTGGGCGGATATGGCGGACATGATGCGTTTGAACGGTATCGGCCCGCAATTCAGCGAATTGTTGAAAGCATCCGGAGTAGATACGGTGAAGGAATTGCGCACCCGCAACGCGGAAAATCTCACCGCCAAGCTGGCCGAGGTTAACGCCGAGAAAAAACTGGCAGGTGCGGTTCCCGCGCTAAGCCAGGTCACCGGATGGATCGAGCAAGCCAAGACCACCGAACCTCTGATCAGCCACTGATCACCCCGCGACCAGGCGGTCTCGCCCGCCTTGGTCAGGCCGGAATGAAGCGCAACGCCACGCCGTTGTTGCACCAGCGTTGACCGGTCGGCGGCGGGCCGTCGTCGAACACATGGCCCTGATGGCCGCCGCAACGGATGCAGTGGTATTCGGTGCGCGGCAGAATCAGTTTGAAATCCCTGCTGGTGCCGAGATGGCCGGGGATGTGGGTGAAGAAACTCGGCCAGCCGGTGCCGCTGTCAAATTTCATCCGCGACGTGAACAACGGCAGACCGCAGCCGGCGCAGGCGAACACGCCCGTCCGTTTTTCCTTGTCGAGCGGGCTACTGTGCGACGCTTCGGTGCCTTCTTCGCGCAATACATCGAACTGCGCCGGGCTGAGGCTGGCTTGCCATTCCGCTTCGGTTTTGCGCAGCGGTTCAAGCGAGAGCGTCACCTCCGCGTTGGGCGCCAGCAAGGTCTTCCAGTCCTGTCTGATTGCGTTGACATTCGTGTCGACACTCGCATCGTTGGTCGCCACGGAGACATGGCGGGGTGCCCGATCACAGCCGCTCAGGGCGAGTGGCGAAATCATCGCCGCCTGAATAAAGGTGCGTCGATTCATCATTGGGCCTCACTTGAATAAAGAGTTGTCGGTTTCGCTCGGACCGGCGCCAGCCGACATAATTCCTGCCCAGCCCCTCCCCCGCTTGCGGGGAAGGGGAGAAAACCGAAGACCACCAGGCTGACGCGTACCGCAGCACCCTCGTTCACCCATTCTTCGTCGCTCCAGGCTTCAAAAATCCGGCTGCTGGCGACGATGCGTTCCAACACCTTGCGATTGGCGCCACCACGAATCGAGTTGGTCGCCACCAACCCGGCCACCTTGAGTTTTCCGACTTCGATCTGGGCGCGGGCCTTCTCGACCCAGTAGGTGACCAGGTCGGCCCCGCCAAGTCCGTTTTTGGACGGATTCGCCGCCGCATGCTTGTTCCATGGCGCAAGAAACCGGTCAAAAAGGGGCCGGCGCGGTCGATTTGCAGCCGACGATGCCAAAGTCCGACAGGCTTCTAGCACCGGCAAAATCTGGATCAGCCAACGTTTTGCAAAGCGAATTCCCAGTTGATCAGTTTGTCCAGCACGGCATTGACATAGTCGGCGCGCCGGTTCTGATAGTCGAGGTAATAGGCATGCTCCCAGACATCGATTGTCAGCAGCGGCTTCATGCTGCTCGTTAGCGGCGTTTCGGCGTTGCCCGTCTTGACGACTTTGAGCTTGCCGCCGTCGAGCACCAACCAGCCCCAGCCGCTGCCAAACTGCCCGACCGCTGTTGACGCAAGCTCTTTCTTGCAGGCATCAACGCTACCGAAAGAGGATTCCATCAGTTGCTTCAGCGCCAGCGGCGGTTCGCCCCCTCCCTTCGGCTTGAGGCTGTTCCAGTAGAAGCTATGATTCCAAGTCTGAGCTGCATTGTTGAAGAGGGCAGCCTTGTTGGCCTTGCCGGCGGTAGCCAGGATGATCTTCTCCAATGGCATGTCGGCAAACTCGGTGCCGGCGATCAGCTTGTTGAGATTGGTGAGATAGCCCATGTGGTGTTTGCCATAATGGAAACCGAGCGTGTTGGCGCTGATGACCGGGTCGAGCGCGTTGTCGGCAAAGGGCAGCGAGGGAAGTGTCAGCGACGCGGCCTGAGCGCTTCGCGGCAGGCCACCGAGCATGGCCGATGCTACCAAGCCCGCGGTAGCGAGCAGGAATCCACGACGATCAAACGATAGATCAGCGTTGTGGGGGGTTGCGTGATTCATGTAAATATCTCCTGGGTAAAGTTGACTGACAATTGCGCCGCAGGCAATTCTGGCATGGTGGTTTGCGCTTGGTAAGGCAGTTGTGGCACCCGAAAAAGTCAGCGTTGGTGAAACCCCTTTTGGTGGAGGCAGCTACTTTTTCGCCATGAATTACCAACCCATTTTGCTTACGAACAGATTACTCCCATACCGGTAATGGGGCAGGAGCCGGTTGGCATCTTTGGACAGTGGTCGCCCGATGCTCATCGGAGCACAAGGTCATATTCGGTAGCAGTTTCCCGCCATGCAATCCAAGTGGCGACCGCAGTTTTGGTCGGCTCAGTCAGTCCAAACTGCATGGGCCGTCGGGTCTTACGCTGCACGATCACCGCTCTCGCCAGAATCTGATTTTCGTGCGTGATGTCTCGATTGTTTGGATTCACGAGGTCGTCAGTGCAGATCACAACATCTTTACCTTTCCGACTTGTGCCACTGACTGCAAATCAAGAATGCATGTGAAGGCTTGAGATATACAAGCATCGTGGGCGGGTCGGTTGGCCTTGGATCAATCGCCAGGTCGTTCAAAATCCGTTAAGGGATAGGCATCCGCCACGTAGGCGGGCCCTTTCATCACCAGGACAATGAAGCAACCGATGGATAGGGTTAGAACCAGTGTCCAATGCAGAATGACCGTGGAGATGACGTAGATGTCCACCGTCAGCAATGTGACGGCGATCAGCTCGTTGCCGCCTATCACGGGCCAGAGCCGCGCCAGGCCGGAGGCTAGAACGGGAAGCAAGGTGCCTATAGCCAGGATACGCGGCATGCGCCGCAGCAAAGTCCATTCCAAGCCAGACGGCGAGGTGCGACTGTCAGACAGTTTGTTAAGCCAGGGCATGGTTATCTCCTCTCAGGGCGGGTTGCGGAACAGGGCGCGGGCCAGGCGTCCGCGCAGCGGTAGAAAGCGCTGATAACCCCATTCCAACAGGGGAAGCAGGTGCAGATGTCTTGCCAAGATTGCCACCCAGCGCAGCCCCGGTGTGTGGGACCAGAGTTCAACGAACGCACTGGCGCCACTCAATGTCTTGCCATCGGATCGGTAGACATGGAATCTGGCCAGTGCCGCCGTGCGGGAAATATGGTCTGGCAATGGGCAATCATGCTGACTGACGTCCATCCAGTGGATCGGCCCCGTCTGCTGCCGCCGGCGATACCAGGCGATCTCCCGGCTGCATAGGGGGCAGCCGCCGTCATAAAGCACGGTCAGACCCGGTTTCGGTTTTTCGGTATTCGCGGTGATCAATTCAGATCCAGTGCATATTGTTTCAGGACGTTCAACTCAACCACCTCGCAGGCCTTGGCATGGGTCGCGCTCAACGATAAAGGTGGGGCCACACCAGCCTTCAGGGCCTCCGGCACGGCGCAATGCGGCAAAGCGGCTGGGTGGAAAATGTTCCTGCTCGTGGCAGTCGCGCTTGAGGGTATGACGGCTGGGGGCGTCCATGATGTCAACCTTGTCTCAGACCAGCGCCGCGTCCAGAGCCAGCAGCAAAGCCAGGCTGACCGTGAGCGTGAGACCCAACCGCAGAGGCAAATACCAGCGGGGCAAAGTGGCACGTGCCACCAACTTTCGATCCAGCAGATAGTGTGACCAGAAGCCGGCCAACAGGAGGATCAGCGTCGTGACCGGAGGCAGCAACAGGGCGACCCAGCCCAGCAGGGCAGGTACCACGCTCCACAGGTAATGCCGAACACGCTCTCGCTCTGACAGGCCTTCCGCGATCATCGCGAAGGCCCAATGCAGAGCGCCGACGAATGTAAGGATGACGACACCATATGCCATCAGCGCGAATTGACTGGGAGCCTGGTAAGGCCCCTGGAACCAGGACAAGCCAGATAGAAAGAGAAATGGGACGACCCCAGCCAGACCCAAGGCGCGTGGCACGGGGGGAACAGCGATGACCTGAGTTTTCATGGCGCATCTTCCATATTTATGTCCTGGACAATTATTTATCTGTGACAAAGCTCGTCAAAGCCAGTTCCTGAATTAAATCTTTACTATTAAACGAATGGTAAAAAATTCAAGATGACTGGGCACCAAATATTTCCATGAACTATTTTTGATCTGTCCAGGACAAAGATACCCTATCCTTAATTTGGACCTTTCCAAGCAGAACCTCCGGAACTGAAGCAGACACGACATGCAAAGCCCTGCCATGTCGCGTAGCCCCGAAGTTGCGAAGTTGTGAACTTGGCCGAGAGAGACTGACCAATCATCTGACCAGGAACCTTGAAGCATGAACCAAACCCTGACCATCACCGCTATTACCGCCTCCGGGCGAGCCTATGACATTGATTTCCCTCTTCACCCCGAGTCCCGATCCGCTGCGGGCGTCGGCGCCCTGGTTACCGATCTGCTCGACTGCCTCAGCCGCTCACTTGCCACGCGTCAGGATGTGAGCGACGGCGACGTGATGCAAGCGCTGGCGATGACCCTGGCGGTGCGGGCACGCATGCTGGGCGCCAGTCCGGAAACCACCTCCGGGCTGGTTCAGGAATTGTTTCAGACAGCCTACGCGGCGGCACGCGCCGCGACACCCTATGTCAGCGGTCGTGCCTGAAATGCCCACTCAGCAGCATCCCGTCGATGCCCTTTTGGGCGCTCTGGTAGCCGACACGCTGGCCATGCCGGTGCACTGGTACTACGACCGCTTGGCCTTGACCCGCGACTACGGTGAACTGGAGCGCTGCCTGGCGCCGCGCAACCCGCATCCCGACAGCATCCTGTGGCGCTCCAGTTACCAGGCGCCGAACCCGCGCGGCGACATACTGCATGATCAGGCTGTCTACTGGGGCCAGCGGGGCGTGCACTATCACCAGTTCCTCGCCGCCGGGGAGAACACCCTCAACTTCCAACTGGCTCGCCAGTTGTATGCCCAGGTCAAGGCCCAGGGTGGCTACGACCCGGACCGCTGGCTGGCCACTTACCAGGATTTCATGCTCACCCCCGGCCGGCATCGAGACACCTACATCGAGGAATACCACCGCGCCTTCTTCAGCAACCTGGCGCGGGGACTGCCGCCGCGCCGCTGCGGTATCGAAGACATACACATCGGCGGCCTGGCGCCTGTCCCCGCCCTGTTTGCCGCCCTGGCCGAAACTGACGAAGCCGGCTTGCGGCAAGCGGTGCGGACCCATGTCGCTCTGACCCACCGTCACCCCAAGGTGCTGGCGGCGGCTGACACGTTAACCCGGCTGTTGCGGGCGGTGTCTGCGGGCGAGTCGTTACGTCCGGCGATTGAACGCCTGGCGACGGACTGGCTGTCACCACGCCGAATGGCGCAATGGGAAACAAAGGCGGACCAGGAAGTGATTGGCGTGCATTTGAGCCCCGCCTGCTACATCGTCGAAGCCTTCCCCGCCGCCCTCTACCTGACCTGGAAATATGCTGACGACTTCGCCGCCGGCATTCGCGCCAATGCTCGGGTGGGCGGCGACAGCTGCCACCGGGGCGCGGTGGTGGGTAGCCTGCTCGGCCTTGCTTTGGGCGTGCCCGAGGCCTGGCTGGCGCAACTCAAAGACCCTCTCACATGTTGAAAATCAAGGAACCTGCATGGAAACGATGACCCTGAAACTGCGTGGTACGTCCCCTGACAATGCGCAAACCTATCGGAGTTACTACCTGGTCACCGACGGCGGCCACATGGCCGGCCGGGGACGCGCCTCGGCCATCCCGATGTCGGCCGGCGCGCCGATGCCGGAGGAGGATTTTGTCGAGGTCAGCCGGGGCGGCGAGGAGCGGGCACTGAAGGAACTGGTCGACGCGCTGATGACCCTGCCCGGCAACCAAGGCCTGGTAGCCGAACTGAACGACCGGCCGAGTTGATGTCGGTCTGCCTCATCCTATCGCTCTACTCTCAAACCCTGATCAACGCTTGAAACCCGCCATGGACACCTTCGACGCCATCTATCAACGCCGCTCCGTGAAACACTTCGACCCCGACCACCGCTTGACCAACGAGGAGGAACGTCAACTCTTGCAGGCGGCCATCCAGTCCCCCTCCAGTTTCAACATCCAGCATTGGCGCTTCGTCGTCCTGCGCGATCCGGACCTGCGCCGCCGCATTCGCGCCCTCGCTTTCGACCAGGCCCAGATCACCGATGCTTCCCTGCTGGTGCTGGTTACCGCCGACGTCCAGGCCTGGCGCAAGCAGCCGGAGCGCTACTGGCGCAATGCCCCCCAGGCGGTGCGCGACCTTCTGGTGGGTTGGATCGGCCCGTTCCACGAAGGCCGCGACTGGCTGCAACGCGACGAGGCCCAGCGCTCCATCGGCATGGCCGCCCAGACCCTGATGCTGGCCGCCAAGGCCATGGGGTTCGACTCCTGCCCGATGATCGGCTACGACCTGGACGGCGTGGCCGAACTGGTGGGCCTGCCGGACGGCCACATACTGGGTCCGATAATCGCCATCGGTCGGGCGACCCAACCGGCCTGGCCCAAACCGGGCCAGTTGGATCTGTCGGAACTGGTGTTCGACAACCACTATCCGCAGGCCGGGAACACACTATGAGCGCATCAATATACGAATTCACCCAGTCTGACAGGGACAGCGGCAGACTGAACCGGGCGGAACTGGCACGCGACCAAGAAACCCCGCTCGGCTGACCCGGCCATGACCCTGCACGGCGTGCGTCATCTGGTCGTCATCCTGGGCGATCAGCTGGACAGGGACAGTGCCGCCCTGGACGACTTCGACCCGACCAGGGACCGGATATGGATGGCCGAAGTGGCGGAGGAAAGCAGCCATGTCCCTTCGCACAAGGCACGCATCGCCTTGTTCCTCTCCGCCATGCGCCACTTCGCGGATGACCTGCGCACCCGGGGTTGGCCGCTGGACTACCTGGCCCTGGACAAACACGGCTTCCCCAGTTTGGCGGCGGCCTTGAGCGACAGCTTGGCCCGGCTGCAACCCGAGCAGGTGATTCTGGTGAGACCTGGGGATTACCGGGTCCAAGCGGCGTTGATCGATGCCGTCCAAGTTGCAGGCTTGGACTGGGAGGAACGACCGGATCGCCATTTCATCAGCTCGCCGGCAGCATTCGCCGACTGGGCCACAGACCGCCGGGAATTGCGCCTGGAATACTGGTACCGGCACCTGCGCCGGAAAACCCGCCTCTTGATGGAGGGCGACCAGCCGGCCGGCGGACGCTGGAATTTTGACGCCGACAACCGGCAGGCCTTTAGCAAGAACGGGCCCGGACCGCTGCCCGCGCCACGCGCCTTTCCCCCCGACCCCACGACCCAAGAGGTGCTCGATCTGGTCGCACAGCGATTCGCTGACCACCCTGGCAGCCTGGCGCACTTCGACTGGCCGGTTACGCCGGCGCAGGCGCGTGAGGCACTAGATGACTTCATCGAGCACCGCCTACCCGGCTTCGGCGCCCACCAGGATGCGATCTGGGCCGGTGAACCTTGGCTCTACCACAGCCGTCTTTCCGCAGCCCTGAACCTCAAGCTCATCGACCCCATGACGGTCTGCCAGGCGGCCGAGGCGGCCTGGCGCGAAGGGCGCGCGCCCCTGGCGGCGGCGGAAGGCTTCATTCGCCAGATACTGGGTTGGCGCGAGTATGTGCATGCGCTCTACTGGCGCTGGATGCCGGACTGGCTGGACTGGAACGCACTCGACGCCCACGCGCCCCTGCCCGAGTTCTTCTGGACCGGCGAGACGGAGATGGCCTGTCTGCGGGATGCCGTCACCCAGACCCTGGAGTACGGCTACGCCCACCACATCCAACGCCTCATGGTCACCGGCCTTTACGCACTACTGCTCGGTGTCGAGCCGCGCCAAATCCACGCGTGGTATCTGGCGGTCTATGTGGACGCGGTGGAGTGGGTGGAACTGCCCAACGTGCTGGGCATGAGCCAGCACGCCGACGGCGGCCGCATGGCCAGCAAGCCCTATATCGCCAGCGGCAAATATATCCAGCGCATGAGCAACCATTGCGTCGGCTGCCGCTACCGGCCCGACCAGGCCATCGGCACACAGGCCTGCCCGTTCACCACCCTTTACTGGGATTTTCTAGACCGGCATGCCGACCGCTTTGCCAGCCACCCGCGCCTGGGTCAACAAGTGCGCAATCTGGAGCGTATGTCGCCGGCGAAGCGGGAAGAAATACGAGCCACGGCAGCGCGCCATCGGTCCGGGACATGCTGAGCCGCAACCAACGCGAACCGCCGCAGCCACTGGCACAAACACGGCCCCGCCTTGGTTTGGTCGCTGGGCTGATCGCACCTCTATTCCTGTGGTGTCTGGCGCCTGCCGTGCCCGAGGCACACAGCATCCAGACACTCGCCAAGACACGAACCCAGGCGGTGCGGCTGCCCGGTGAAGGCCTTTACCAGGCAGGCTGGCTGACTGCGCCGGTGGATCGGAACCAGGGCCGGCTGCCGGCGGTGATCCTGCTGCATGGCTGGTTATCCGACGGAACCCCGGGCGCCGAAACCATGGCGGACGTCGCCATGGACTTGGCCGGTCGGGGTTTCGTCGTGCTCAGCTTGAGTCTGCGCGGTTGGCCCGATACCGGCGGCGAGGATGACTGCGCCTTGCGGCAACCCCGCGATGTCGCCCGGGCAGCCGAGTGGCTGGCGGCCCAGCCGAGAGTGGATGGCGCGCGCATTGCCGTGCTCGGCCTCTCCCAGGGCGGGCAAGTGGCCTTGCTGGCCGGCGCCGTCAGTCCGCGCCTGGGGGCGATCGTGGCTCTGGCGGCTCCCACAGACCTGGGCCGCTGGGCGGTCACCAGCGATGAGCCCGGCGTGGCGGCTTATGTGCGGGAGTCATGCGGTGGCTCGCGCGCCGAGCTGATCGCTCGCAACCCCGTGGACCAGGCCGGCCGTATTCGAGTGCCGGTGCTCCTGGTACACGGCGAGGCGGACAGGCGGGTGCCTCCGGATCAAAGCAGGCGGATGGCCAAGGCCCTGAACCGGGCAGGTGGAAGCGTTGACTTGCACTGGGTGGCGCGTGCTGGTCATGATCTGGACCTGATCTACGACGGAGACCGGATCGGCGATTGGTTGCTGGCGCACCTTTAGCGACGTTAGCCAGGCCGTGGCATCGGCCACCTGTCCGCCAGGCCAGCCGGTATCTAATTTAGATGTATGAGCGTTGATTTATCAGCGTTCAAACCAGGAGAAACCAAGATGAAATCCTATTTCAGAGCCCTGACCATCGCCGGGTCAGACAGTGGCGGCGGGGCCGGCATCCAGGCGGATCTGAAAACCTTTGCCGCCCTGGGCTGTTATGGCATGTCGGTGATTACCGCCCTGACTGCCCAAAACACCCATTCTGTCAGCGGGATCTTCCCGGTGACGCCGGAATTCATCGGTCTTCAGATGGATGCCGTCCTTTCCGACATCGGCGCGGACGCGGTAAAAATCGGCATGCTCCATTCCCCGGAAGTGATTGAAACCGTGAGTCAAAAGCTCACCCAATGGGGCTGTTCGAATATCGTTCTCGACCCGGTCATGGTTTCCAAATCCGGCGACAAGCTATTGAGGGAAGAGGCTGTGGCTGCTCTGAAAAGCATCCTCATCCCCCAAGCCTTGATCATCACGCCAAACTTGCCCGAAGCCTCGGCCCTTCTTGGACGGGAGGTAAAAACCCGGCAGGACATGGCTCGGGCCGCCATGGAGCTGACCGATCTCGGCTGCGCCAATGTGCTGCTCAAGGGCGGCCATCTCACCGGCCAAGACAGCCCCGATCTGCTCTTTCAAAGGGACACGAATACCCTGACGGAACTGCCCGGCATCCGCATCCATACCCCCAATTCCCACGGCACGGGCTGTTCGTTGTCCTCAGCCATCGGTGCCCATCTGGCCCGGGGCCTGGATATTGAAGCGGCGGTGCGGGGCGCCAAAACCTGGCTTACCGGCGCCCTGCAAGCCGGGGCAGCCTATACCACCGGCCAGGGCCACGGCCCGGTGCATCATTTTTATGACCTGTGGGATAAATCGCGGTAGGGATGCCCATTGCTGAGCACCCCCCGCACAGATCCCGGCGTGCCCAATTCGGGCACCGGGCTCCTACCTTGGATGATTGACGGCAAAGCGTGTCTCCGGCCAGGGGTGAATGATGTGGGCCGGTGGCAGCCAGT
>CAMDHJ010000141.1 GCA_945897865.1 Tepidiphilus sp. J10
CATTGTCTTCTCCTGAGAGACTAAGACCAGAGCCGGCGTTCGATTTTCAGGAAATGCTGGCGCAACCAGTGGTCGATGCTGAGCTTGCCGGGTCCGGACAGGATCAGCGGCAGCAACATCGCCAGATAGATGAGCGGCAATTTCCAGCCACCTGCACTGATCGTGTAGCCATGCCCGGCATGCACTGCGGCGATGGCAACCAGGGTCAGAATTGAAAGCGAAAATGCGAAAAAGCGGGTGCCCAGGCCAAGCACCAGGGCCAGCGCGCCGACAATCTCGAAGCCGGTGGCGAGATGCCAGCTGAATTCAGGGGAAAACAGGTTGAACGGGAAGGGGAATTGCGTCTGGATGTCGATGAACCAGTTGCTGCCATTCAGCTTTTCGATGCCCGCATCCCAGAATTCCTTGGCCAGAATCAAACGCAGCAGCAAAGGGCCGATCCAGTAGCCGGCGACATCGAATGCGTCGAGCAGCGTTTTGAGTTTAAGCATCAGATGCTGCATGCATCGCCTACCATCGTGACCATTGCTGCACTTTCATGATTGATGCACCACCACTTGATTGCGGCCATTCTGCTTGGCCTGGTAACAGGCCGCATCAGCTGCCGCCAGGCATTCATCCATGCTGTTCCAGTGCGGTGGCACATGCACCACGCCGATGCTGGCGCCGACCTGATAGTGCTCGCCATTCCAGATCAGGTTGAAATTGGCGATGCTGTCCTTGATCAGGTGCGCAATATTTTCCGCATTCTCGGGGGGGCACGAAATCAACATGATGCCGAACTCGTCGCCACCTATTCTTGCCAGCAGATCGCCTTCGCGGATGCGGGTATACATCAAGCGGCCGAGTTGCCGCAGCAAGTCATCTCCAGCGGCATGGCCGGCGGTGTCGTTGACGTATTTGAATCGATCGAGATCAATGAACAGAATCGATACCGGATATTCCGAAACACGTTTGCTGCTCAGCGTGCGGCTGACCTTGTCCTCGAACGCGCGTCGATTGACCAGGCTGGTCAGGCTGTCGTGGTTGGCTTGCCAAACCAGTTTGCGCTGCATGTCGCGCGCTTCCGTGACGTCGCGCAGGACCAATACCGCGCCGATGGTCTCGCCCTTCGGCGTATGGATTGGTGAGCAAACGCCTTCGATCTCGTATTCCATGCCTTGAGTCGAAACCAGTCCAATGCCATGCGGCAGCGTGCAGGGTGTGCCACTCAGCGCGTCCTTGCTCATGCGGGTGGTGATCTTGATCTGGCTTTCCTTTTCGTACAGCTTGAGTACTTCGCCGATGGGCTGGCCATTGGCTTCATGCGCCGCCATCCCTACCAGATGCTCGGCGATTGGGTTGAGATAACGAACTCGCCCATCCTCGTCGATGCGAAGCACTGCGTCACCCATTGCCTGCAAGGTGATCTGGGCGCGCTCCTTTTCCTCGAACAGGTCTTTTTCCATGCGGCGGCTCAGACGCACGACAAAAATGGCGATGATGGAACCGACCAGCATGGCGGTTGACGCCAGGGCAAAGGCGAGCTTCTGGGCGCGGTCGCGCGCGGCCTGGGCTTGTTCCAGAGCTTGTTGATTCTTGTGGCGTTGCAGCTCAAGCAATTTCATCCAGCCTTGCATCATATGTTCCTGGTGCGGTGCCAATACCTGGTTGATGAACTGGCGGGCCTGGACCAATTGATGCAACTGGAGAAGGTCGATGACCTGATCAGCAAGCAGCTCAACCTGTTTGACCTCGCCGCGCAAGTCATCCCACAACACGCGTTCTGAGTTATCCAGCGGCAAGTTCAGAAAGCGGTCGCGAATCTGAATGAATTCACTCGCCATTCCCGAGAAACGCATGATCTCTTCATCGCGTGCAAACGCATCCTCCATGCTGCTGGCCAGCAACATGGATTGGAAACGGGATTCATGCAGGCCGCGCATGGAGGCGGCAAATTCCGATTTCTGGTTGCGTTCGGAAACAATGGCGGTGAGCTGATTGCTGAGCTGCCGGATATGGGTGACGCCGATGGCGGTGACGGCAAGCAACAACAGCAGCATGACGCTGAAACCCGCGATCACCGGTACCAGGGCGGAAGTTGGCTGTCTCATGCGGGTTGATTTAGTGTCAAGGGACGTGGTCTATTCAATAATCAAGAATTTCGAGTTCCAGCAAGGCATCATTCAGGCCGGTCAGGTCATCGGTCAGAACTTGCACAATGCGCGATTCAACGGCGTATTCGCCAGGTTGGCCATGCAAATTGGCCATGATGTTGCCGGCACTGTTGGACGTGGCGTCAAGTGGGTCAACAACGGGTTCGAGTACCAGCGACGGCGGCGTTTCGAGTATTTCGAGAACGACACAGAGCGTGCCCTGATGGCGCACGCGCAAGCCGATCAAGCTGCGCAAATTCGGCAGCGTGATGCTGTCGGAAGGCACGTTATCCATGTCGTTCAATGAAAGACTCCGTGGTTACGCCAGTTAACCAACGCGAATAAAGTACTTCCGCAACTTGATTCAGCGGTCCCAGTTTGGCTTCCGTCTGCGCCAGAATGTCAGCGCCTGACTGTACTGCAGGGCTGCTGCTTGCAGCGAGGATTTCATCGGCGCCGATAGTGCACCATTGCTCAATCATCGGCCGGGTCATTTCAACATGGCACTGCATGCCGAGGTGTTTGTTGCTGATAACGTAAGCCTGGTTGGCACACGCTGCGCTGGAAAGAATCCGGACCGCGCCGGGGGGCAGGCTGAATGTCTCGCCATGCCAGTGAAACGCTTCAAATGTCGATATCTCGCCGAACCAGTCACGCGCTAGCGGGGTGTTTTCAACCTGGACTTTTCCCCAGCCGATTTCCTTGACCGGATTCGGCCCAATCTCGCCTGCCAGCGCTTTGGCGATAAGCTGACCACCCAGGCAGTGGCCTAGCACCGGAATATCTGCGGCAACAGCTTGCCGGATCAGCTTCAGCGTTGGCTCAATCCAGGGCAGCAGATCATTCACACTCATCGGTCCACCCATGAAAACCAGGCCGGAAAAACTGTCCGGCGAAGTCGGCACACGATCGCCAGCATCGTTCATATATAACGTCCAAGGCAGAGAATGGGCGTCGAGAAAGCTGGCAAAATGGCCTGGACCTTCGCTGGGAGCGTGTCGAAAAATGGCAATCGGCTTCATCAATGCGTGCGCACGGGCTTTCGTTATGTTGGCGGCATTATGCCTGCTTGTTTACAGTCCTTGGGGGGCTGCCGCGAGTCGTGTTTCTGTCAATGGTGTGTTTGGCGAGAAGGCACTGATTGCCATCGACAACAGCCCGGCCAGGGTCATGGCGGTGGGCGACCGCGTGCAGGGTGTCCGCTTGTTGGCCGTGCGTGGCCAGCAAGTTGAGATTGAACAAGAGGGTCAACGCCGCATATTGGAAGTGGGTTTTGGCAATCAGCCAGCTGATCATTCGGCTGCGCTGGCGGAGGTCGTGATTACCGCCGATGGAAATGGCCACTTCCTGGCGGGTGGCATGGTCAACAGCTATGCAGTCCGCTTTATGGTGGATACCGGCGCCAGTGTCGTCGCGCTGCCGCGCAGCATTGCGAGCAGCGCCGGTGTAGTGCTGGACAAGGCAAAAACAGTGGTCATCTCCACCGCGAATGGCAATGTGCGAGCTAGCAAGGTGCTGCTGAATACGATTCGCGTCGGCAACGTCAGCTTGAATATGGTCGAGGCAATCGTGCTGGAAGACAAGCAACTGAGAATGCCGCTGTTGGGTATGAGTTTTCTCAAACGGACGAATATGAAAAACGAAGGCGACCGGCTGACGTTGAGTCAGCGCTATTGAATTTCGGTTAGGCAACATCCCGTCCCACCTTCGGGTCATCTGACCCCAGAGGCGGGAGGATAAGTCGCTCAGGCAGTCTTGTTGCGTTCGATCAGTGCATAGGCGGAATGGTTATGAATGGATTCGAAGTTTTCAGCTTCCACTACATAAGCATCGATGCGCTGATCCTTGTTCAGCGCGGCGGCCACGTCACGCACTAGATCTTCGACAAACTTTGGATTCTCGTAGGCTTTTTCGGTGACGAATTTCTCGTCCGGGCGCTTCAGCAAGCCATACAACTGGCTGGAGGCATTCTCTTCCGCGATCTTGATGATGTCTTCGATCCAGACGAAGGTATTGGTGCGCGCGGTGATGGTGACGTGGGAACGTTGATTGTGGGCGCCGTACTGTGAAATCTGCTTCGAACAGGGGCAGAGGCTGGTGCAGGGCACCAGCACTTTCATGGTCTGCAGATACTCGCCGTCCTTGATCTCGCCGATGAAGGTCACGTCATAATCCATCAGGCTTTGCACGCCGGAGATTGGCGCAGTCTTGTTGACGAAATAGGGGAAATTCATCTCAACATGGCCGGATTCGGCTTCCAGCTTGATGACCATCTGGCGCAGCGTCTGCTCGAAAGATTCGACCGAAAACTCCCGCTCGTTGCCGTTCAATATTTCGATGAAACGGGACATGTGCGTCCCTTTGAAATGGTGCGGCAGATAGACGTACATGCCGAAGGTGGCGATGGTGTGCTGCGCGCCGCCGGTTTTGTCGAGCACCTTGACCGGATGCCGGATGGCTTTGATGCCGACTTTATCGATCGCGATGTTGCGCGAATCGGCGTAGTTCTGCACATCGGCGATGGGTTCATTGTTGGGGCAGGGGGCGAGCGTCTCACAAACTGCTTCGCAGGTACTCATGGCGAATATCCTAGTGGCTTGGGTTAGACCGAGTATAAGCCAGTGCTAATGGTTGAGTAAATTACTCGGGTAAGAATTTATTTAGGCTGGCCTGGATGCCATTCGCATCGAGACCGCAGCGAGCCAGCAATACAGCGGGGTCGCCATGCTCGACAAAGCGGTCAGGCAAGCCTAGATGCAGCGTTGGCTTTTGCAGCTTGAGTTCGACCAGCACTTCCGCAACGGCCGTACCGGCGCCGCCCATGACCACGTTTTCTTCCAGCGTAACCAGGTAGTCATGGCTTTTCGCGAGTGACTCAATCAGGTCGCGATCGATCGGTTTGACGAAACGCATATCGGCCAGTGTGGCATCCCGAGCTTCTGCAACCTGAATCGCGGCGGTGACGACACTGCCGAAAGCCAGGATTGCCACTTTGTGACCTTGGCGACGCACGATCCCTTTGCCGATTGGCAAAGTGTCCAGCGTCAGCGATATTTCTGCGCCCGGGCCAGTGCCGCGGGGATATCGCACTGCGCTTGGGCCATCAAATTGATATGCGGTAGAAAGCAACTGGCGACATTCGTTTTCGTTCGACGGTGTGGCGATCAGCATGTTTGGAATGCAGCGCAGAAACGAAATATCGAAAGCACCTGCATGCGTCGGGCCATCTGCGCCGACCAGACCGGCACGGTCGATGGCCAGCATGACCGGCAGGTTCTGCAAGGCTACGTCATGGATCAGTTGATCGTAGGCGCGTTGCAGGAAAGTCGAGTAGATCGCAACCACCGGTTTGCAGCCTTCGCAGGCGAGACCGGCGGCAAAGGTCAATGCGTGCTGTTCGGCAATGCCGACGTCGAAATAACGTGTCGGGAACCGCTCGGTGAATTCGTTCAGGCCGGAGCCTTCGCACATCGCCGGTGTGATGCCGACCAGGCGCGTGTCGGCTTCGGCCATGTCGTTCAGCCAGCGGCCGAAGATTTCGGTATAGGTCGGGCGCAGCGATACTTTGGCCTTGATGCCTTGATCGACTTCGAACTTGCTGACACCGTGATACAGGCAGGGATTGGCTTCCGCGAGGCCGTAGCCTTTACCTTTCTGGGTCACGATATGCAGGAACTGCGGTCCCTTCAGCTGACGAATATTGAGCAGTGTCGGGATCAGCACATCCAGATCATGACCATCGATCGGACCAAGATAGTTGAAGCCGAACTCCTCGAACAGCGTACCCGGCGTGACCATGCCTTTGATGTGTTCTTCTGCCCGTTTGGCCAGTTCATGGATCGGCGGCAAATTGGAAAGCAGACGTTCACCATGCGTGCGCAGGTTGTTGTAGAAACGGCCGGAAAGCAGTTTGGTCAGGTAGCTGTTGAGGGCGCCGACATTGGCCGAGATCGACATGTCGTTGTCGTTCAGGATCACCAGCAGGTTGGCATCCATCGCGCCGGCGTTGTTCAGTGCCTCGAATGCCATACCGGCGGTCATTGCGCCATCGCCGATCACCGCCACCACGCGTCGATCCTCACCCTTCAGTTTGGCGGCGACCGCCATGCCGAGGGCGGCAGAGATTGAGGTGCTGGAGTGGCCGGCGACGAAGGCGTCGTATTCACTTTCTTCCCGCTTGGTAAAGCCGGACAGGCCGTCGGTCTGACGCAGCGTGTGCATCCGCTCACGTCGGCCGGTGAGAATCTTGTGGGCGTAGGTCTGATGGCCGACATCCCAGACGATGCGGTCTGACGGCGTATCGAATACGCTGTGCAGTGCAACACTGAGTTCAACTACCCCCAGGTTGGAGGCGAGGTGACCACCGGTGCGCGAGACGCTGTCGATGATGTAGGTGCGCAATTCGGCGCTGAGTTCTTTCAGCGCGGCCCGATCCAGTTGCTTCAGGTCGGCGGGGGAGGCGATGGATTCCAGCAGAGACATGGGGCGCGATCCGGGTGGCGTTCAGTTGTGTCGTGCGACTAACGCTCAGTAACGGCGTTCAATGATGAAGCGGGCAATATCGGACAGACGCTGTCCAGCCGGACCGAAAATGGAAATGGCCGCCAGCGCGTCATCGATCAGTTCACGCGCATAGATGCGGGCTTCCTTGGCATTCATCAAGGTGAGATAGGTCGCTTTACCCTGGGCAGCATCTTTGCCAGCGGTTTTTCCCAGCGTGGCGGTATCTGTTTCCGCATCCAGCACATCATCCATCACCTGAAATGCCAGGCCGACGCAATGCGCGTAGCGCTCCAGGCCAACGCGCGCCTCGGCGGCCAAGGCGCCGCCGCTCATGCCACCGAGCAAGACCGCGGCCTGGATCAGGGCGCCGGTCTTGTGGATATGCATGAATTCCAGTTCTGCCAGTTCCAACGTCTTGCCGGTGGCGGCCAGATCAACCGCTTGCCCACCGGCCATGCCGCGTGAACCTGAGGTTTTCGCCAGCAAAGCCAGCATAGCAACCTGGGTGGCTGCATCGGTACAGGCCTCAGGGCTGGCCAGCAGTTCGAAGGCGAGGCTTTGCAAAGCGTCTCCCACCAGCAGGGCGGTTGCTTGGTCGTACTGGACATGGCAGGTCGGCTTGCCACGCCGCAGATCGTCATCGTCCATGCACGGCAGATCGTCATGCGTCAAAGAATAGACATGGATCAGTTCAACCGCGCCAGCGGCGGACTCTACCCGTTCCGCCTCAATGCCGACCGCCTCGCCTGCGGCGAACGCCAGCATCGGACGAATCCGTTTGCCGCCGCCCAAGGTGGCGTAGCGCATTGCGGCGTGCAGTTTTTCCGGCGCGATGGCGGCATCTGGCAATACTCGCGCCAGCACGCTCTCCATCCGTGCTTGTATGCCGCGCGACCAAGTTGCGAAATCAGCCATTGCCATTTCCATTGCGAGGGGTGCCATCCCGGCCACGCGGGATGTAATCCTTCAAGACACCGTTTTCGAGGACTTTAATCTGCATTTCGGCATCTTCCAGTTTCTTCTGGCAAAAGCCGGAGAGCTCCATGCCCCGCTTGTAGGCTGCCAGCGAGTCTTCCAGACTGAGATCGCCGTTTTCCATGTCGAACACCAGCGCTTCCAGTTCTTTCAGTGCGCTTTCGAAGTCTTTGGGTTCACGTTTATCGCTCTCTACGACGGACGTTTTATCGGTTTTCGGCATGGTTTTAGTGTGTTTGGTGGGCCCGCACGGACTTGAACCGTGGACCAAAGGATTATTAGTACGCGAAATTCAATGTTTTTTGATGTTGAATGATGTGGACGAGATATGGTAAATCAATGACTTATGCTTGTAAGTCGAAAAATCCTATGTTGCTCTATGTTGATTCATATTCAATAAACCGCTTACAAAACGCGGCTGGGTAAATGGCAAAGGTCAAACAAAATCCAGAGGTAGAGAAAAAAGCGGCAAACAAGGTCAATCTAACCGCCGGTCGAATCCGGGATTTTAATTGTCCAGCCGGCAAACCCCAAGTTTTCCTTTGGGATGATGATGTAAAGGGGCTGGCTGTTCGTGCCACTTCATAGGGAATAACCGCTTTCATCTTTCAAGCCAAACTAGCCGGCAAGGATATTCGTGTAACCCTTGGCGATACTCGTTCCTTGGGCGTTGATGACGCCAGACATGAAGCCCTGCGAATGCACTTGCTGATTGCACAAGGCACCGACCCCCGGCAAGACAAGCAAGACCGCATCGAGGCCGGAGAAGTCAGGCGCCAAGAAAGCCGCCGCCAAGATGTAACGGTTTTGGAAGCCTGGTCCGCCTATGTTGCCGAACGCTCGCCCAAGTGGGGAGAACATCACCGGCACAACCATGAAATATCAGTGCAGCCAGGTGGAAGGGCGATACCCCGGGGTGGCCTATTGGGCCGCACCGAGACCGTGCCGGGGCCGATTTTTCGCTGATGTCGCTAAAGCTGTCCGACCTGAAGCCGGAGCACGTCAAAGCCTGGCTGAAAAACGAGAGTGCAGCCCGCCCGACCCGGGCCGCGCTGGCTTATCGCCTGTTGCGAACCTTCATCGCATGGTGCGGAGAGCATCCTGATTATCAAGGCATAGCGAACCTTGCTCATTTCTTCATCTCCATTGCCTGTATTAATCATCAGCTATGGAGTACGTTTTTCGGGGGCAAGATCAGCTGCCTTGCGAAGCCCCACGGGGGCTTCCGCCGAGTTGCTGCGGCTGGCGCGGCATGGGCGGATCAAGTTGGCGGCGAGTGTCAGCCTGTTCATCGAATATGAATCGGTGTGTACCCGGCAATCGCATTGGGAAGCGGCCGGCCTTGTGCTGGGTGCTGAAGCGCAGGGTCAGCGCCTGGGTCTGGCTGGCGCCGTCGGGGTCGCTGGCGTGGATGCCGGGCTGGCCGTCGCCCTGCCCCAGCCAGACCGGCAGGCTGAAGGCCTGGCCGACGACGAGGGCATGGTTGCTGGCCAGGACGCTGGGGGTGCGATTGACGTCGAACACCTGCACCTGAACGCTCTGGCGAGTGGTGTCGGTGCCGTCGTGGGCGGTGAAGGTGAAGCGGTACGGCTGGCTGTCGGCGCTGGTGCTGCTGTTGGTGTTTTCGACGAAGTCCTGGCTGGGGGTCCATTCGAAGTACCCGGTTTGCGGGTTGAAGTGGACGCCGGCCGGGGTGGTGGCGTCGTGCAGCAGGGCGAGTTGGATGGCGTCACCGTCGGCGTCGCCGGGGGTCAGCGTGAAGCCGAGGGTTTCGCCTTCGCGCACCAGTTGCAGGGGCATGGGCAGGATGCGCGGCTCCACACCGTTGTCTATTTCGAATTCAGTCGATGAAATTGCCATATTTTTATATGGCTCACCCAAGCGCTCGATGCTAGTCTTGATGCATGCGAAACAGTTCCTTCGAATGGGATATCGACAAGTATGCCGAGAATCAGCGCAAGCATGGCATCTCATTCATGCGTGCCCAATATGCGTTTGCAGATCCATTGCGGGTAATCGCCAAGGATGTTTCTCACAGTCAGACAGAAGAGCGTTTCTATTGTTTTGGACATGTGGATGGCGGCATTCTCACGGTGAGATTCACCTACCGCTCCGCTGTCATTCGAATCATCGGCGCCGGCTATTGGCGCAAAGGAAAGGCAATCTATGAGCGCGAGAATCAAATACACGAATGAACAACTCGGCAAGGTGCAAGTCGTGACCGACTTTCTGCCGAGTCCAGCCGAATTGGCTTTTCGGGAAGAAGGCGTCAAGGTCACGTTGGCTTTGAGCCGTAAGAGCATCGAATTTTTCAAGTCAGAAGCTGAGAAGAATCACACCCAATACCAGCGCATGATACGCAGGCTCCTTGATGCCTATGTCGATGCTCGCGCGACGAATAAAGAAGGCTGATCGCTTTCGATTTCATCCCTCGCCAGATGACCCCCCACGCGAGAATGATTGGGTCAGCGCCAGGTTGCGCCCCCTCACCGCACCACCAGCGACCAATCGTTGTTAACCGGTTTGCTGCCCCCCGCGACCCAGGTGGTCAGCCACAACGCCTCAATACCCCCCACGTTACAACCGCGCACTCAGTTTCACCGCCAGTTTGGGTTGGATGCGCAGCGCCTCCAGGTTGGGCTTCTTGCTCTTGCTGTCGGTGAGCCAGTCACCTAGCCAGCCTGTGTCGTCACCGGCCTTGAACGCGAAGCCGTCGTAGCGGCTGGCCAAGTTGATCCGCGAGTTGGCCGGCGCGGGGCTGGCGATCACCGATGCGATGCTGTTGTCGTGGCTGGTGAAATTGATCACCGAGCCGGCCGGCACGGGACTGGCAATCACTGGAGGAGTAACCCGGATGGCGCCATCGGTGGGATCGACACCCGCCAGCGGGGCTGGATTAAGGGTGAGATGGGTGGCGTTGAGTTTGGCTTCGATCAGATCCACCGCGACCGTACCGACCGCGTGGGCGGCAACCCGGAACTGAAGTTCGACCAGACTGCCG
>CAMDHJ010000142.1 GCA_945897865.1 Tepidiphilus sp. J10
ACTGCTCAGCCCCTGCGCAATGTCGGTTTGCAGCGCAGCAGCCGCTGCTGCGGGATCGAGACGGTGCCACAAACGGACTTGTGTTCGGGCAGTCACCGGGGCAGCCTCAACGCATTCACTCCTTGGTCTTGTCCGTCTCGCTTGCCGCTGAGTGGCTTTCCGGCTTTGGGCCGTGGCCGGAGAGGCGGTCCATCAACGCGAACATCACACCGGAGAACACCAGGGTCAGGTGGATGATCACCACCCACATCAGATCATGATCGGTGTGCTGTTTGACGTTGACGAAATACTTCAGCAGTTCGATACCGGAAATGGCAACGATGGAGCCGATCAACTTGAGTTTGAGGTCTGAGAAGCTGACATGTCCCATCCAGTCCGGACGGTCTTCATGTTCGTGCGTATCGATCTTGGAGATGAAGTTTTCGTATCCGGCAAAAATGATGATCAGCAGCAGATTGGCGACCAGCGTGATGTCGACCAGCGTCAGGATGGCGATCATCGCTTCGCCGCTGCTGCCGGTGAACACCTCCGGCAAGGCGGCGATGAAGGCCTTGACGAACTTGATCAGCAACAAGCCAATACCGGCGATCAGACCGACATAGAACGGCGCCAGCAACCAGCGACTGTTGAAGATGAAGAGTTCAAATCGATGTTCAAAATGTTTCATGTCATTCCTGTTTTGATTGATCCGACCAGATGTTGATTTTAAGCATGAAAAAGGGTGCGTCAGGCGCACCCTTTTCGGGAAAGGCAGATTCGAAGTTCAGTATGCCGCTATTGCATGAATGCCAGATTAATAATCCTTGAAACCTTCCACCTCGATCGCCAGCTTGACCTCATCGCCGATCATCGGAATGCCGTAGTTCATGCCGAAATCGGACCGCTTGATGACGGTATGCACATCGGCGCCGCACATCGGCCGCCGGGTCAGGAATTGCAATGTGCAGGCGTAACCGCGGATTTCCAGCGTCACCGGTTTGGTAACTCCAAGCAGAGTCAGATTGCCGACTGCGGCGACCGGTTTGCCCTCCTTGAATTCAACCTGATTGGATTGAAAAATGATTTCCGGAAACTGCGAAGTACGGAAAAAGTTCGAACCGAGCAATTTCCTGTTCAAGCCGTCATGACCGGTATCGCCTGAACTGGCATCCACCCTGACATCGATCGCGCCCTGCTGTTTTTCCGCGTCGAACATGGCTCGGCCCTTGCTGCGGTTGAATTTGCCACGCATCACCGAAATACCCTGATGGCCGATTTCGAAGCTGGGGAAAGTATGATCCGGGTCGAGAGTGAAGGTTTCAGCGGCCGAAGCAGCTGGAATCAAGGCGCAGAACAGCACTGCAGCAAGAGATGTTTTCAAGCGGGTATGCATCGGGATTTCCTCAAGGGTTCAACAGAATTTTGAAACGGGCTTCCAGGTCATCCGCGACCACCGTCGGATCGGCCCATTCTCCGCCGCCGATGTCGAACTGCGAACGCTTCATCACGGCGCGACCGGAAACCAGCCAGCCACCGCCTCGCTGCGGCGTCATCACCACAGGCACGCTGAGCGGCCGCGTACGGCCCTTCAAGGTCAGATCACCATTCACCGTGAAGCTGCCGGCGTTGTTGCGTTTGATGCTTTTCGAGACAAAACGGGCTTTCGGGTAACGCGCGGTATCGAACCAGGCCGGACGTTTGGCTTCGCCGTCGCCTTCCTCAGAACCGGTATCGATGCTGGCGATATCGAGTTCGACCTGAAACGTGCCTTGTTCCGGCTTGGCCGCATCGAACGCCGCTTTGACGCTGTAACGAGCAAAACCGCCTTCCACCGGCACATTCATTTGTTTGATGATGAAAGCGATCTGGCTATTGCGGTAATCAACTTTCCAGTCCTGCGCCGACGCGGTCGTTGAAGACAATGTTGAGGACGCTATAGCCGCAAAAAAGGCCAGGGTTAAGAGAAATCTCATGTCATTTCCTTGTTATTGCTTCTTGGATTACTTCTTGCTGAGCCAGGGAACCATGCGCGCCAACACGCCATCGCGTCGGATATGGTGGTGATACAACGCCGCCGCCGCATGCAACACCACCAGCGCTATCAGCAGATTCACGGAACCTTCATGAAGTTCCTTGAAAACCTCCGCCAGCGCCTTGTCTTTTCCTACCAGGTCGGGCAGCGGCAACACGCCGAGCCAGACCACCGGAAACCCTGCCGCTGAACTGTGCAGCCAGCCGAACATCGGCACCGCGATCAGCAACAGATAGATCACGCCATGCACCGCCGCTGAGGCTTTGACCTCCAGCGCAGTCAAGCCAGCGCGGTGATCGAGCGGATCGAGAAAACGGAATAACAACCGCAACGGCAACAGGAACAGCACCGTGATGCCCACCCATTTATGCCAGGAATACAGTTTCAGTTTCTGCGGCGAAAGCGTCATGTCTTCCAGGATAGTCGCCAGCACGTATGCGGCGATGATCAGCAACACGGTCAGCCAATGCACGCCGATCGTCGGCCAGCGATAACGTTGATTCATTTTTTCTCCACCTGCCAAGGGTTAAAGCCAGCGCTTCACCTGGCTGCAATAGGTTTGATATTCGTCGCCGAATTTGGCCAGCAAATGCGCTTCTTCGTGCCGGATGACGCCGTAGCGCATCACCAGCCAGACCAGCGGCGCCAGCAGCAGCGGCCAGGCCGTGCCGAGCAACAGGGTGACGCCGAGGTAAATGAACCAGTCGAACACATAAATCGGATTGCGCGAGTAGGCGAACGGTCCGTGGGTAACCAGATTCGATGCCGCCTTGTACGGATTGACCGTGGTGCGATGGCCCCAGATCGCCGCCAGCGCCCAGACGAAGCCGACCAAGCCGATGCCGATCAGTCCCCAGCCGATAAAACGCCCGATGGGATCAAAATTTAAAGCTGACGAGAAAGCCAAGGACATGCGCTGATCCAGCCACCAGGCGGCATACAAGGCTACTGCGTAGACCAGCGGCGGCGGCACCAAGGTCAAGGGGCGAATGGCGGGATCACGCATGGCTTATCGATTCACGCTTATCGTTTATCTTTTATCGTTTATCGCAACGAAGGATTGGAAATCGCGCGCAGGAATTCGTTGCGCCACTGCGCATCCAGCTGGAAGCAGCCGGAGAAGGCCTGCGTAACGACACGCTCGTCGCCGCGCCGGTCTTCACCCAGCAACAGGCAGAGCTGTTCCGCTTCAATGATGCAGGCTGCGCCTTTGGCACTGCCATGCGTCACCAGCGCCTCGACGATGTCACGCGTCATCCATTCCTGATAAGTGAAGCGATGCCCGATGGCATCGACCAGACGCGCGATACGGCCGAAGCCGTGCAGACGGCCACCCGGCACATAAGCCACATGCGCGACACCGCGAAACGGCACCAGATGATGCGGACACACGCCATGCACGGCGATGCCACGCACCACTACCATATCTTCGCGCAGATCGGCAAAACCTTCGCCCAGCGCTTCGGCAGGGTCGATCTCGTAACCGCCGAGCAAACGCTTTTCCCACAGGTCGCGAACGCGGCGCGCGGTCTTGCCGGTATGCACAGAATCCGGCGCAACGCCGCAAGCGAGCAGCAAATCAGTCACCGCCTGCTCGAATGCCTCCGGGTTGAAGCGACCGACTCGCGGGATGCCGATATGGGGTTGGCCATCGGGGGATTGACCAACGGTGCCGGCGCCGTTGGCATGGCAATCGTCGTGATCGCAACACTCGCTCATTTCTGTCCTTGATTGATCTCGGCCAGTTGCCGGTCATGCCGGCGGCCAAGCAGAAGTTGCGAGGATAGCGCGCCACACAGGGCAAGGAACATATCCCATTGCGTATCCCAGACATCGCCCTGGGTGGCGAGGAACGCAACCGCCTCATCACCAGAGCCGACCGCTACCCACCATTCGATCATTTCGTAGAACGCCGAAAATGCCAGACAGAAACAGGTGGTCAGGAAAAACAGCCATTTGCCAGGCTGCAGCGGCGACCTGCGCAGCAGGATTTCACGCGCGACGATGGCTGGAATGAAGCCCTGGGCGACATGACCAAGGCGGTCATAGTGATTGCGCGAAAGCTCGAAGCTGTCACGCAGCCAGTTGAAAAGTGGCATTTCGGCGTAAGTGTAATGTCCGCCAATCATCAAAATCACGCCATGCAGGGTCAATAGCGCATAGACCAGCGGCGTCAGTGGAAAACTGCGCCGGGTCAGCAGCAGAAGCGGCAGTGCGATCAGCACCGGCAGGACTTCGAGGAACCAGGTGTATCCGTCCTTCGGCTGGTAGCCGCACCAAACCAGCACAAGCAGTGTCAGCGCCAGCCAGACGCGCGGATCAATCCTTGTCGGGTTCGAATGCATCGTCCTTCTCTCCCGTGCCGGCATCCGCCGGGCCGTTCTTTTCCGCCATTTTCAGCTTGTTCGACCAGCGCTTGTCCGGCACCACCCGCATCTTGAACGCAGGGGTGCGCACCGCCTTGGCGACCGGGCTGCGCGGATGGCGCGGCGTGCCGGAAACGCGTTTGCTCATGCGTGGCCTATTTGTCCAAGCACAACCGCAACGCCTGCCGCCAATCCGGCAGGCGCACGCCGAACACGCTTTCCAGCTTGTCGTTGTTCAAGCGTGAGTTCAGCGGCCGCTTGGCCGGCGTCGGGTAATCGCTGCTCGGGATGGGCAGCAAACGTGTCTCCGACTCGGGTGCATCCAGTTCAAGAATCGCCTGCGCGAAGCCGTGCCAACTGGTCTCGCCGCTGTTGGTCATGTGATACACGCCCCAGGGCTTAGGTTTATCGGCGCCAACCAAAGGAGAATTCACCTGCGCCAACACCTGAGCAGTCGCATCGGCAATGCTGCGACACCAGGTCGGCGCGCCGATCTGGTCGGCAACGATTTTCAACTCCGGCCGCTTGGTTGTCTCTCCTCGCATCAAACGCCGCATGGTGAGCAGGAAGTTCGCCCCGCGCCCGCCATACACCCATGATGTACGGAAAATCAGATGCCGCCGGCAATTGGCCTGGATCGGCTGTTCGCCGGCCAGCTTGCTGGCGCCGTAGACGTTGAGCGGCCCGGTCGCATCGGCTTCAACCCGGGTTTGTTCGCCGCTGCCGTCGAACACATAGTCGGTGGAGTAATGCACCAGCAGCGCACCCATCTTTTCCGCTTCCTCCGCCAGCACGCCGGGGGCGGTGGCGTTCAGCGCATAAGCCCGTTCAACTTCGCTTTCGGCCTTGTCGACGGCGGTATGCGCGGCCGGATTGACGATGATGCGCGGCTGGATCTCGGCCACCGCGCGGCGGATGGCGGCAACATCGGTCAGATCGAGTTGGCTGGAATCCAGCGTCACCACTTCGCCCAGCGTCGACAGGCTGCGCGCCAGTTCCCAGCCGACCTGGCCGCGAATGCCGGTGAGCAGAATGCGCGAATGGGGCGTCATGCGAACACCTCGGCATCCTTCAGCAACGGCTGCACCTGATCCTTCGCCGACAGCTGCGGCGCGATGCCCTGCAATACGTCGAGCGGCCATTCAATGCCGATGGCCGGATCATCCCAGCGCACGCCCCGGTCCCATTCCGGTGCGTAGTAATTGGTGGTCTTGTAGAGAAAATCTGCACTTTCCGACAGCACCAGAAAACCATGGCCGAAGCCGGGTGGCACCCACAGCATGCGGTGGTTGTCTGCCGAGAGTTCGTAGCCGACCCACTTGCCGAAATGCGGCGAGCTCTTGCGCAGATCAACGGCAATGTCGAACACGCTGCCGGCCACCACGCGCACCAATTTGCCCTGCGGCTGCTTGATCTGATAGTGAATGCCGCGCAACACGCCGCGCGCGGAACGGGAATGGTTGTCCTGCACAAAATCCAGATCCAGCCCGCGCTCGGCGAAGGTCTGCTTGTTCCAGCTTTCCATAAAAAAGCCGCGCGCGTCGCCGAATACTTTGGGCTCCAGCAGCAGGACTTCGGGGAGCTTCGTTTCAATCACGTTCATACAATTCCTTTCTGGTTTCATGCTGTACCGCATCAAAATTGATCGCTGCGCTCACGACTTACGCATCTGGATTGCTTCGCTGTCGCTCGCAATGACGGCAAGCGCAACACGGTAGGGTGCGCCATGCGCACCGATTAACGATGAATGGTGCGCACGGCGCACCCTACGGAAACTGTCGCTCGCAATGACACGCCCCCCGCCGTCATTGCGAGGAGGCGACAGCCGACGCGGCAATCCAGTTACCACCGTCAAATAGATCGCTGCCGCACACTTCTCATACCTCAAGATTGAGCCGTGCAGGCTCGTCCAGTAAACAATTGCTACTTGACGAGTGATGTCACAGGTAACACTATATCTAGCCATGAATACCGCCACAAAACTGCTTGATTCTATGAGTCGCCACCCCTTGGATTGGCGGATTGAGCAGCTTCAGACGGTGGCGCGGCAATATGGCATCGACTGGCGGCAGGACGGCACCAGTCATTGCGTGTTTGTCCGCGCTGATGGCAAAACCCTGCCGGTGCCTGCTCACCGCCCAGTCAAGCCAATCTATGTGAAGAAGTTTTTGGCGTTGGTGAAAGGAGATTGAACCATGAGCAAACTTACAAACTATCCGTTTGAGATTCGCCCCTTGACCGCTGCGGAGGGCGGAGGCTTCCTGATTTCTTTCCCAGATTTTTCCGAGTGCATTTCAGACGGGGAGACCGTGGAGGAAGCCATCGCCAATGGACGCGATGCACTGATGGCAACCATTACGGCACTGACAGAGAAGGGTTTTCCTGTGCCTGCACCCAACAGCGGAGGTGTGGCCTCTGGCAAGTTCGTTGCTCGTGTACCTAAGACGATTCACGCCCAACTGGCCACCCGCGCAAAATCTGAGGGGGTCTCCCTCAATACACTGGTACTAGCGTTTATCGCCGAAGGGTTAGGACGCCGAGAGCATCACGTTTGAGCTTTACAAAGCACCACTGGATTGCCGCACTATTGCTCGCAAAGTCAACCAACCCAACCCCGTCATTGCGAGGAGGCGCCAGCCGACGCGGCAATCCAGCTACCACCTCCGAGCGCAGCGAACAAATATCAGCAAGCTAAAACACCTTCTCGTTCAACATCGCCAGCAAATACCGACCATACGCATTCTTCTTCAGCGGTTCCGCCAACCTGGCCACCTGTTCGGCGTCGATATACCCCTGACGGAACGAAATTTCCTCCGGACACGCAATCTTCAAACCCTGCCGGTTTTCGATGGTCTGGATGAACAGACTGGCTTCCAGCAGCGATTCGTGCGTGCCGGTATCCAGCCAGGCATGGCCACGGCCCATGATCGAAACATTGAGTTCATCCCAGGCCAGATACTGTTTGTTGACGTCGGTGATCTCCAGCTCGCCGCGCGCGGAAGGCTTCATGTTCCGGGCCACATCCACCACGCGGTTGTCATAAAAATACAGGCCGGTTACCGCGTAGTTGGACTTGGGTTGCGAAGGCTTTTCTTCCAGGCTGACGGCCTTGCCGGCAGCATCGAACTCGACCACACCGTAACGTTCAGGGTCATGCACGCGGTAGGCGAACACCGTGGCGCCCTCGGTCCGTGCGCTGGCGGTGCGCAAATCGTTCGCCAGTTCATGACCGTAGAAGATGTTGTCACCCAGCACCAGCGCAGAAGGTGCGCTGCCGACGAAATCGGCGCCGATGATGAAGGCCTGCGCGAGGCCATCCGGGCTGGGCTGCACGGCATATTGCAGGTTGATCCCCCACTGGCTGCCGTCGCCCAACAGTTGTTCGAAACGCGGCGTGTCCTGCGGCGTAGAGATGATCAAAATGTCCCGAATGCCGGCCAGCATCAGCGTGGTCAGCGGGTGATAGATCATCGGTTTGTCGTAGATCGGCAGCAGTTGCTTGGAGACTGCCAGCGTGGCCGGGTACAGGCGGGTGCCGGAACCACCGGCGAGGATGATGCCTTTTCTATTCATTGTCAGACTTTCTTATCTAGGTGTTCCGCAAAAGCATTAGCCTGGACGGCCAGGCTGTCCAGAGAGATCGATGGCAGGTTAGTACGCCGCCATTCGGTGTAATCCAGACGGTCCCGCGAAACTGCGGCAATGAAGCGCTCCGCTTCCACAAGACCCAAAACATCGATCAGGGCATTCATGCCGGCCAAACGAATTTCCGCATCAGTTCTCATACCAATTCTCCAGATACGCCAAGGCATCGCCAGGCAATAGGGCCCGGATATCATTCTGGGTTCGCATTCGACTGACAAGGCGATCATCCGTGGACACAAACACATCAGCTTCTGCCTGAATGGCGCACGCCACATGCAGGGAGTCGTACTCACCCAAACCTAAAACTTGCAGCTGTCGGGCATGTTCCAAAACCGGGTTGCTGACGCGAACGCTTACTGCTGCCAATCCCCGCCAAACCGAAATAGCCTTGCTGTGCTCGGGAAGGGGCTTTTACTGTTTTCGAAATCCAGGATGGCGGACCAAACCAACTCGCATTGACCATCCCGCACCTTCTGTTGCAGGACCAGTTTAGCCTCCGTTTCCAGACGAACACGAGTCTGGCCTTGGTCGTCGTAGGGTCGGTTAAAACAGCAAAGATCCAGATAAATACGCATGCCGATCAAGGCTCACTCGAATACTGCTTCCCGATCCACTCCCGATACGCCCCGCTCGCCACATTCTCCACCCAACCCATGTTATCGAGATACCACTGCACCGTCTTGCGGATACCGGTCTCAAACGTCTCGGCCGGTTTCCAGCCCAGCTCGCGGTGAATCTTGGTGGCGTCGATGGCGTAGCGGCGGTCATGGCCGGGGCGGTCTTTGACGTAGGTGATCAAGCGCGTGGCCGGGCCTTCGGGGTTTGGCTGAAACTCATCCAGCAAACCGCAAACGCGATGCACGATGTCCAGATTCGGCATCTCGTTCCAGCCGCCGATGTTGTAGGTCTCGCCGACGCGCCCGTTCTCCAGCACGACGCGGATCGCGGCGCAGTGGTCGGAGACGTACAACCAGTCGCGCACGTTCATGCCGTCGCCGTAGATCGGTAAGGCTTTGCCGCGCGTAGCGTTGAGGATCATCAGCGGAATCAGCTTTTCCGGAAACTGGTACGGCCCGTAGTTGTTCGAGCAGTTGGTGGTCAGCACCGGCAGACCGTAAGTGTGGTGATAGGCGCGCACAATCCACACTTCAGATTGCCGCTCTGTCACTCGCAATCACAGCAACTGTCATTGCGAGGAGGCGCCAGCCGACGCGGCAATCCAGCAGCCACCGTCAAATAGATCGCTGCGCTCACAGCCTTACGCCTCTGGATTGCTTCGCTGCCGCTCGCAATGACACCACATCGCCGTCATTGCGAGGAGGCGATAGCCGACGCGGCAATCCAGTTCCACCGCCCGACAAAACAAAAAGGGCCGCGTCACCCGCAGCCCCCTTGAACCTTGAACCCTGAACCTTGAACCCTGAACCAGCCTATCAACCCCGCTGATAAATATCCTCAAACCGCACAATGTCATCCTCACCCAAATAACTGCCCGACTGCACCTCAATCAAATGCAGCGGCAACCGGCCCGGGTTTTCCAGCCGATGAGTCGCCCCCAACGGGATGTAAACCGATTCATTCTCGGCCAGCAGTTCCTCCACCCCATCACGCGTAACCCGCGCCGTGCCGGAGACCACCACCCAATGTTCGGCGCGGTGATGGTGCATCTGCAATGACAGCTTCTCGCCCGGTTTCACCATGATGCGTTTGACCTGGAAGCGCTCGCCGACGTCGATGCCTTCGTACCAGCCCCAGGGACGAAATACGCGGGTATGGAATTCATGTTCGCTGCGGCCGCTGGCTTTCAGGTAATCGACGATCTTCTTCACATCCTGGGCGCGGTTCTTGTCCGCCACCAGCACCGCGTCGGCGGTTTCCACAATCAACAGGTTGGAAACGCCAATCGCCGCCACCATGCGCGATTCGGCCCGCACCAGGCTGTTCTCCACGCCATCCAGATAGACATCGCCGCGCAGCACATTGCCGTTGCTGTCCTTGGCGCCGACATCCCACAACGCCGACCAGGCGCCGATGTCGTTCCAGCCGATGTCGGTAGGCACAACGGCGGCATGTTGGGTGTGTTCCATCACCGCGTAGTCGATGGAATCCGACGGACAGGCAGCGAACGCGGTCTTGTCCAGGCGGCAGAAGTCGAGGTCGTGCTGGCCTTGAGTCAGCGATTCCTCGCAGGCGGTGAGAATGTCCGGGCGCACGCTCTGGAGTTCATCTAGAAACTGCCGGCAACTGAACAGGAACATGCCGCTGTTCCAGTAGTAATCGCCTGCGGCAAGGAATTTCTCGGCGTTCTCCAGATTCGGTTTTTCGACGAAACGCGCGACTCGATGCGCGCTGCCGGCACTCAGAGGCTCACCGCGCTGGATATAGCCATAACCCGTCTCCGGCGCATCCGGTACGATGCCGAAAGTGACCAGATAACCGGCGGCAACCGCATCCAGGCCTGACCGGATGGCGGCATGAAAGGCCGCGATATCGCGAATCAGATGATCCGCCGGCAACAGCAGCATCACCGCATCCGGATCGCGCTTGAGCAGCGTCAACGC
>CAMDHJ010000143.1 GCA_945897865.1 Tepidiphilus sp. J10
ATTAGGCGACCCCGCTACGAGTCCGATTGCGGGCCTGCCATGCCGTCTGGCCGCGTTGCTCCTCCTTGCGGGAAACGGCCCCGCGCGTCGTCGCGCCTTGCCAGCCGACCTGGCAGGCCCACACTCGGACTCGTTCAACAGAGGAATCAAGGATAATCGGTTGTGCCGGTTTTGCTGTAGTTGTAGTTGAACGCGCTGCCGTTGTTCGGGGACACCGAGGGCTGGCGCCAGTCGCTGTAGTCCACGTTGCGCACGCTGTCGTGGTAGAACGGGTTGGCTGCCCAAGTGGTGGCGGCGCTCCTGTTCATCAGGCCATCAGCGTCGCCCAATGTCCCGCCGCTGGTGGTGAATTGGGCCTGGGCAAAGTTGGCGTCTTGCAGCCAGGTAATGTTCAGCGCGTCGTCATGGATCAGGCCACCGCTTCGGTCGTGCAGGGCGGCTTGCGCCGCGCCGGAGAGGGGCAGGCCGGCCAGCAGGGCCAGTATCAGAGTTTGGTGTTGCATGATTTGCTCCCAGGGTTGTTGTGCAGGACTATCTCGCACGAAGACGAAATTTAGCAATTACCTTGCCACATCCATGGGTAAGTCATTTCTCTTTATTTTCATGCACTTGTCGGCAAGGCAGGCAGTCAAAAGTGTAAAAAAACCCGACAATGGCGCAAGGCGGGTACCCTGCTTTTCACGCCGCATGCAGACGCGCCTATCTGCGCTCATCGCGACCTGTGCCAGATCGAAAGCCCTCCCAAACGACAGGGGAGCCAGCGCTTTCCGTGACAAACCGCAAGGCCCATCGTAATGCGTTCATTTATTAAAGTTCGCCAGAAACCGTAGACTCAGATCTGCGCGCAATGGCTGTTCATCCACTTACTATATTCAACAATATCACTCGCGCAGATGCTTCTGGGACGGCGACCCAATTCCCCAGAGACTCAATTTTCAGCGACCCAAGCCCCTTATCCACCAGAGCCCTGTTTACGACGACTTCCGCCCCGTGCTGCATTCAATATCCCCCGCCAGATCGCCACTTCCTCGTCTTCCAGACCGGCTTTGGCGAAGAACCGGCGCAGCCGGGGCATCAGGCGTTTCGGGTTGGCAGGATCGAGAAAATCAATTTCCACCAGTACTTTCTCCATCTCGCTCAACAGGCTTTCCTGAGCGGCATGTGAGGCAAGCTGGAATTCCGGTAGCGGCAGCACGGCATCCTCCAGCGTGCAACGCAACTCATAGGCCAGCACCTGCACCGCCGCGCCCAGATTGAGCGAGGCATACTCGGGGTTGGTCGGAATGTTGAGCAGCCAGCGGCATTTCATCAGTTGCTCGTTCGACAAACCGAACGTCTCGGAACCGAACACCACCGCCACCGGGCCGCTTTGCACCATGCGCAACAATTCCGGCGCGGCCTGACGCGGGGTGAAAGCCGGATGTGGCAGATCGCGCCGACGTGACGTGCAGGCGGCGGCCAGCACGGTATCGGCCAGCGCTTCCTCCAGGCTGGCGCAGATGCGGGCGTTATTCAGCACATCGACGGCGCCGGACGCGCGCGCGCGGGCTTCGTCGTCGATGGCACATTTCGGTTCCACCAGCACCAGATCGAGCAAGCCCATCACTTTCATCGCCCGCGCCACCGCCCCAAGGTTACCGGGATGGCTGGTCTGCAACAATACGACGCGGACTTGGTGCAGAAGAGAAGGCTGGTTCAAGGTAAAATCCCAATCTGAATTTTGTTAAAGCTGTCGCAGGGTTGTCCCCTTTCCAGGTGACAATGCTGTTTTTGGAGAGAACCAACCTCTTCCAAATGTCGCTCATGCAACGCATAAGCGCGGATTGAAACGGAAAATCATGCTCCCGATGCTCAACACTGCGGTCAAGGCCGCCCGGCGCGCTGGCGTCATCATCAACCGTGCGTCTGACGACGTGGATCGCTTGACCATCCACTCGAAAGGCGAGAACGACTTCGTCACCGAGGTCGATCAAAAGGCCGAACAGGCGATCATCCAGACCCTGCATGACGCCTATCCCGATCACGCAATTCTAGCCGAGGAGTCGGGCGCTTCCGGCAATCCGGCGGGGGCTGAAGAGGCGGAATATCAGTGGATCATTGATCCGCTCGACGGCACCACCAATTTTCTGCACGGCTTTCCGCAATACTGTATTTCGATTGCGCTGGTGTATCGGGGGCAGCTTTCCGTCGCGGTGATCTATGACCCGGTACGCAACGATCTCTACACCGCCCTGCGCGGTCGCGGCGCCTTCCTGAACGAGAGGCGCATCCGCGTTTCCAAACGCGACAAACTGCAAGGCGCGTTGATCGGCACCGGTTTCCCGTATCGCGATTTCACCCACCTCGACGCCTACACCGCGATGTTCAAGGATCTGGTGCAGAAGACCGCCGGCCTGCGTCGCCCGGGTTCCGCCGCGCTCGATCTGGCCTGGCTGGCCGCGGGCCGCACCGACGGTTTCTTCGAGATTGGTTTGAATGCCTGGGATATCGCCGCAGGTTGCCTGCTGGTGCAGGAAGCAGGTGGTTTGGTCAGTGATTTCGCCGGCGAAGAGAATTACCTGCAATCCGGCAATGTGGTGGCGGGTAATCCGAAGGTCTTCGTGCAGTTGTTGCAGACCATCACGCCGCATCTGACACCGGCATTACGCGGCGAAGTCGAACTAGGCTGAAAGGTAGGGTGCGCCGTGCGCACCATCGTAGTGATTCAGTGCGCACGGCGCACCCTACGCCATGACACCGGCCCACGCCGGAGTCATGGTCAAGCCATCAAGCGCCCGGCACCACCGCCGCCGTATTGCGCAAACGAATGTGTAGTTCACGCAACTGTTTCTCGTCCACCACATTCGGTGCGCTGGTCATCAGGCAGGAAGCACGCTGGGTTTTCGGGAATGCGATGACATCGCGAATCGATTCGGCGCCGGTCATCAGAGTAACCAGACGATCCAGACCGAAGGCCAGACCGCCGTGCGGCGGTGCGCCGTATTGCAGCGCATCAAGCAGGAAGCCGAACTTCTCGCGGCGTTCTTCTTCGCCGATGTTGAGCGCGGCGAAGACTTTCTCCTGCACTTCCTGGCGATGGATACGCACCGAACCGCCGCCGACTTCCCAACCGTTCAGCACCATGTCGTAAGCCTTTGACAGCGCCTTGCCGGGATCGGTGGCGAGATATTCTTCGTGACCGTCCTTCGGCGCGGTGAACGGGTGATGCAGCGCATCCCAGCGGCTAAGTTTTGTCTCCGGGTCTTCGTTGTATTCGAACATCGGGAAGTCCACCACCCACAGCGGCGCCCAGGCACGGCCGTCGACATGGCCCTTCTCGTGGCCGATCTTCAGGCGCAACGCGCCCAACGCGTCGTTGACCACCTTCGCCTTGTCGGCGCCGAAGAACACGATGTCGCCGTTCTGCGCGCCGGTACGTTCGATTACCGCCTTCAGCGCGGTTTCGCTCAGGTTCTTGACGATGGGCGATTGCAGACCGGCTTCATTCAACTGGCTAATGTCGTTGACTTTGATGTAAGCCAGGCCCTTGGCGCCGTAGATCTTGACGAACTCGGTGTAGCCGTCGATCTCGCCCCGGCTCAATGCTGCACCACCCGGCACGCGCAACGCGGCGACGCGGCCTTTCGGGTCGTTGGCCGGACCGGAGAACACCTTGAATGCCACCTCTTTCATCGCGTCGGTGCATTCGGTGATTTCCAGCGTCACCCGCATGTCCGGCTTGTCAGAACCGTAACGGTTCATCGCCTCATGGAAGGTCATGCGCGGGAACGCGGCAGGCAGTTCCGTACCCTGAGCCTTGAACATCATGTCGCGGATCATGCCTTCTACCAGATTCATGATTTCTTCCTCGCCCATGAACGAGGTTTCCAGGTCGACCTGGGTGAATTCCGGCTGCCGATCGGCGCGCAGGTCTTCGTCCCGGAAGCACTTGGTCAACTGGAAATAGCGGTCGTAGCCGGCCACCATCAACAATTGTTGGAACAACTGAGGTGACTGCGGCAGCGCGTAGAACATGCCGTCATGCACGCGCGACGGCACCAGGTAATCGCGCGCGCCTTCCGGCGTGCTGCGGGTCAGCATCGGCGTTTCGATTTCAAGGAAGCCGTGGCTGTCGAGATAGTCGCGCATCAGTTTGGAGACGCGATAACGCAGACGCAGGTTCTTCTGCATCGGCTCGCGGCGCAGGTCGAGATAGCGGTACTGCAGACGGATGTTTTCATTGATGTTGTCGTCGTCGATCTGGAACGGCGGCGTCAGGCTGGGATTCAAGATTTCCAGCGTCTGGGTCAGCACTTCGATCATGCCGGTGGGCAGATTCGGGTTTTCCGTACCAGCCGGCCGGGCGCGCACCTTGCCGACCACGCGCAGCACGAATTCGCTGCGGGTTTCCTCGGCCAGCTTGAACGCTTCCGGGGTATCCGGGTCGATCACCACCTGCACCGTGCCTTCACGGTCGCGCAGGTCGATGAAGATGACGCCGCCGTGATCGCGGCGCCGATGCGCCCAACCACACAGGTTGACGATGCTGTCGATATGGTCCGTATTAACGAAGCCGCAATAATGTGTACGCATAGAAAGTCCTGAATTGCTGAATCAATCGCCCGGGTAGTTGGCCGCATCCGGCTTCATCACCGGCGCCACCACACCCATCGAAACAATGGCCTTGAGCGCGGCATCGACGCTCATGTCGAGTTCGATCACCGCATCACGCCGTACATAAAAATAGAAACCGTTGACCGGGCTGGGTGTAGTCGGAATGAACACCGCCACATGCTCGCCGTCGAGTTGACCTTTGACCTCATCCGGCATGTTGGTCTGGAACGCCAGCGACCAGGCATCCGGGTGCGGATAATGCACCAGCAGCACTTTCTTGAACGCCATGCCGGAGCCGGACAGCAGGCTGTCGGAAACCTGTTTGACGCTGCCGTAGATCGACTTCACCACTGGAATCCGGTGCAGCAGGCTTTCCCAGAACAGCACCAGACGCTGGCCGATCAAGTTGGCGGCGAAAAGACCGGTGACCACGATGACGACGCCGGTCAGGATCACGCCGAGACCAGGAATATGGATGCCGAGCCAGAAATCCGGTCGCCAGGATGCCGGCAGCAGGAGCAGGCTCTGATCCAGCGCCCCCATCAGTGCGGTGACGACCCAGATGGTGATGCCGAGCGGCACCCAGATCAGCAAGCCGGTGATGAAATAACGTTTAACAGAATTCAAAAAAGGCTTTCAAACAAGGCATTCAAACAAATCGGGCAAAACGCAGCTGCGTTTTGCCCGATGCAAAGGGAAAACCGACTTCAGCTTACACAGGCCGGACACGCGCCGGTACCGCACGCCGGCGCCTCAGCGGGCTTGGAACCGCTGTTTTTGAAATCGGTGGCGTAGTAGCCAGAACCTTTGAGCTGGAAGCCAGCAGCGGACAGCTGTTTGGCAAAAGTGGATTTGTTGCAGGACGGGCATTCGGTGAGCAGGGGATCACTCATTTTCTGCATCACATCCTGTTCGAAACCGCATTCGGTGCATTTGTAGGCGTAGATCGGCATGGTTTTTTCCAATCGAAAAGTGGGCGAATTATATCAATGATTTCTTATATTTAGCTCCACCCAGGCAATTTCAAGCGGCCTCGGCCATTGTTTTCAAACGCATGTAATCGATTTTCCCGGTACCCAGCAAAGGCAGGCTTTCGACACTGACAATCCGCCTGGGCAAGGCGATTTCCGGGCTGCCCAGGCTGCGTGCAGCCGCAGCAAGGTCTTCGCGCGTCAGCGCGGAGTCGGTGGTAAACAACACGATCACTTCGCCACGCGCGGCATCGGAAACACAGGTGGCGGCATGCGTCGCCTCACTGGAAGCCTTGCGTGCAATGGCCTCCGACACTTCCAGCGACACCATTTCACCGGCCACTTTGGCGAAGCGCTTCAAACGGCCCTGTATCGAGACATACCCATCAGCGTCCAGCGCCGCCACATCGCCCGTGTTATGCCAGCCCTCGCCAGCCGCGGATGTTGGTGGCTCAAGAACACCTGGGGCATCAAAGCGGTAATAACCGGACATCAGGTTGGGGCCGCGCACATGCAACTCAGCCCCGCCTTCAATACCCGGAACCGGCAGTAACTTTGCTTCAACGCCGGGAACCAGACGCCCGACCGTGCCGGGGCGATTTACACCCGGCAAGTTGACCGCCAGCACCGGCGCGGTTTCCGTCACACCATAGCCTTCCAGAATGTCGATCGAGAACCGTTCGCGCCAGGTGCGCCGTACGCTGTCTGCCAGCTTTTCGGCGCCTGCCACGACGATTTTCATCGTCTTGAAGTCGTCGGTTTCGGCGTTTCGAGCATAGTGATGCAGGAAAGTGCTGGTGCCGAACATCACGCTGCAACGTCTACTGCGCGCCAGTTCGGGAATCGTCTTGAAATGCAATGGGCTGGTGTAGAGCACCAGGCGGGCGCCACTGACCAGTGGAATCAAGGTACCGGCAGTCAAACCAAAGGAGTGAAAGATCGGCAACGCATTCAGCACGACATCACTCGGGCCAAAGTGAAAAACCTGCATCGCCTGCGCCACGTTGGCCAGCAGTGCCCGGTGAGACAACACAACGCCTTTCGGCTTGCCCTCCGTACCGGACGTGAACATCACCACTGCCGGTGCTTCCGCGTTACCTTTGGGCACTGCCGCCAAGGGGAACCAGAGCGCAAAGCCCATCAACCAGGCCTTGTCGAGCAGGCTGAACTGCTTGCGCAAATCCTCCAGATAAATCAAATGCACATCCCGAATCGCTTCGGCCTGTTCAACCAATCCGGCTTTGGCCAGAAATACGCGGGAGGTCAGCACCGTGCGCACCCGCGCCGTCTGGCAAGCGTTCTGCATACCTTCGCTGCCAGCCGTGTAATTCAACATGCAGGGTACGCGGCCAAAGGCGGACAAACCCATCAGCAGACAAACGCTGGAAACCATATTCGGCATCAGCACGCCAACGTGCTCGCCGGGCACGCTGACTTTGCCGGCGAGACGTCCAAGCGCCAGCGTCATTTTGAGCAGATCGCCGTAGGAATAGGTGCCCGGCTTCTGGTCTTCCCATCGTCCGGGCGTGTTGCGACCAAAACGATGCAGCGCCGAAACCAGCGCGGAAAACAGGGTTTCACCCGGCTGGTAGTCAAAAGTTGCGGCGGCATGGTGAGTCACGGACAGCGCTCCCGAGAGGTTTGAATCAGGGGTATTCAATTGGACTCCTATGGACTCAATCAAATTCCATTGGATTCAAACGAATGCGGCGAAAACATATCACGCTTTGCCGACAGCCGAGGTATCGCCGCCGCGTGCCGCCACGACACGATCGCGGCCTTCCTTCTTGGCGCTGTAAAGCGCCTTGTCGGCGCGCGCAAGCAGCGCCTCCAGATCGACATCGGCTGCAGTACGCGTTGCAACGCCGACACTCAAAGTCACAGGAAAGCGCTGGCCCAATTCACCGAAACGTTCAGCGCGTACGCCGCGCACTATCCGTTCACCCAAATTGAAGGCATCCGCCTGTGAGGTACTCGGACTGACGACGCAAAACTCTTCGCCACCGAAGCGAAACACCACATCAGCCTTGCGGCAAGTCCGTTCAATCACACCGGCGATCTGGCTCAGCACCAGATCGCCGATTTCATGACCAAAATTGTCATTGACCTGTTTGAAATGATCGACATCCAGCATCAAACAAGACAGCGAGGTGCCGCTATGCGCCGAGAATGACCATTCCTGAGCAAAACGGTCGAGGCCGTATCGACGGTTGTGCAGCTTGGTCAGCGGATCGGTCAGCGCCTCCTGCATCAGACGGCGGTTGCTTCTTGCCCATTCGCCGGAAGAACGGATCACCGACTCACGCTCGCTGCGCACCGCACCTTGCAGCGCCACGACACGCTGCGCCGAATGCAGACGCGCAAGCAGCGCCGCCTCGCTGTAATTCAGCAACAGGTAATCCGACGCACCAGCCAGCATCAAACGGGCAACACCAACCTCAGCCTCGGGCGGGATGATGACGATGCAATAGGTTTGGCGACCCGCCTCGCCGCCACGCAATTCGCGCAGCATTTGGACTGACGCATCGCCACTGTCCGGCAACTCGACCATCATGATGTCGGGCCAATCTTCACCCAGCAAACGCAACGCGCCATCCCGCTCGGTGGCCAATTCCACACTCAGGCCCATCGCATCCAGGGTTTCAACCAGATCGCGCAGATGCTCCGCATTGTTGGTCACCAGCACCACCCGCATCGGCAACACCACCAGCGCCGACAGACTTGCATCCTGCACCGGATCCGGCGGCAAACCGAGCAGCAGCTTGATGTCACTGACATCGCGCGTCGGCAGATGCAATTCCCGGCCCCAGTCCTGCCAATGGCTGACAACGCTTTCCACCAGCGGCGGGACTTGATGGTCCTCCAGGCCGATCTGAGCGGCGGCGTGATACAGCGATGGCACCCGTTCCCAGCGTTGCGCGGTGTCCAGATTGAGCAAGGCGCCGACCTTGGCGGCGAAATGCAAAGCGGAAGTCAACGCCTGGGCGCGGGAACCGGCGGCAAACGGCGCCTCGGCGGGCAACTCGTGATAGCGCACCGCCCGATGAAAGATTTCCGGCACCCCCCAGTCCTGCAGCAACTCCGCCGATAACGCGGCATGATCAATCCCGAAACGCTGAGTTTCCTGCTCGCGCAACGCCAGATCCGGCAGGTTTTCCAGCAACAAACTGCCATAGTCGAACGGGAACGCCGTCGCCAGCGCCAAACGGCCCACCCCCGCCAACAAGCCGCAGGTAAAGCTTTCATCCGGCGGACACTGGGCCTGCTCCGACACCTGCTGCGCCGCAATCCCGGTCGCCAGCGAGGCAGTCCAGTAGCCAAGATAATCAAACGCTTTGCAAGCACCGCTGCGGTATTGGTCGATCAGGGAAAAACCAAGTGCAATCTGGCGCACCCGAAACAGGCCAAGAAAAACAATGGCATGCGGCAGCGAGGCGATGTGGCGCAGACTGCCGCCATGCACCGCATTGGCATAACGCAGAATACGACCGGACATGGCCGGGTCGGTCTGCACCAGATGGGTCAGCGTCTGAATGCTGGCATCGTTCTTCTGGGTCAGTTCCAGCACCGCCAAGGCGACCCCCTGCGGCGACGGCAACATCCCACCGGCCTTCAGGGTTTCAAAACGGGTGCTCGCTGATTCGGTCATGACACTCCCAGAGTCTGCTGCTTTCTGCCGCAAATTATCCTTTAATCCAGCCATTGTCGCGCCCTCCCATCAACATAGACGGAAGAACGCACCGTTCAGAGACATGAACGGCAGAGCAGAAAAACTGGGCATGTTGCAGCGCCGTGTGATTTAGAACCGCTCTAATGCGAAAATAAGCCAGCACTAATCGACGGATATTCCAATGAACAATGATCTTCCTCGCGTCCTGCAAGCGGCGCACAAGCCGATTTCCCCTGCCCGCCTGAAGCGGGTGCGCCAGATCAACCTGCAGCTCGCCTCTCTGATGCAACCCGGCTGGCTGGGTGATCCGGATGACATGCTGGATACCGCCGACGACCTGCTGCGCAACTATCGCCAACATCGTCGCCTGCTGCAGGGGTACCGCTGCCCGGCCGATCAGCGCATCCAGGAATTTGTCAATGCCTACCTGGCGCGCAATGGCGTGGAAGCCAGCGTGCAACTGCCGTCCGACCCCTTCGTGCTCGACCGCGCCGGTCTCGCCGCCGAGCTTTCGCTGCCACCCGATGGCGACCTGTTTCAATCGCAATGGCTGACTTCCTATCGTGTACGCCAGGGCGTGCTGCACAACCCGGGCAACGACCGCCGCACGACGAATGGCGTGTTCCATATCGTCGAAGGCGGCTTGCCGATTCCCTGGGACAAGAAGGCCGTGCCAGCAGCCACCTTCGCCGCCCTCTTCAACGCCGCGATGAGCCCGCCTGAAGCGCTGTTGAAACTGCCCTTCACCGCCGAACAGGAACCCGGTGCGCAGCTCTGGGTTTCACTCCTGCTGCGGCCGCTGGTGTCGCCCGAAGTCCAGGGTGTGATGCCGGAGAAACGCATGGAAACGCGTTTCTTTGCACCCGGTGGCCTGGTTTCAAATCTCGATTTCGTCGAACGCATCTTCGGCAATGCCGGCGATCCCTATCTGCCGAAGAACGATGCCGGCCTTGATGTGACACATTGGTCCGGCCACACCGGCTGCGTCATCCTGGCGCCGCACCTGACCAGCCTGCTGAAGAAGGATGTCGGCCTGCCGCATTGGGACGACGCCAGCGAGCGTCAACGCCGCGACGGCATGTGCTGGCAAGCGGAAGACGAACGCTACAACGACGGCGGCGCCTTCAAGATCGTTTGCCGCGATATGGATGGCGTCATTGTCACGCTGATCGCCGACAACTATTTCGGCTACAGCAAGAAGGAAATCAAGTCGCAGATCAGCTATGCCGCCAACCTGTTCGGCGGCACGGAAGAAGAACATTCCGGCGGCGCGCTGGCCTTCCCCAGCTTCAACCTGGGCGACAGTTACAGCCT
>CAMDHJ010000144.1 GCA_945897865.1 Tepidiphilus sp. J10
GGGTTTTCCCACATCTGCCGATTCATCGCCGGCGCCACCAGCAACGGGCAATCGCGCGCCAGACACAGCGTGGAGAGCAGATCGTCAGCGCGGCCCTGTACCAGTTTGGCGAGAAAATCGGCGGAGGCGGGCGCCACCACGATGGCATCCGCGCCACGGCTGAGATCGATATGCGCCATGCCGTTATCGACCCGTTCATCCCACAGGTCAGTGAATACCGGATGCCCGGTCAGCGCCTGAAAAGTCGCCGCACCGACAAAATGCAGCGCCGCCCGCGTGCACACCACCTGCACATCTATCCCGCTTTTCACCAGCAAACGCGCCAACTCAGCCGCCTTGTAAGCGGCAACACCGCCGGTAACGCCGAGCACGATCCGTTTCAATTCCATAGTCTCAAGCCCCTGCAAGATGGTGAGATGCCTTCCGTTCAACCAGCGGCGGAATTGTAGGCCAGCAAAGACGGCGACTGAGCGCGTCCAGCAAGGGTTTGATGCAAACTACCGCATAAAACACACACTCACTTTCGGAGGTTCTTTGCCATGCACGCAATTCATCCCGCCACGCGCAGCATGCGCCGGCATCTGCTCAAGTTGATTGCCGGCGGCGCCCTGGCTGGGTCCGGCTTCAACGCACTGATCAAGACCGCCCTGGCCGCCGGCAGCGGCCCACAACGAAAACAAGGCATCTACCGACTGGAAGGCGAGGCCACTTTCAACGGCTTCCGATTGAAGGTAGGCGACGTGCCCAGCCTGCCGTTGACCGTGGTCACCGGCCCGAATACCACGCTGGTCTTCGTACTCGGCGCCGACGCCTATCTGGTGCGCTCGAACAGCCATCTGATCCTGACCAGCAATGTCGCCAACGCCGCATCCCGCGTCAGCAACATCAAACTGCTCGCCGGCAAATTGTTGTCGGTATTTGACAAAGGGGAACGCCGCCTGACCACCACCACCGCCGTCGCCGGCATTCGCGGCACCGGCATCTACCTGGAAAGCGAAGCGGAGCGCAGCTACGTTTGCCTGTGCTATGGCAACGCCAGACTGAGTCCGCTCAATGCCCCGCAATTACAGGAAAGCGTCATCACCCGACATCACGAATCACCGCGCTGGGTTTATCCAGACCGGATGGAGGCGGCAGCTTTGATCAATCACAGCGACGACGAACTGATCCTGCTGGAAAGCCTGACCGGCCGCATGCCGCCGTTTTACAGACCATGGGAGTACGACGAAGACATCTTGGGCGATCTGGCGAAGAAACGGTATTGAGCAGAGCCGGTAACGAAACAAGCTCCGACAAAAAAACAGGCGACCGAAGTCGCCTGGTAAAAAAGCTGCTATCGCAATCTGGGCAGCGGTGTCCTGCTCAAGGGACGATTCATTGTCACCATGTCAATCACTGAAAACATTCGCTGTTACGCGTAAGGGGAACACGTACAAAGCCGCCAATATTTCGCTGGATCAACATCCGGGAGCGACCGATTTCAGTTTCCAAATGTCGGTGTTGTATTCCAGCATGGTGCGATCAGTGGAAAACTTGCCGCTGGCTGCACTGTTGACGATGCTCATGCGGACCCAGCGGTCGCGGTCGCGGTAAGCGGTGGCAACCTGTTCCTGCGCGTCGACGAAGGCGCGGAAGTCGGCCGCGACCAGCCACGGGTCTTGCGGACTACGGATGGCGTGGATGATCGGCTCGAACAGTCCCGGCTCGAAATGGTTAAAGTGGCCGGATTCAAGCAGGCTGAGCACGCGTTTCAGGTCGGCATCGGCTTCGATCAACGCATTCGGGTTGTAATTGCCGCGCGTTTCCTCGACTTCAGCAGCAGTCAGGCCGAACAGGAAGAAGTTGTGCTCACCGTCGAGCTTGGTGACTTCATCGCGAATCTCGATGTTGGCGCCGTCCAGCGTGCCGATGGTGGCCGCGCCGTTCATCATGAACTTCATGTTGCCGGTGCCGGAGGCCTCTTTGCCGGCAGTGGAAATCTGTTCGGACAAATCCGTGCCGGGCGCGATGATTTCCATCGCCGAGACCCGGTAATTGGGCAGGAATGCGACCTTCAGTCGCCCCGCGACATCCGGATCGCCGTTGACCATTTCCGCTACTTTGCAGATCAGCGTAATGATCCGCTTGGCCATGAAATAGCCGGGTGCGGCCTTGCCGCCGATCAGAACGCAGCGCGGCGTCCAGTCAGCATCCTCACCGTTCTTCAATCGCGCGTAGAGGTGGATGACGTGCAGGATGTTGAGCAGTTGCCGCTTGTATTCGTGGATGCGTTTGACCTGCACATCGAACAACGCCTCCGGATCGAACACGACACCGCAATCGCGCCGCACCAGCTCTGCCAGACGCACCTTGTTGGCGTGTTTGACCGCGTGCCAGCGCTGGCGGAAGGTTGCGTCATCGGCATGTTTGGCCAGGCCCTGCAACTCGTCGAGCTGTGAAATCCAGCGTTCGCTGCCCAGGGTCTCGCTGATCAGTTTCGACAAGCCGGGGTTGGCGGCGGCCATCCAGCGGCGCTGGGTAACGCCATTGGTCTTGTTGTTGAATTTCTGCGGCCAGAGTTCGAAGAAGTCGCGGAACAGGCCTTCCTGCAACAGATCGGAATGCAGTTGCGCAACGCCGTTGATCGAGTAGCTGCCGACAATGGCCAGGTAAGCCATGCGCAACTGTGGATCGTGACCTTCCTCGATCAGCGACATGCGCGCCATGCGGCCCTTGTCGCCCGGCCAGCGCCGCGCCACTTCGGTAAGGAAGCGGGCATTGATTTCGTAAACGATTTCCAGCAGGCGCGGCAGCAACTGGCCGAACAGGCGCACCGACCACTTCTCCAGCGCTTCCGGCAACAACGTGTGGTTGGTGTAGGCCATGGTGTTGCTGGTGATTTCCCAGGCTTCGTCCCATTCCAGGCTGTATTCATCCATCAGCAGGCGCATCAGTTCCGGCACTGCGCAGGTAGGATGGGTGTCGTTCAACTGGAAGCAGTTCTTTGCGGCGAACTGGCTGAAGTCGCGACCGTGGCGGCGCTCCCAGCCTTCCAGCACGTCCTGCAGACTGGCCGAGGCGAGGAAATATTGCTGGCGCAGGCGCAGCGCCTTGCCATTCTCGCTGGCATCGTTGGGATACAGCACCATGGTGATGTTTTCCGCCGCGTTCTTGGCGGCGACCGATTCGGTATAGGAACCGGCGTTGAACTCACCCAGGTCGAATTCATCGGTAGCAGAGGCGCTCCACAGGCGCAGCACGTTGACGGTGTTGTTCTTGTAGCCGGGAATCGGCGTGTCGAACGGCACCGCCAGTACGTCCTGGCTATCCACCCAGCGCGAGTGTTGCCGCCCATCGGCATCACGGAAGTGTTCGATGTGGCCGTAGTACTGGACGCGGCGGGTATGTTCCGGCCGTTCCACTTCCCACGGGTTGCCGTCGCGCAGCCAGTGATCCGGCTCTTCAATCTGACGGCAATTCTCCACATGCTGGCGGAACATGCCGTATTCGTAACGTATGCCGTAGCCCATCACCGGCAGTTGCAAGCTGGCGCAGCTATCGAGGAAACAGGCGGCAAGACGACCGAGACCGCCATTGCCGAGACCGGCGTCGTGTTCGACGTCGATCATTTCTTCCAGATCGAGGCCGAGGCGGTGCAGGGTCGGTTCGATGACGCCATCCAGTCCGAGATTGAGCAGCGCGTTGTTCAACGTGCGTCCCATCAGGAATTCGAGCGACAGGTAATACGCGTATTTGGCGTCCTGCTCCTCGTAAGCGTAGCGGGTCCGCTTCCAGCGCTCCATCAGGCGGTCGCGCAGCGCAAGGGACAGGGCTTGATAGGGGTAATGCGAGGAGCGGCAGCTCTTGTCGCGGCCGAGAAAATTGCCGAAGTAACGCCGGATATCAAGCGCCAGTGCTTCCGAATCCATGCCCAATTTCGGCACTTCATAAAGCTCGGAGGTGGGCTTGCTGTAACGAAGCGGTTTCAGACCACTGTTTTTCTGATTCATGATGAGCATCCAGTTATTTTTGTATCGAACGGGGTCTAGCGTAATCGCTGCACGTCGAAATGTGAACCACGTCCAAATCTGCACAACGAGTGTGGGTTTTCATATTCGCGTGCGATAGAAACGGATCGGCGCGGTTTTGACTTCCTGCGCACGCTGGTTAATCACATTGCGTTTGAGTTTGCCGACGACATGCATTTCGCAGGCTTTGCAGTCGAAACGCAGGGTCAGCTTCTCGCTGCCGTTGATCAGACTGAGCGGTTCGGCGCGCACCGTGCCGTGCACGCCGGTGACGCCAATGGTCTGCTTCGGGCACAGGCTGAGCGAGTAGCGCACGCAATGTTTGGTGATCATCAGCGACACCTCGCCTTCCTCCTCGTGGCTTTCGTAGGCGGCGGCGATCAGCTTGACGCCGTGTTTGGCGTAGAAATCTCGCGCGCGGCTGTTGAACACGTTGCCCAGATAACTCAGGCTGTCTTCCGGATAAGTTGCGGGTAGCGCGGCGGCGCGCGGCAGGCGTTGAAACGCTGTGCGGCGGGCAACTTCCAGCGCTTCCACCGCATCGCGGCGCAGCGCGTTGATCGCAGAGGCTGGAACGAACCAGGGCTGGGTCAGGTTGAGCGCGATATCGAGTGGCTGATAGATCGTCGTGCCCAGCTTGCCCAGGTTTTCGCGCAGGCCGGCTTCGGCGCGATCGGCATCCTTGGCGATTTCCTTCGCTACCAATGTTTCGGCGTGGGCCGTGTTGCCCTCTTCATCGGTCAGCGTCAGCGCCAGGCCATCCGCCGTTTCGGCCAGATTCAGCCAGATGCCGATGCGCCGTTCGCTGGATTTCTTGTCCAGCGTGCGCTGCCAGCTCATGTCACGGTTGCGGTTGACCTCGATTCCGACGAGCAAGTCTTTCAGCTCGGCGACCGGGTCGTTCGGCTGTACGCGCCAACGCTGTTTGCCGCCCTTCATTTTGCCCACCGCGACTGCGGTATTGATCGCCATGCCGACCAGCTCTTTCTGCAGGTCGTAGTAGCACAGGCCGTCCCCGTTGTTGAGCAAGAAGTTGGCCACCCCGTCTGTTTCGATCTCCACCCAATCCGGCCCCACGTTCAGCACGAAGCCGATCGGCTGGCCGGGGTTCTTCGGGCTGTCGAAGGCGCCAATGTCGAGCTGGCGACCCTGCACAAAGTAGTCGGTGGAACCGCGATTGAAGTTCAGTTCCGGGTCCGGCGTGAAGGTGAACGTGCATTCTCCACTGGAGGCGCGTGCCAGTTCGGGACGCCGCGCCAGAATGTCGTCGAGCAGCGTGCGGTAATGGGCGGTGATGTTCTTCACGTAACCCATGTCCTTGTAGCGGCCCTCGATCTTGAAACTGCGGATACCGGCGTCAATCAGCGCTTCCAGGTTGTCGCTCTGGTTGTTGTCCTTCAGCGACAGCACATGCTTGTCGTGCGCGACGATGCGACCCTGGGTATCCGCCACCTGATACGGCAGCCGGCAGGCCTGGCTGCAATCGCCGCGATTGGCGCTGCGCCCGGTGTGCGCGTGGCTGATGTAGCACTGGCCGCTATAGGCGACGCACAACGCGCCGTGGATGAAGAATTCCAGCGTGGCGCTGGTTTGCGCACGGATCGCAGCGATCTGCTCCAGCGTCAATTCCCGCGCCAGCACCAGTTGCGACAGGCCGACATCCTGCAGAAATCGCGCCTTCTCCGGCGTGCGGATGTCGGTCTGCGTGCTGGCGTGCAACTGGATCGGCGGCAGGTCGAGTTCCAGCAAGCCCATGTCCTGGATGATCAGCGCATCAACGCCGGCGTCGTACAGCTGCCAGACCAGTTTTCGCGCTGGTTCCAGCTCATCGTCGCGCAAGATGGTGTTTAGGGTAGCGAAGATGCGCGCGTTGAAGCGATGCGCATGCTTCACCAGCCGGGCGATGTCGTCCACGCTGTTGTCGGCGCTGCTGCGCGCACCGAACGACGGTCCACCGATATACACCGCATCCGCACCATGATTGACGGCTTCGATGCCGATGTCGGCATCGCGCGCCGGAGCGAGGAGTTCGAGTTGATGATTTTGCATACGGCGATTATCGCCCGGGATGGCCACACTTATTTGCACCTACCGCATTTCAGCCTTTCTTGCCGCAATTCACTGCGCAACATGCTCCATTCCCGATTGGCGCGCAGGAAGAACCGTTCCGCTGAGTCAACAAGAAATCCAGGAAGGCGCGCGCCACCAGGGATGCTTGTCGGCCGGCCGGATAAACCGCATACCAATGGCGCAGGATGGGAAAACCTTCAACATCAAGCACCGCGAACTGGTCCGGCTGATGCAAGGTAAGTGCATGGCAGGACAGCGCGGAGATGCCCAGATCGGCAAGGATGGCTTGCTTGATCGCCTCGTTGCTGCCCAGTTCCAAACGCGGGCGGATTTCCAGGCCGTGTTCGTGGAACAGCGTCTCGATGGCTTTACGCGTGCCGGAACCGGCCTCACGCATAACCCACCGTTCTTGCGCCAGATCCGCCAGGGTCAGATTGGGTCTGCCCGCCAGCGGATGGTCGGGCGCGGCCAGCACCACAATCGGGTTGTCCATGATCGGCGTCGCCACCACGTCGATTTCCACCGGCGGCGTGCCTAGCAGATAGAGGTCGTCCAGGTTATCGGCCATGCTGGCCAGCACCTGTTCCTTGTTGGTGACGCGCAACGACACCTCGATACCGGGATGCAGCTTGGAAAACTCGCCGAGCAGGCGCGGCGCAAAATACGACGCGGTGGTGATCGCCATCAGCTTCAGCTTGCCCTTCTCCAGACCGCGCCGCTGCGCCACCGACATCGTGTAACGGTCGAGGATGGCGAAGATTTCCCGGCTGGCTTGTGCCAGTTCTCGCCCGTCCTCCGTTAGCGACACCTTTTTCCCGATCTGCTCGACCAGCGGCGAGCCGACGATGTCAGTCAGTTTTTTCATCTGCATCGACACCGTCGGCTGGGTCAGATAAAGCTCTTCGGAGGCCCGCGTGAAACTGCTCAGGCGGGCGATGGCTTCGAAGATTTCGAGTTGGCGGAAGGTGGTGTGGTGGCGCATGGCGTGATGCGGCGATGCCGCTGGTGAAAACGTGAAAGGTGATGCGGCTGCGCCGCTGGTGAAACGTGAATCTTCAGGCGCAAACTTTTCACGTTTCACCTGAGCCGCGCAGCGGCGAGTCACAATTCACAAAAATCATAGACTATAGTCTATCAATAACATAGAAAATTGTGACTGTTATTTATGCATAGCCATCGCCAATATGCGCCCCACTTCGAATCGTCCTCAACGCGGTTCGTTGGACCAACCCAAATCCCCATAAGGAGCGATAAATGGCTGTGAAGACCTACAACGCTGGCGTCAAAGAATACCGCCAGACCTACTGGACCCCGGATTACACCCCCCTGGATACCGACATCCTGGCCTGCTTCAAGATCACCCCGCAGCCCGGCGTGGACCGTGAAGAAGTTGCCGCCGCCGTGGCTGCGGAGTCTTCAACCGGCACCTGGACCACGGTGTGGACCGACCTGCTGACCGACCTGGATTACTACAAGGGCCGCGCCTATCGCATCGAGGACGTGCCCGGCGACGACACCTGCTTCTACGCCTTCGTGGCTTACCCGATCGACCTGTTCGAAGAAGGTTCGGTCGTCAACGTGCTGACCTCGCTGGTCGGTAACGTGTTCGGCTTCAAGGCCCTGCGCGCCCTGCGTCTGGAAGACATCCGCTTCCCGATCGCCTACGTTAAAACCTGTGGCGGCCCGCCGGCCGGTATCCAAGTCGAGCGTGACCGCATGAACAAGTACGGCCGTCCGTTGCTCGGCTGCACGATCAAGCCGAAGCTGGGTCTGTCCGCCAAGAACTACGGCCGTGCCGTTTACGAGTGCCTGCGTGGCGGTCTGGACTTCACCAAGGACGACGAGAACGTCAACAGCCAGCCGTTCATGCGTTGGCGCGACCGTTTCGCCTTCGTGCATGAAGCGACGATGAAAGCGGAACGCGAGACCGGTGAGCGCAAGGGCCACTACCTGAACGTCACCGCGCCGACGCCGGAAGAAATGTACAAGCGGGCCGAGTTCGCCAAGGAAATCGGCGCCCCGATCATCATGCACGACTACCTGACCGGTGGTCTGACCGCCAACACGGGTCTGGCCAACTGGTGTCGCAACAACGGCATGCTGCTGCACATCCACCGCGCCATGCACGCCGTTCTGGACCGCAACCCCCACCACGGTATTCACTTCCGCGTGCTGACCAAGGTGCTGCGTCTGTCCGGTGGTGATCACCTGCACTCCGGTACCGTCGTCGGCAAGCTGGAAGGCGACCGCGAAGCGACGCTGGGCTGGATCGACACCATGCGTGACAGCTTCATTCCGGAAGACCGTTCGCGCGGCCTGTTCTTTGATCAGGACTGGGGTTCCATGCCCGGCGTGATCCCGGTTGCTTCCGGTGGTATCCACGTCTGGCACATGCCGGCGCTGGTCTCCATCTTCGGCGACGACTCCGTGCTGCAGTTCGGTGGCGGCACGCTGGGCCACCCGTGGGGCAACGCGGCAGGTGCAGCTGCCAACCGCGTCGCGCTGGAAGCCTGTGTCGAAGCCCGCAACCAGGGCCGCGCCATCGAGAAGGAAGGCAAGGACATCCTGACCGCCGCCGCTTCGCACAGCCCGGAACTGAAGATCGCCATGGAAACCTGGAAAGAGATCAAGTTCGAGTTCGACACCGTCGACAAGCTGGACGTTGCCCACAAGTAATGCGTGAAAAGTGAAGGGTGAAACGTGAGCGCTGCGTTCGCGCCCGTTTCCCCGCCGCGCCAATCAATATCTGAAAGGAAAGCCAATGTCTGAAGTAATGGATTACAAAAGCCGCCTGAGCGACCCCGCCAGCCGCAAGTTCGAGACCTTCTCCTATCTGCCCGCGATGACCGCGGACAACATCAAGAAGCAGGTCGAGTACCTGGTGAAAAAAGGCTGGAACCCGGCGATCGAACACACTGAGCCTGAGCACATGATGGACTCGTACTGGTACATGTGGAAATTGCCGATGTTCGGCGAAACCGACGTGGATCGCGTGCTGGCCGAAGCCGAAGCCTGTCGCAAGGCCAACCCCAACAACCACGTCCGTCTGATCGGTTACGACAACTTCTCGCAAAGCCAGGGCGCGGCCATGGTGATCTTCCGCGGCAAGACGGTTTAACCCGCGCGGCGGTCAGCAGTAACCGGCCCCCGCTGCGCGATTGGCGTGGCGGGGGTTTTTTCTTGTGAAACGTGAAACGTGAAACGTGAAATGTGAGGGATGAAAGTGTTGGCGGTGCCACACGTTTCACCTGAGCTGCGCAGCAGCGAGTCACTTTTCACGTTTCCCCGATTCCCTCTGGAGAGCAGCATGAGCAACATCGTCGATCAATATCGCATTACCCACGAACCCTATTACCGTCCCGTCGCCGACGAGGTCGAGCTGTACGAAGCCGCCTACTCGGTGCGCATGCCGATGATGCTGAAAGGCCCGACCGGCTGCGGCAAGACCCGCTTCGTCGAGTACATGGCTTACAAGCTGGGTAAGCCGTTGATCACCGTGGCGTGTAACGAGGACATGACGGCCTCCGATCTGGTCGGCCGCTTCCTGCTCTCCGCCTCCGGCACCGAATGGCAGGACGGCCCGCTGGCCATCGCTGCCCGCCACGGCGCCATTTGCTACCTCGACGAAGTCGTCGAAGCGCGCCAGGACACCACCGTGGTGATCCACCCACTGACCGACAACCGTCGCGTGCTGCCGCTGGAAAAGAAGGGCGAGTTGGTCAATGCCCACCCGGATTTCCAGATCGTGATCAGCTACAACCCGGGCTACCAGAGCCTGATGAAGGACTTGAAGCAGTCCACCAAACAGCGTTTCGGCGGCCTGGATTTCACCTATCCGGAACACGCTATCGAAACCGAGATTGTCGCGCACGAATCCGGCGTCGAAGCTGGGATTGCCGGCAAGCTGGTGTCCATCGCCGAACGTAGCCGCAACCTGAAAGGCCACGGCCTGGATGAAGGTCTGTCGACCCGCATGCTGATCTACGCAGGTTCGTTGATCGCCAAAGGCGTCAACCCGATGGCCGCCTGCCGCGTCGCGCTGGTACGCCCGATCACCGACGACCCGGACATGCGCGATGCGCTGGACGCAGCCGTGAGTACGTTCTTCTAGATTTCCGCGTAGGTTGGGCTGACGCAAGGAAGCCCAACGCATCCGCTGCAATGTTGGGCTTTCTTACGTCAGCCCAACCTACCCAACTAGCCACTGGCCAATAATCATGTCCATTCAACTCACCGATTACGCCGAACTGCTGGAAGACCTGTCTCCCCACACGCGGCAGGCGCTGGAGGCCAACTGGCACGATGCCACCAAGGTGTTTTCGCCGCGCGGCCTGGACAACTATCTGAAGGGCGTTTCCGCGAT
>CAMDHJ010000145.1 GCA_945897865.1 Tepidiphilus sp. J10
ACCCTACGCGACGATTCTTTCCACCGTTTACATAGAAAAAAACGTGCCCTCCCCTCTAGCCACCCTCCTCCTCGCCTTCAGCCTGCTGTTCGCCCAGCAAGGCTTCGCGGCCACCGCCGACCACAGCAAGTTCAAGGAACTGCAAGGCCCGTTCAAGTCCGGGCCGGAAGTCACCAAGGCTTGCCTGGCCTGCCACAACCTGGCAGGGCATCAGGTCATGAAAAGCCTCCATTGGACCTGGGAAGGCAAGAGCCCGACCACCGGCAAGACCGTTGGCAAGAAATGGGCGGCCAACAACTTCTGCGGCTCGCCGCTCTCCAACGAAGCGCGCTGCACCAGTTGCCACGCCGGCTACGGCTGGCAGGACAAGAACTTCGACTTCAACAACCAGGACAACGTCGATTGCCTGGCCTGCCATGACACCACCGGCAGCTACAAGAAGTTCAGCACCGACGCCGGCCATCCCCTTTACGAAGATCGCGAGTTCGAGCCGATGGAAGGTCCGCCGGGCAAGAAGATGTTCAAGGCACCCGACCTTGCCAAGGTGGCCCAGCACGTCGGCCATTCCGGCCGCGAGAACTGCGGCAACTGCCACTTCAGCGGCGGTGGCGGCGATGCAGTCAAGCACGGCGACCTCGATTCCTCGCTGAAGAACCCGTCGCGCGAACTTGATGTCCACATGGCCAAGGACGGCGCCAACATGAGCTGCGCAGCTTGCCACACCTTCAACGACCACCAGCCTTCCGGCAGCCGCTACGCCGCCACGGCCAAGGACACGCATGGCCTGGATCTGCCCAAGGACGACCACAACCACGCCACGTGCGAATCCTGTCACGGCAACACGCCGCACCAGGAAGCCAAGATCAACCACCACGCCGACAAAGTCGCCTGCCAGACCTGCCACATCCCTGAATTTGCGCGTGGTGGCGTCGCCACCAAGATGCTGTGGGACTGGTCGACCGCCGGCAAGATGGACGCCGACGGCAAGCCACTGTTCATCAAGGAGCACGGCCACCTGAAGTATTCCGCCGCCAAGGGCGACTTCGAGTATGGCGAGAACGTGCGGCCCAGCTACAAGTGGTACAACGGCATCGTTCATCCGGTCACCATCACCGACAAGCTGGACACGCACATCGCCCCGGACGGCGTGCTCGAACTGAATCAAATCGAAGGTTCGGCGAACGATCCGAAAGCCCGCATCTGGCCGTTCAAGGTCATGCGCGGCAAGCAGCCTTACGACCCGGTAAACAACACGCTGGTGGTCAACCACGTGTTCGGCGACGACGACACGGCGCTCTGGAAAAACTACGACTACGCCAAGTCGATCCAGGCCGGCATGGACTACGCCGAGTTGCCCTACTCCGGCAAGTTCGACTTCATCGAAACGCGAATGAACTGGTTCATCACCCACATGGTCGCGCCGAAGGAAAAGGCCGTGCCCTGCCAGGACTGCCACACCCGCGCCGATGACGGCCGGCTTGCCGAGATTCTTGACATCTATCTGCCTGGCCGGGATTTCAACAAATGGGTTGATCTGTTCGGCTGGCTGGCGGTCGCCGGCTCCATCGGCGCCGGCCTCGGCCACGGCGCCATCCGCATCCTCACCCGCCGGAGACTCACCAAATGAGCGAAGCACGCATCTACATCTACAAACGCTATGAACGCTTCTGGCACTGGTCGCAGGCGCTGTTGATCATCGTCATGATGATCAGCGGCTTCGAGGTGCACGGCAGCTACGCCTTGCTTGGCTTCAAGACGGCGGTGCAAGTCCACACCTTCGCCGCCTGGGCGTTGGTGACGCTTTGGGTTTTCACCGTTTTCTGGCACTTCACCATCGGTGAATGGCGGCAATACATTCCAACCTTGAAGAACATCGACGCGATGATCCGCTACTACGTCATCGGCATCTTCAAGGACGCGCCGCATCCGTTCCGCAAGACTGTGGTGAAGAAGCACAACCCCCTGCAGCGCCTCGCTTATCTGGTATTGCTGGCGGTCATCATGCCCACCATCTGGATCAGCGGCCTGCTCTATCTGTTCTATGCGCAATGGCCGCTGCTCGGCCTGGATCACTGGCTCGGCCTGGAGATGGTCGCCCTGATCCACACCATCGCCGCCTTCATGATCACCGCCTTCTTCTTCATCCACGTCTACCTCACCACCACCGGCCATACGGTGTTCGCGCACATCAAGGCGATGATCACCGGCTGGGAGGAAGTCGATGCGCCACACGGCGCTTCCGGCGCATCCAACCAAACCGGCACCCGCCACTAACCCAGGAGCAACCTCATGAAACAAACCCTGCTGCAAGAAAAATACCCGGTCTTCGTCGCTGAAATCGGCAAGGACGAAACCGATTGCAAGAACGTCGATGACGTAGTCGCCTATCTGAAAGGCAAGATCGCCGAAAAGGAAAAAGTCGTCTTCATTGGCGAGTTCGACCACTACGCCCACACCAAGGGCATCGGCGGTGAAATCGCGGCTGACATCGTCGGCGCCGTGGATGTGATCTTCTGCTTCGGCTTCGCGCTGCCCAACCCGCAGGTGCTGGCAGTGCGACCGCGCTCCATCGGTATCGCCGACCTGGGCAGCAAATTCGTCATCAGCTTCCTGGAAGCGCCGATGAAGCCGGCTAACGAGGCGATGGAAGCTTGGGTCAAAGGCCTGCGCAAATCATGATGCCGCGTCTCATCAGCCTTGCCCTCCTTGGCCTGCTGGCGAGCCAGACCGGCGCCGCCGATCTGAATGTTGCGGTAGAAGCTGTCCGCAGTGGCAAAGGCCAGGTCAAGCTGATGCTGTTCGAACGTGAAGAGGGCTTCCGCAAGGAAGACAAGGCGCGCCAGGTATTGGCGTTGCCGGCCGCAACCGGTGCCGTCAGCGCCGCATTCCGCGACCTGCCGCCTGGCCGTTACGCAGTGATCGCCTATCACGACGAAAACGCCAACGGCAAACTCGACCTGCGCTTCGGCATGTTCCCCAAGGAAGGCTATGGCCTGAGCAACAACTACATCCCGTCAGGTCCGCCCAAGTTCAAGGCGGCCGTGATTGATGTCCCGCCTGATGGCACCAGCAGCGTGATTCGGCTGGCGTATTGATTCAACCGGGTGCCGTTTTGATCTAGTTATTCAATCGATGACATGAAAACAATCCATTTCACAGAAACCAATGGGATACGCAGAATGCAATCCATCAGCAAACGCTAATAAAGGTTTGCAGATATTCCCCCAACCAATATGAAAGGAAACATCATGTCCGAAATGAATACCTCCCCCGTCATGCCCCGCCTCAACGAAGCCGCGCCCGACTTTGAAGCGAAGACCACACATGGCATCAAGAAACTGTCCGACTACAAAGGCAAATGGTTGGTGCTGTTCTCCCACCCGGCCGACTTCACCCCGGTCTGCACCACCGAGTTCATGGCCTTCGCCAAGTACTACCCGGAGTTCCAGAAACTCAACTGCGAGCTGATCGGCCTGTCTATCGACAGCTACTACGCTCACGTCGCCTGGGTGCGCAACATCAAGGAGAAATTCGGCGTCGAGATTCCGTTCCCGATCATCGAAGACCTGTCGATGAAGGTCGCCAAGGACTACGGCATGATCATGCCGGGCGCCTCGGATACCTCGGCGGTGCGCGCCACCTTCATCATCGACCCCAACGGCGTGTTGCGCGCGATGGTGTATTACCCGATGAGCAACGGCCGCTCGATTGCCGAGTTCGTCCGCCTGGTCGCAGCAATGCAGACCTCCGATGCCAACAAGGTCGCCACGCCGGAAGGCTGGCAGCCGGGTGACAAGGTCATCGTGCCGCCGCCGCAGGATGTCGATGCCGCTGAAGCCCGCATGGGCGAAGGCCATGAGTGCGTCGACTGGTACTTCTGCAAGAAATCGCTTTAACCCCCTTACACCCAGCTTCAGCTGGGTTTTCATTATTTCTTAACCACCAAGGAAGACCCATGCACTTTCCCCGCACCATCATCAATCTGACCGTTGCAGCTTTGCTTGCCATGCCCATGCTTTCCCATGCCACGTCTGCCACCCCAGAAGCCCCGGCGCCGTTGACGCTGGGTGAGCAGTTCATCGTGCGCGCCTACGCCGGCCAAATGGAAGGCAATGCCCTGAGCAAAGTAATCAAGGCCAAATCGCTGGGCATCGCCGTCAATGACAGCACCATTTGCGTCTCCCTGGCCGGTTCGCTGGCCGGTGCGTTCATCGCCAACAACAAGGATGCCGGCTTGGCCAAGGCCAAGGCGGGTGAACAGCCGGCACGTCGGCTGGACATCGTCGCTTACAGCAAGTCGGATGACGCAACCAGTGCCGTGGCCAGCTTGAAGGACAAGGAAGCGATCGCGCTGCTGTTCGGCGGTCAGGTCAGCGATGCCGACAACTATGCCTCGGTACACAACACGCTGATTGAACTGGCAAAGATCGATTACCAGGGCGCACTCTTTCTGCATCTGCCAGTGGTTGCGAAAAAGTGGCTGGAAAAAGCGGCCAGCGAAGATGACACCGTCGCCGCCTATCTGGACAGAAAGAACAACGTTTATGGCTTGATGGTCAATCTTGAAAAGGGGAAAGGCCTGATCAATCAACTCAGCTTCAAAGGCGCCAAACAGAATGTCGCCAAGACCGCCTTCCAGGCTGATTTGAACGACAACTTTGTCAGTTTGTTCAAGCGTCGTTGATGCTCTGAACTTATCGGATGCCAAACCAACAGCTCGCCCCGCACGGGGCGGGCGGACACAATCAGGAGATCGACATGTTCAACCCCGTCACCATTCCCTTTGGCAGCAAGATGCTGTTCAACGCCGTCAAACTGAAGCCCGGCGTCACCGCCAACGACATCGAACTTGCGCTCGGCGAAATGTGCCATGTGGTCAAGGAAACCTATGGCAACGATACCGGCGGGTTCATCGCCGGTCAGGTATTTTCCTATGCCGGATTCATTAGCCAGGAGGGCTCGGTCCACTCGCTGAAAGCACCCGATTACGATGTCGCCATCGTCACCTATTGGTCTTCGTTCGAGCAGCACGAGAAATCGCATGCCGACAAGACTTTCAATGACAAATTCAGCGCCCTGGCCGAAATGTGCAGCGACACCTTCGAACTCGGCTTCGACATGCTTTGGCAAGGCGTGCCCGGCGAATAAGCGCACATGACCCTCGCCATACTCTTCAGCCTGCTGGGCAGCGTCGGCGCAATGGCCGGCGCCGCGCTGCTGCTGGCGTTTCCGGATGCCATGCGGCAGCGACTATTGCCTTTCCTGCTGTCCTACGCCACCGGCACGCTGCTCGGTGCGGCCTTTCTCGGCATGATCCCGAAAGGCCTTGAAATGGCGCCAGCGTTGGCCGTGTCAGGCACGGTGCTGGCCGGTCTGGTGGGCTTTTTCATACTGGAGAAAGGGGTCATCTGGCGCCATTGCCATGATCAGGACTGCGCCGCGCACAGCCATCAGGGTGGAACGCTGATCCTGGTCGGCGACGCTTTTCACAATTTTGTCGATGGCGTCGTTATCGCCGCCGCTTTCCTCACTTCCCCGACACTTGGTATCGCCACCGCGTTGGCCGTCATCGCGCACGAGATTCCGCAGGAACTGGGCGATTTTGCCATCCTGCTGAACAGCGGCCTGAGCAAGGCGCGGGCCTTCACCTACAACCTGATTTCGTCGCTGACCACGTTGCCCGGCGTCATTCTCGGCTGGTACTGGCTGGCTGACGTGCGTCAGGCGATTCCCTATGTGCTGGCGATTTCCGCCGCCAGTTTCATCTATATCGCCATCTCTGATCTGGTGCCCACCCTACATCGCCATACCACACTGAAGTCCAGCGTGACCCAGGTGGTGTTGCTGATGGCGGGCATTGCCACCATTGCCTTGTTTCGCTTCGGTCACTAACCACCTGGACAGCCCTATGAAAATTCCGCAATCGCTTCGTTATCTCAGCATCCTGGCCCTGGTTGAGGGCGCTTCACTGGTCGCGCTGGTCGGCGTTGCCATGCCACTCAAGTATTACGCCGGCCTGCCCGAGGCCGTACGCGTTGTCGGCATGGCGCATGGCGCCTTGTTTCTGCTGGCTACTGCAACACTGGCCTGGGTGCTGAGTCGTGGCCATCTGCCGGCAACCAAGGGCGCCGGCGTATTTGCCGCTTCACTGATCCCGTTTGCTGGCGTGTGGTCGCACCGCATGCTGGTCCGCAACATCAAGGAAAGGAGCTGACATGAGTACGACAACCGAAACGGCCAACCAAGCAGCCAACCAACCCGCTCGCCTGAAGAACTTCCCCATCGCGTGGTTCGCGCTGATCATGGGACTTTCCGGCCTGACCATTGCCTGGAGCCGGGCCGAACATATTTTTGCGCTTGAATTTGCCGTCAGCCCCGTACTGCTCGCCATTACCGCCGTGCTGTTCGTACTGCTGACAGGACTCTACGCCGCCAAGTTCATCAAGTACCCGCAAGAGGTGCTGGGAGAATTCAAGCATCCGGTCAAACTGGCCTTCGTGCCGAGTTTCTCGATCAGCCTGCTGCTGCTTTCCATCGCCAGCCTGCATGCCGCGCCAGGTGCTTCGTACTGGTTGTGGGTGGTGGGCAGCCTGCTGCACCTGGGCATCACGCTGTATGTGCTGTCATCCTGGATCCACCACACCAAGTACGAAATCGCCCATCTCAATCCGGCCTGGTTCATTCCGGTGGTGGGCAACATCCTGATACCGGTGGTGGGCGTGCAGCATGCTTCGGCGGAAATCTCCTGGTTCTTCTTCAGCCTCGGCCTGTTCTTCTGGCCGATCCTGACCGCCATCATCTTCTATCGCCTGATCTTCCACGCCAGCCTGCCCGAGCGTTTCATGCCGACGCTGTTCATCTTCATCGCACCGCCGGCGGTCGGGTTCATCGCCTGGTACAACCTGGTCGGCGGTATCGACGCCTTCGGCCGCGTGCTTTATTTCGTCGCGCTGGCGTTCACGCTGCTGCTGGCGGCTCAGGCGAGTTATTTCGCCCGGCTGAAGTTCTTCCTGTCCTGGTGGGCGTATTCGTTCCCGATCGCCGCAATCACCATCGCCACGCTGGTCATGGCCAAGGAAACCGGACTGGTGTTCTACACCTGGCTTGCCGCCGGCTTGCTCGGCGTGCTGACGCTGGTCATCGGCGTCTTGCTGGCGCGCACGACCAAGGCTGTTCTCCGGCGAGAGATCTGCGTTGAAGGCCATTGAGCCAATCTGCCCAGGCGTTGAACATGTCGCTGACGGAAGTCGTCTTTGGTCCGGTCCCCTCGCAGCGTCTCGGTCGCTGCCTGGGCATCAACCACATTCCGCTCAAACATTGCAGCTATTCCTGCCGCTACTGCCAGGTGGGCGCAACGCCGATGCCCGAGATCGTCCGGCATGCGTTTCATCCGCCGGAGGTGGTCTGCCGGACAGTCGCCGAACGGCTGACGATGCTGCGCGCACAGGGCGAAGCGGTGGATTATCTGACCTGCATTCCAGATGGCGAGCCGACGCTGGACATCCATCTCGGCCAACTGATCGATGGCCTGCGCCCACTCGGCTTGCCAATCGCGGTGATCTCGAATGCGGCCCTGATCTGGCGTGAGGATGTCCGCGCCGAACTGTCCCGGGCCGACTGGGTCAGCCTGAAGGTGGACTGCGTCGACAACGCCACCTGGCGCCGACTGAATCGGCCGCATCCCAGCCTGGAACTGGCCGCCATCCTGGACGGCATCGGCATCTTTGCCGCCGCTTATCACGGCACATTGGTCAGCGAAACCAGGCTGGTGGCGGGGGTCAATGACGACGCGAAGTGCGTCGCAGCGGTGGCAGATTTTCTCGCACAGGCCGGCATCCATCTGTCTTATCTCGCCATTCCCCGCTGCCCACCGGCCGATCCACTGTTGACCAGTCCGGACGCGGCTGTAGTGACCCGCGCTCGGCAAGTCTTCGCGCAACGCCTGCAACAGGTTGAACTGCTCACCGCTGGTAAAGGCAACGCTTTGCCGCAAACGTAAAAAGCCAAGCCAGACGTAGGATGGGCCAAGCGCAGCGGGCCCATCACTCGGCGGGTTGATGGGCCCGCTACGCTTGGCCCATCCTACCTGGCGTCTACAACTAAGCCCGATTGATCCGGCCCGATTTATCGAACCGAATCGAATGAACTTCCGCAGCGCACAGCCTACAATCGCGCCCCCGATTCGATGAGGTTCAACGTGTCCGACCGTCTTGCTGTTCTGCCGCAATATCTGATGCCGAAACAGGCGCTCACCGCCCTCGCCGGCCGCTTTGCCTCGGCGCGATTGGGAGGCTTGACGACTTGGGTGATCCGCAAGTTTGTCGCCCGCTATCGGGTCAACATGGCCGAGGCGGCGAATCCGGACCCCGCCGCCTATCCGACTTTCAACGAATTCTTCACCCGTGCGCTGAAAGACGGCGTGCGGCCAATCAGCGATGCCACATTGATCTGTCCGGTGGACGGCGCCATCAGCCAGTTTGGCAAGATTGAGCAAGATCAGATTTTCCAAGCCAAAAGCCATCACTACTCGACCACCGCGCTGGTCGGTGGCGATAGCGCATTGGCGGCGCAATTCCAGGATGGCCATTTCGCCACCCTCTACCTGAGCCCGCGCGACTATCACCGCATCCACATGCCAGCCGCTGGCCGCCTGACCCGCATGATCCATGTGCCGGGCGACCTGTTCTCGGTCAATCCAACCACCGCGCGCGGCGTACCCGGATTGTTCGCGCGCAATGAGCGCGTTGTTTGCGTATTCGACAGCGCCGCCGGCCCGTTCGTGCTGGCGCTGGTCGGCGCGACCATCGTCGGCTCCGTCGCAACACCCTGGCACGGCGTGGTTACCCCGCCCCGCTCCGGTACGCTGCGCGAATGGCGTTATGACACACAGCGCATCGAACTCGCCCAGAGCGAGGAAATGGGTCGCTTCCTGCTCGGCTCGACCGTGGTGATGCTGTTTCCCAAGGGACCACTGAAGTTCAATCCGGCTTGGGAAGCTGGCCGCCCGGTGCAACTGGGCGAGGCGATGGCGCAAGGATAGCGCCTCGCCGTCCTACCCCACTTCCAGCAATTCATTCCACTGCGTCGTGTACGCCGGTGACTTGCGTTCCCGCTTCATCTTCCAGCCTTGCCGCATGCCTTCCGCCGCCGAACGCAAAGTGCCGCTGCCGTAGGTGGCGTTGATCTGGTCCATCACCTGCATCAACGCACCGCGATCAACATGGTTGCTGAACAGGCCCAGTTGAGCCTGCGCGCGCGGACGCAGGTCGAGCAAGGCAATGCCGGCTTTCTGATAAGCAAATCCGGGCTTGTAGATGCGGCGCAGGCCCCAGTGCGCAGCGCGGATCAGGCGCGGCGTGTCGTCGCTGGCTTCCGGCAGCGGAATGGTCAGGCTGCGCTGATATTGCGGCGCGTTGGCCTTGAACGGATTGGTGCGGATATAAACCTGCAACATGCCGGCCAGCGAACCCTGCCGGCGCAGTTTCTCCGCCGCACGGCCGACATACAGCGCCACCGCTTCGGCCAGACTGGGCAAGTCATAGACATAAGCGCCGAACGAGCGTGACGACATGATCTCGCGCTTGTTCGGCGCCACCGCTTCCAGACTCAGGCAGGACACGCCGTTCAATTCGCGCACCGTGCGTTCCAGCACCACCGAAAACGCCTGACGCAACGTTTCCGGATCGGACCGGCGCAAATCCTCCACGCTCTGGATACCGCGCTGGTTGAGCTGTTCGGTCAGCCGCCGGCCGACGCCCCAGACTTCGTTGACCGGCAACGCGGCGAAAACGCGGCTGCGCTCGGCCGCATCCAGCCGGGTCAGATCGCAGACACTCTCCTGCCCGGCCAGATTCTTCTTGGCGCAATGGTTGGCCAGCTTGGCCAGCGTTTTGGTTTCTGCAATGCCGACGCAGACCGGAACGCCCGTCCACTGCCGCACCTGTTGCCGCATGCGTTGCGCGTAATCGACCAGATCGCGCCGCTCGAAACCTTTGAGCCCAAGAAAACATTCGTCGATGGAATACACCTCCTGCTCCGGCGAATAGGCGGCCAGCACATTCATCATGCGGCTGCTCATGTCGGCATACAGGCTGTAGTTGCTGGAAAACGCGCGGATGCCATGCTTTTCGGCCAGCTCGCGAATCTGATACCAAGGCACCCCCATCTTGACGCCAAGCGCCTTCACCTCGTTGCTGCGCGCCACCACGCAGCCGTCGTTGTTGGACAGCACCACCACCGGCGTGTGCGCCAGCGCCGGGTTGAACACCCGTTCGCAGGAGACGTAGAAATTGTTGCCGTCGATCAGCGCGAACATGGCAGGAGTCCGTATTGAGGAAACGTATATTGAGCTGTCACCCCGGCGAAGGCCGGGGTCCAGGAAAT
>CAMDHJ010000146.1 GCA_945897865.1 Tepidiphilus sp. J10
ACCGCGCAGAGTAAGAAGTTTTTTGGTTTTATTAACTTGATAGGAGTTTCAAACATGAAAAAGTCTCTGATCGCTCTGGCTGTTGCTGGTGTTGTGTCCGCTCCCGCTTTTGCTGCTACTTCCAACGTTGATGTCGCTGGTACCCTCAACCTTTCCGTTGACTACCTCGACGCTGATACCGCCACCAATGGCGACAACCTGAACGTTTCCAGCAACTCTTCCAACATCATCTTCAAGGGTTCTGAGGATCTGGGTGGTGGCCTGAAGGGTGTTTGGCAAATCCAGACCTACTTCTCCGCGGGTGGTACCGGTAACGCTGATACCGGTGTGGGCACCGAAGTAGTGAAAGATGGCGTTGGTTCCGGTAACACCTTCGTGGGCCTGTCCGGCAACTTCGGTACCGCGCTGCTGGGCAAGCACGAAGCGCCCGCCAAGTTGATCGGTCGTAGTGTTGACCTGTTCGGCGACCAGATCGGTGACAACCGCAACTTCACCGCCAAGCCCGCCGCACAAAGCAATGGCTTTGATCTGCGTCCGAACAACGTGATCGCCTATGTTTCCCCCACCTTCAGTGGTATGACTGGCGCCATCGCTTACGTCACCAACGTGGCTGAAGCCACTGCTACCACCGATACTTCTATCGATGCATGGAGCGCGATGGGCAAGTATGAAAACGGTCCGCTGATGGTTGGTCTGGGTTATCAGATCCACAACCTGTCCGAATCTAACCCGGTTCTGGAAGACGAAAGCATGTGGCGTTTGGCTGCCAGCTACAAGTTCGGCGATGTCAAGGTTGTCGGCCTGTATCAACAAGCCAATGACATGAGCGGCACCAGCAACAACGACGTCACCACCTTTGGTATTGGCGCTGCCTATGCCATGGGCCCCGTCACTTTGAAGGCTCAGTACTACACTGCTGATGATCGTGACACCACTGCCAACACCGGTGCCAATATGTGGGCCGTGGGTGCTGACTACGACTTGTCCAAGCGTACCAAGGTGCAGTTTGCCTACGCCACGACCGACAATGACAGCGCTGTTGCCTACAGTGCCTTCGGTGGCGGTCACGGTGACAACCCCGGTACCGTTGCTGGTGGTAGCCCGTCAGGCTTCTCTGTCGGTGTGAAACACGCTTTCTAATCCCACGCCGGGGCAACCCGGTTAACGGTTAGAAAACTGAAACGGGCGCGATGCAAATCGCGCCCGTTTTGTTTTGTATTTGCAGGAAGGCTGGTAGAGTCAACCGCGAAGGAGACATGCAATGGCTGCAATTACTTTTGATACGCACAAGTTTGTTCGAAAGCTACAGGAAGCGGGCTTCAATGAAGCTCAGGCCGAAGGGTTGACCGATGCGATGCGTGCAGCTATTGACGAAACAGAGCTTGTGACGCGTAAGGATTTACAGATTGAACTGGCCCCGATCCATGCCGATTTGAATTTGCTTAAGTGGATGATGGGTGTGCTAATTGCGGTAGCCGTCGCCAACTTTGCCAAACAGTTCTTCTAGCTGGCAGGTATTGTTCTTGAACGGGCGCGATGCAAATCGCGCCCGTTTTGTTTGCTACACTCACAATCCATTCGGGAGATTCGCCATGTCCGCTATCACATTCGATACTCTGAAATTTGCCAATCGTCTTAAACAGGCAGGCCTGACGGATCAGCAGGCAGAGGCTTTTGCTGAAGCTCAGAAGGAAGTGTTCGCTGAAGCGCTTGATACAGCGCTGGCAACCAAACTGGATATTGCTCGTCTGGAAGCCAAGCTGGATCATGAAACCGCGCTGCTCAAATGGATGATGGGCGTGCTGTTGGCCCTTGCCGTCGCCAACTTTGCTAAACAGTTTTTCTAGGCTGGTTATGCAGGTAAGGCCAAAGGAGGAAGGCGAGAATTAATACAGGCAGCTGATTGAAAAACCGAACCGGGCGCGATGCAAATTGCGCCCGGTTTGAATTTCGAAAGCAAAATTCAATAAAAATATGCCTGATCTATAACTTTCGACATATTTTCAAAGCGTTCGGAGTGGAATAAATTGATTGCCGCGTCAAATTCGGCGTGAAAACTTCAATTGGAGGCAATATGAAGAAGATGTTGGGGAGTTTGATCTTGGGGTTGTTGTTCAGCATGTCGACTTGGGCAGCGGTGGATTTGAATTCCGCGACTCAGTCGGAACTTGAAACCGTCAAGGGAATCGGGCCGGCAAAAGCCAAGCAAATCGTCGAGTACCGGCAAAAAAATGGTCCGTTCAAAAGCGTGGACTCACTGGCGGATGTGAAAGGTTTTGGCAAAGCCAGTGTCGCCAAGTTCAAGAGTGAGTTGATGGTTGGCGGCGACACCAAGGCAACCAAGCAATAATTCGTTGCCCTCATGCCGTAAATGAAACGGGCGCTGGAAACAGCGCCCGTTTTGATTTTCTGAACCGATCTGACACAAATCAAACCCAGCTGGAAAATGAGTGGCGACAATGTTGATTGAGCCGCGAAAATGCGCGTTACGTCATCGATACAGGAAGTCGCAGCATGTTGAGCGTCGAACAAGCGTTAGAACAATTACTTACCAGCGCTCGCGTGCTGAATGAATCGGAAGTCGTGCCGGCAGATGCCGCGCTGGATCGGATTCTGGTCGTGCCGCTGGTTGCTGCGTTGAGCGTGCCGCCGCTAGATAACAGCGCGATGGATGGTTACGCGGTACGCGCTGCGGAAGCGATTGAGGGGGCTGTGTTGCCGATCTCGCAACGCATTCCGGCTGGCCAGATTGGTTCGGCGTTGGCGGTGGGCAGCGTTGCGCGTATTTTTACCGGCGCGCCGACGCCGGCTGGTGCGGACAGTGTGGTGATGCAGGAAGACACGGAAACAGTGGACGGCGGTGTACGGTTTTTGAAGACCACCCGGCTGGGCGCCAACTTCCGCCGAGCCGGTGAGGATATTCGGCCCGAGCAGACCGTGCTCACCGCCGGCACGCGACTTGGACCGGCGCAATTGGGCGTCGCCGCTTCGGTCGGTGCGACTGAACTCGGCGTTTTCCGTCGTCTCAAGGTTGCGGTGTTTTTTACCGGCGATGAACTGGTGATGCCGGGCCAGCCGTTGCCGTCGGGACGCATCTACAACTCGAATCGGGCGGCGTTGAAAGGTTTGCTGGCGCGACTGGGTTGCGAGGTGATTGATCTGGGGCTGGTTGCCGATACCTCGGAGGCCACTCGTGCAGCGCTTGATACGGCCAGCCGCCAGGCTGATGTGGTGATGACCACCGGTGGCGTTTCGGTTGGCGAGGAAGACCACGTCAAGGGCGCGGTGGAAGCTCTTGGTCATCTCGATATGTGGAAGGTCAGCATGAAACCCGGCAAGCCGCTGGCCTATGGTCGCGTCGGCGCGGCCGATTTCATTGGCCTGCCAGGTAATCCGGTATCGGCTTATGTGGTGTTTTGCCTGTTTGCCGCGCCTTTCCTGCGTGCGCGCATGGGCGAGGCGGCGCGCAACCCGATCAGCTTTGCCGCGCCGGCCGGCTTCACGCGCAGCAAAGGCGGTGGGCGGCGGGAGTTCTTGCGGGCGCGTTTTGAAGACGGTCAGACGGTGTTGTTTCCGAATCAGAGTTCCGGCGTGCTGACTTCTTTGGCCTGGGCCGATGGCCTTCTCGATGTTGATGCCGGGGTCACGGTTGCGCTTGGTGATCCGGTACGTTTCATTCCCCTCGCGGAGTTGCTGCCATGAACGTCAACCTGCTTTATTTCGCGCGACTGCGCGAAGTCTTTGGCCTAGCTTCAGAAACTTTGACGCTCCAGGACGGTGCCAACGTTGACGCCTTGATTGAAATGTTGCGTCAGCGTGGCGAAGTCTGGGCGGAGAATCTGGCACCGCATCGCGCCTTCCGGGTGGCGGTGAATCAGGACGTGGCGAATGGCGATACGCCCTTGATCGACCGTGCTGAAGTCGCGATCTTTCCACCGGTGACCGGCGGTTGAGGTGGGTGGTTTGTAAAGTTTCGTTAAGCACTGATTAATTTCAGTTCAGATTTCCTGATCCCGACTGTGTTTTAGTGGGTTTTACGGAAATGGAAATGGCACAAAATCAGGTTGGGCTGACGCAAGGAAGCCCAACTAGCCTGTACGTCGCTCATGTTGGGCTTCCTGACGTCAGCCCAACCTACTGATTTGCGCAGCTTGTGCCATGGTCAATGAACCTTTCATCCATCAGGTACGGCAGCAAAGCGGTGGGAGGCGCCGCTTGCGGGCAGATGCCACAACGCTGGCGCCGCAAGCGGACGCTGCTGCAATACGGCCAACAGCTGGATTCAGGGTTATGTCCGATGCCTCCGCAGCTGTACTCACCTCAACACGATCTTGAAGTCATTGCGGACCGGTTTGGTGTTGCCGGCGACCCAGTTGCTCAGCCAGGCGATCTCGTTGACCGGTGTTTCGATGCTGAAATCGAGCGGCACGCCGTTGAAGTTGACGCTTGGCCCGCTTGCAGGTGCTTCTGTTAGTACAGGTGTGGCTGCAATGTCTGGCTCTTTGTTGGTGTCGAAAGCCGGTATGGGAGGAATGCTGGCATCTGGCAGCAGGTCGTCGGCCGTGGGCAGGCGGCGGATGCCCGCTTCGAGCTCGGGATTCATCACGCTGTCGGCGGCAACCTCTGCGTCGGCATGCTCCAGGCCCAGTAGGTGGCCGTACTCATGCGCCAGGGTCGTGATCAGATCAATGCCGGTAAAGGTTTCGCTGTCGCTCGGGTCGGGATCGATATACCAGCCTTGGCCGGCGGCGTTGTAATCCACACGAATTCGCGCCACTTGGCCGTGTAGCGGATCGGCCGCCAGGGCGGTGGCCAAGGTTGCGTCGGGCAGGTCGGCGATTTCCAGGCGAATGTCCTGCAACGCGCTGACATCGGCGCCGACCGCTTGCCACAGGGCCGTCACCACCGCCTGCTGCAGAGCCAGTTGTTGCGCGCTGACCAGCATGTCGGTGGCGGCGGGCAAGGGCGCGAAGGCACCGGTGAGTGGGCTGCCGATGCCCGGTGTGACGGTGGTGGCATCGTAATCGGTGACGTTGGTGATGGCTGCGCTCGAATTGGCGGTGATCGCCAGCTTGGCGTTGTTTGACAGAACTGCGCCATCGGCGAAGATCAGCTTGTCATTCAGGGTCACCGTGCTGCCGGCAACGACCTTCACGCTTTCCGTCTTGCCGTCGATGCCGCGAGAGAAGGTGACCGTGCTGCCAGCCAGCGTCTTGGTGTAATCCGCCCAGTTGCCGCGCAAGTAGATCTGGTCGCTGTTGCCACCCAGCAGGGTCGCGTCGACCGAGCCGCCGTCGGGAACGTAGACCGTATCGATGCCGACACCGCCCACCACCGTCATTGCGATGCCGGGTTGCGACATGGCAAAAGTCTCGCCGGTTGCATCGAGCACGAAGGCCTTGATGTTCGCGTTGAGGACAGAGCCGGGGGCTGCAGGGGTATCCGGTGCCGATGAGGTTTCGCCATTCAACGCAGGCAGCGCTGTGCCATTTTTCAGATTGGCGTACAGGTCAAAACTGCTCATCGTTCCATTGGCAAACACGATCTGGTCGCTGGCCTGCAAGTTAGCTGCCTTGATGAAGCGCACGGCTTCCAGGGTTTCATCATGGCCACGCGTAAGGGTCATCACCGACCCGGTAATCGTGGCGCCGTAATCGGCCAGATCACCCGCCAGATAGATCTTGTCCGATCCGGCTCCACTCAGCGTGAAATCGACGAGTACACCCGGGCGCACAAAAACCGCATCCACCGTCGTGGATCCCACAAACATTGATCGTTGGCCTTGCAGATTGACCGAGCTGTATGACAGATCGAAATCAATGAAATTGGCACCGGTCGAGGGCAATACAAAATACTTGGAAGTCGGTGCCGTGTTCAAGCTCAGAACCGAGAGGCTGACGGTGGCGACATTGCTGTCGAGGCTGCCGTCATTCATCTTGTAACTGAAGCTGTCGCTGCCGATGTAGTCGGTATCAGCGAGATAGCTGAAGCTGCCATTGGCATTGAGCGTCAGGCTGCCGTGCGTCGGGCTGTCAATCAGGATGGCGCTGAGACTGGCGCTGGCGCTGTCAATATCGCTGTCGTTACCCAGCACACCAAGCCCGCTTACCGTAAGGGTCTGGTTCTGCAGGGCGGCATAGGTGTCGTTACTGGCCTGTGGCGCGTCGTTCAGTGCGTTGACCGTGATGTTTACCGCTACCGGGATCGAAGTGAGTGCCGCCGAAGAATAGTCAGTACCACAGCCGCAGGTGAAGTACTGGCCTGCATCCGTGACACTGAACTGGAAGCTGTCGGCGCCGAAGTAATCGACGTCCGGGGTGTATTGCCAAGCTCCTGCCGGGTTCTGCGTCAGGCTGCCATGCGCCGGGCCGCTGACCAGATTGAACAACAGCGCGGTCGGTGCGGTTTCAAGATCACTGCCGCTGAGCTGGATCATCAACGGTTCATCTTCGTCGGTGGACACAGCCTGAGTATTTGCCGCCGGTGCATCGTTGACCGGCAGCACCTTGACGTTGATCGAGGCGGTGGCGCTGCCGCCGTTGCCATCACTGACCTGGAAGATGAACTCTTCCTGGCCGACGAAATCAGCCTCCGGGGTATAGGTGACCTGGCGGGTGATCGGGTCGATCGCGCCAAGTTGACCATGAACCGGCTGCGACAGGAGGCTGAAGGTCAGTGCGTCTCCATCCTGGTCGGTGGCCCCTAGTGTGATGACCAGATCCTGATCTTCATCGGTCTCGGTATATTGGCCCTGGGCCACCGGGTCCAGGTTGGGACCACGGACGCGAACCTCTACGTTATTGGCGTTGAAGGTGCCGTCTTCATCGCTGGCGCTGATCAGGATGCTGTAATAGCCATCCAGCGCATAAGTGTGCTCGACGCTGGCCGCGTCGCCGGCAAAGGTTTCAACATTGCCGTCGCCCCAGTTGATGTCCCACTGTCTCAGGGTATCCGTACCAGGATCACTGGCATCCAGTGTCAGGGAGTACGGCTCACCAAGGTTGACTTCGGCTGCACCGGTAGCGGTCAGCGTCGGCGCCACGTTGGCAACGACGATCTGGAATGAACGGCTGACGATGTCTACCCCATCGCTGACCTGAACGGTCACGTCGTAGGACGCCGGGCCATCGGTAGCAACCCAGGTGAACTCGCCGCTGGCCGCATCCACTGCGGCGCCGGCGGGTCCGCTCAACAGGCTGTAATTGAGTGACGTGCCCTCTGAATCATGCCCGACCAGAGCAAGACTGTTCTGTTCACCTTCGTTTGCGTCCAGATCAGCAATCGCATCCAGTGTCGGCGTGTCATTGACCGGGTTGACCGTGATCTGAATCACGCCCGGTACCGAGCTCAACACACTGCTTGCATCAGCGTCGTTGCTGCCGCGATCGGTTGCGCGATAGGTGAAGCTGTCGTTGCCGAAGAAATCAGCATCCGGGGTATATGACCAGATACCGTTGTCGTTCTGGATCAGACTGCCATGTGACGGTCCTGTCTCCAGATTGAAGGTCAGGCCGGTGCGGGGAGTTTCCAGATCGCTCGCAGGCAGGACGATACTCGCCAGGGTGTCCTCGGTCGCGTTCACCAGCTGCCCGTCGGTGATCGGCGCGTCATTGATCGGCTGCACGTTCAGTGTGATGACGGCAATGTCCGTGCCCAGCTTGCCATCGTCGACCTGGAACTGGAAGCTGTCGGTGCCCCAGAAGTTAGCGTCCGGCGTATAGGTCACCTGACGTGTGACCGAATTGAAGCCGGACAGGGTGCCATGCGCCGGGTTGCCAGTCAGACTGAAACTGATCGGATCGTTGTCTTCATCGCTGCCGCTCAGGCTGATGATCACACTGTCATCCTCATTCACGTTCGCACTTTGAACGTCGGCAACCGGTGCGGTATTGCTGGAACGGTCGATGCTGAACACATGCAGGTAATCGCCACCGCTGCTGCCATTGGCGTCACCGTCGAGCGGATTGCCGGCAGTATCGTAAATGGCCAGGGTGCCGGACAGGCGCAGGCGGTACATGCCGTCGGCGAGCGCACCGTTGTTGAATTGCAGCGTCAGGGCGGTTTCCGGGAAGGAATAGGCCGGGGTCAGTTTGATCTTCAAGTCGTCCGGTGTATCCAGCACGTCGTCCAAGCCTGCGAACAGCAATTCGTAGTTGGCCGGACTGCGCGCCGAGATGCCGTCCAGGGACTCGCTGAAGCTGACCTGCACGCTGGAAAAAGCCAGATCCGTCGTGCCGCCATTTGCCGGAATCTGGGTAATGCCGGTGACCTGGGGCGGTGTCGTATCGTTGGAGTCGCCCTGGAATTCGTAGGCGCCGATGTCGTAGAAGGTCAGTCCCTCCTGGGCTGTCCACAGCAGCGAGTTGGCGGAGGCGAGGCTGGCGGCACCGTCGTAGCCGGCGGCCAGCACGAAGCTGTAGCCGTTGCCGGAGGAAACACCGACGCGCGGGGTGAAACCGCTGTCCACGGCGCCGTAGTCGAAGCGGAAGCGGCCGTCGCTGAACAGGGTCACGGAGAAATTGGCCGCCTTGCTGGTGTCGGTCTGCAGCGCGGCGGCCCAGCGGATGGTGATCTGGTTGGCGGTGGTGGTGTCGATAAAAATGTTGCGGCCGGTGCCGGAGGTGGTCAGGTTTTCCCAGAACGGGGCGATGATCGTGTTGCGCAGGAACACGTCCAGGCTGTTGGGCTGGTAGACGTAGTCCGGCCCGGCGAACTGCAGGTAGCCCTCGGTGGAAACCGCCACCGAGGTATAGGTGGTGCCGTAGAAAGTGAAGCCGAAACCCAGCTCCTGGTTGAAGGAGCCCTGGCCGTACTGGTAGGGCTTCGCCGTGCCGCCCGTCGAGAACTGATTGCCGACGCCGGAATCGGCTACATACAGCGGCCAGCCGTCGCCGGTATTGGCGCTGCTGGGGTCGTTGTGGCGGTCGCGGCCTTCAATGTCGTATCGCGTCGCGCGATAAGCCAGGGCCGCGTCGATGGCCGGGGAGTGCGACTTGAGGCCGAAGTTGTCGTCGTGGCCGTCGCCCTCGCTGGCCGGCGCTGCGCCCAGCACGTTGTCGGCGCCGTCGATGTCGAGGAAAAGCGGGGCGCCGTTGACCGAATGCGCGTCTTTGCTGCTGGCGGTCTGCCAGTCGGCCAGGGAAACGCGCTCGACGTTGCTCCAGAGGCCGGTGCGCGCCGCGTCGCCGGAGGTGTGGATCAGGTTGAAGTCGGACAGTAGGCCGGTCACGCCGCTGGGGTTGGCGTTGATGCCGTAGCCGGCGGCGACCCAGAGAATGTTGTTGAACAGGCGCACGTCCCGGGCGTCGCTGGCGAGGCGGATGGCGTCGCCCACCGGCTGGTAGATGGTGTTATTGCTCACCATGTCATCGCTGTTGTGGTACCAGGCCAGGGAAATGCCGACGTTGGTGTTGGTGTACAGCACGTTGTTCTGGATGTGCCCGTACCCGCTGTCGACGATGCCTTGCGAGTTGCCGTAGATGCGGTTGCCGACGATATCGCCGCTGGAACTGCTGCTGACGTGTACCCCGTACTGGCTGTTGCCGTAGATCTCGTTGCCCGTCACCAGCGCGCCGCCGCTGACCGACACGCCGTGGTAGTTGCCGTGGATGTCGTTATCCTCGGCCACACCATCCGCACCGGCGACGACAACACCGGAGACATTGCTGTTGCTGTGACCATAAACGTCGTTGCCGACGATCCAGACTGTGTTGTTGCCGTAGATGCCGTGGCTGGCGTTGTCGTGCACCAGGTTGTCCCGCAGCACGAGGCGATTCTCCAGCGTGCCGTTGTAGCTGGTGTAGATGCCGAAATTGCCGTTGCCGAACACCTCGTTGTTTTCGATGAGGGCGCTCGCGCCGGTCAGGTCGAGGCCGCGCTGGCTGTTGCCGTACACCCGGCTGCTCCAAACATGCAGGGCATCGTTGCCGCTGGCGAAAGACAGGCCATCCAGGGAGTTGCCGTAGATGTCGGTGTTGCTGATGCTGATGCGATCCGAATCCACTTGTACTGCGCGAATCCCGTACTGACCGCCGGTGATGGCGAGGTGGTCGAGGGTGACATCGTCAGCGCCGTTGAACTGGAACACGACCCGGTCGGTCGCGGTATTGCCCCGGTTCAAGGTGGTCACATGGCCCACGATCTGCGCGCCCTGGATCGTCACGCCGCTGTCCTGCGCATCCAGCACGATGTTGGTGGCCAGGTTGTAAACGCCTGTGTCGACATAAATGGTGTCGCCCGCGTCCAGGTCGTACGCCCGCAACAA
>CAMDHJ010000147.1 GCA_945897865.1 Tepidiphilus sp. J10
CGGGCATGATGCGCGGCGATTTCACCAACCTGTCCGAACGCAAGCTGATGGATTGCTTGAACCGTCTTGGCTACGACATCGAAATCAAGGTGCGGCCGGCATCTGAGCCGATCGGGCATTTGACGCTTGCGACAGCCTGAATGGGTGGCTAGCACCCCGACGGTCAGGGCTCCTCTGAACACCTGCCGTCCCGGCGACCTGGCCCGCAGTCGCAGGGTCGGCCTGAACGGCCACCCACCTTCACTTGATTGAAGTTCACGAATGGCCGCTTCTGGTGGCATTGAATTTCGGCACCCGACCCGTTGCGGAAGTTGAGCCTGTGGGCGCTCTGGGGCTGCATCACACCCAGAAGCCGACGATGCAAAATGGTTGGCCGAGTTTAAAATCCAGTTTGCAGCCAGCCAGTACATCAGGAACCAAGCAATGAGACTCAAGCAATATCAGGTTGATGCATTTGCCACACGGGTTTTCGAGGGCAACCCGGCAGCGGTGTGTCCGCTGGACCATTGGCTGGACGATAGCCTGCTCCAGGCAATTGCCAACGAAAATAACCTTTCCGAAACTGCTTTTTTCGTCCCTTCCGAAATGGGGTTTCATCTTCGATGGTTTACGCCAGCTGCAGAAGTTGACCTCTGTGGTCACGCAACACTAGCCACAGCTCATGTTCTTTTCTCCATCCTTGGCTATTCCGGAAAGCAGATTACTTTTCAAACCAAGAGTGGAGCACTGGTTGTCGAGTCAAACAACGGCCTGTTGACGATGGATTTTCCTGCGCGACCACCGGCGTTGAAACCCATTCCCGATGCTTTGGTTATCGGACTGGGCCGTCCCCCTCTCGAAGTCTGGGCCGGAAAAGATTACATCGCCGTTTTCGAGGATGAAGACACCGTGCGCTCTATCAGTCCTGATTTTGCCAAACTTCAGGAGCTGGACCTGCAAGGAGTCATTGTTACGGCACCGGGCACCGATGTTGATTTTGTAAGCCGTTTCTTCGCGCCCAAAATTGGAATACCCGAAGACCCGGTTACCGGGGCTGCTCACTGCGAACTGACGCCTTACTGGGCGCAGCGTCTCGGAAAAACTTCCTTTGAGGCGAAACAGGTTTCGTCCAGGGGGGGAAGGCTCTCATGCCAACTACAGGGCAACCGGGTAGCGCTCTCAGGAAGGGCCGTCACTTTCATGATTGGCGAAATCAATTTGGGTGATTAGGCAGCAAGGCTGAAGTGCTGCTACCCGATAGAGAGCAGCCAGATGTTTTGACAAACTGAGCGGCAGCAGTTGGCCGCTAGCGAGCATCCGGTATCTGCACCGAATGCAGGCAGACCCCGCCCGCTTCGAGGTGTACGCCAACAATCTGCTGCTTTCCTGTAACAAATTGTTAGTCCGACGCATCGGCGATCTGTATTGCTGAACCCTGCTCAATCCGCCTCAGGTTCAGCCTTTAGTTGTTCATTCCCCGCGCCGCGCTAGCCCAAACCAATGACAAAGCGCTGCTTGCCGGAAACCGTGCGCGGGATGTCGTCGAGGTAGTTCACTTCCAGTGTCACCGCTGCGCCCATGGCCTGGTGGATTTTGGCGGCCAGTGCGACATGCGTTTCGGTGCTCAGTTTTTCGCTGGTAACCAGGTTCAGCGCGATGCGATCCAGCGCATGTTGCACCCACTGGTATTGCCGAATCTGCGTCATGCCGTCGAGCATGCGGTTGAACATGCCGGGGTGGATGCGTTGGCCGGCCGGGCCGCGAATCCAGTCGTTTTGTCGGCACATGCCCATTTCCATCAGTGGAAACGGTGAGCCGCAGGCGCATTCGCCGTCCAGCAGGCGACCGGAATCGCCCAGCTTGTAGCGGATGAACGGCATCAACCGATTGGTCAGTGAGGTGACGATCAACTGGTCGTCGTCATCGATTCGCTCCGACTCCAGAACAACCAGATCAGCAAACACATGCATGTTGCCGTGGCGGCATTCCCAGGCGATGTTGGGCACTTCGCGGCAGCCGTACTGGTTGAACACCTTGCAGCCGAATGCTTGCTGCATCAAGTCGCGCTGGGTGTCGGTGAGGACTTCGGCGGTGGCATAGACGCCGATCAGACTGCGCGGCATTTTCAGTCTTTCCGCGATCACAAAACGCGCCAGCTCGCTCATCGCCGAGGCATAGCCGTACAGCAGCACTGGCTTGTAGGCTTGAATGAAGCGCGCCCATTGCAGCAGTTTGGCTGGGCTGAACTCGGTTGCGGCGATGGTCTTTTCAGCCGCGATCAGGTCGGCCCAGCCTGCTCCCAGCCCCGGTCCAAACACGCCGCCCGCCGCCACATCCTGCCGCGCGCCCCAGAAATTCAGCACCTTCTGCCCTGGTCGCCAGCCCGACATCATGAAACCGCGCATCATCCCTGCGCGCATCAGCTCGTGCTTGGCTTCGTCATACCAGAACGCCAGCGGCTTGCCGGTGGAACCGCCGGTGTGGCCCAGCTTGACCTGATCGCGTTGCGCATCCCGGCTTAGAAAATCATCCAGACGTTCCCGCACTGCGTCCTTTTCCAGCAGGGGAATCGAACCGGGATGCCGCGCCAGAGTTTCGGCGTAATACGGTACATGGGCGGCGGCATGGGCGACGATCCGGGCGAAATCCATCTGCTGCCTGCGCAGCACATCTGCCCGACTTAAAGCCTGGTTGCGCAGCAGTATTTCAAGCTGGGCATAGCGTTCAGGGTAGCGGCGGCGATGCAGCCAGAGACGGAATGAATGCAACTTGAATGACCTCGGATATCCAGAAGGGCGGCGGGTAGACTGAGTGCGTATTTCACCTCAAAACGGCATCAACCCGCGTGTCCAAAAAAGCGCCTTTCGTGGATATGCCTTCTGTGGCCTTTGTTGCTGAGGCGCTTATGTCGAACTGCAGGCGTGGTTGAACTGTCTGCCAAAGGCCTCATTTATCCCTTGAACGCTTCCGGCGAGGCGAGATACGCCAGTTCTTCCTGCGTGCTCTCACGGCCGAGGATGGCGTTGCGATGCGGGAAGCGCCCGAAGCGGCGGACGATGCCGCGATGGTGCTCGGCGAAACGCAGGTTGTCAGTCAAACCGGCGCGCTGGAACAAGGCGACGGACTGGTCCTGATCGGCCAAATTTTCGCTGTGCATCAGCGGCATATAGAGAAACTGGACTCGATCGCGCGGCAGGCGTTGGTCATCCCCGCGTGCGACGGCTTGCCGCGCCACCGCTACCGCGCGCTGTTCAGTGGCGAACGCCTGCGGATTGCCACGAAACATGTTGAGCGGCAGTTGGTCGAGGACGATGGCCAGCGCCAGCGCGCCGTCGGGTGTGTCGCACCAGGCATCGAGTTCACCGCTGGCGGCACGCTGCCAGAGGGGTTGGTAGCGCTGCCGAATCTCTTCGTCCAACGCGGGCGTTGAGGCGAACCAGTGCTTGGCGAGACGGGGTGAATACCAGTAGTCGAGTACGTCCTGAATGTCTTGGGCTTGTGTCATGGTTTGGGTTCCTGGCAGGGGTTCAAGGTTCAAGGTTCAAGGGGCACGCACCATCTTGTGGCAAGCGGTGCACGCGACGCAACCTACCGATGTCTTCGCTAACATGGCTCCTCCCGATACTGAACTGCATTGGATTGCCGAAACCCGATAGGGTGCCTGGGCGAGCATTGGGCTGAATTCGGGGCTGAATCAATAACGGTCCGAGTGCAATCTTTTCAGGTGACATATTGATCTTGCCGCGGTTGGCAGGATTCCTGCTAGCTTATGCGAAGCCAGCGATGTCGATTCGATGTCTGCCCAGATGTCCAAGTTTTGAGTGAGTGATTGATATGAATCAACAAACGTCCGTTGTGCGACCAGGCAAACCCTATCCGCTAGGCGCTACCTGGGATGGCGAAGGGGTGAACTTCGCGCTGTTCTCCGAACATGCGGAAAAAGTCGAACTCTGCCTGTTCGATTCGCGTGGCCGTCGTGAAACCATGCGCATCGAACTGCGCGAACAGACTGATCTGGTCTGGCACTGCTATCTGCCCGGCGCGCAACCCGGCCTGTTGTATGGTTACCGCGTCTACGGCCCTTATCAGCCGAATCGTGGACACCGCTTCAATCCGAACAAGCTGTTGCTCGACCCCTATGCCAAGGCGGCGGTGGGGAAGCTGCGCTGGAGCGATGCGCACTTCGGCTACAAGGTTGGGGCAAAGCAGGAAGACCTGTCGTTTGACTGGCGCGACAACGCGCTGGCGATGCCGAAATGCAAGGTCATCGACCCGACCTTCGACTGGCAGGGCGACCGCGCGCCGGACACGGCGTGGAAAGACACGCTGATCTACGAAATGCACGTCAAGGGTTTCACCGCGCTGCATCCCGATATTCCGGTGCCTTTGCGCGGCACCTACTCCGGCCTCGCCAGCGCGCCGGCGATCAAACATCTGCAAAGCCTTGGCGTGACGGCGGTGGAACTGATGCCGGTGCATTGCTTCGCCGACGACCGTCATCTGGTGGAGCGCGGTCTGCGCAACTACTGGGGCTACAACTCGCTCGGGTTTTTTACGCCGGATCGGCGCTACGCGGCGACCGATGACCCGGTGCGTGAATTCAAGACCATGGTCAAGACGCTGCACCGGGCCGGCCTCGAAGTCATTCTCGATGTGGTCTACAACCACACCGCCGAAGGCAATCATCTGGGCCCGACGCTCAGCCTGCGCGGCATTGATAACGCCGCCTACTATCGTCTGACAGGAGCCAACCCCCGCTTCTGTATGGATTACACCGGCTGCGGCAACACCCTCAACATGATGCAGCCGCGCGTGCTGCAAATGATCATGGACAGCCTGCGCTACTGGGTACAGGAAATGCATGTCGATGGCTTCCGCTTCGATCTGGCGGCGGCGCTGGCGCGTGAACTGCACGATGTCGACCGCCTCGGCGCCTTCTTCGACATCATCCACCAGGATCCGGTGCTGTCGCGCGTCAAGCTGATTGCCGAACCTTGGGATCTGGGCGAGGGCGGCTATCAGGTTGGCAATTTCCCGGTCGGCTGGACGGAATGGAACGCGAAATATCGAGATGCTTTGCGGGCGTACTGGAAAGGTGAAGGCGGCCTGATCGGCGACCTCGCCTATCGACTGACCGGATCGAGCGACCTCTACGCACACAATGGCCGCCGGCCCTACGCCAGCATCAACTTCATCACCGCCCACGATGGCTATACGCTGCAGGACATCGTCAGCTTCCAGCAGAAGCACAATCAGGCCAACGGTGAGAAAAACCGCGACGGCGAAAGCAACAACCTGTCCTGGAACTGCGGCGCCGAGGGGACGACCGACAACCTGGATATCCTCGCGCTGCGTACCCGGCAAAAGCGCAACTTCCTTGCCACGCTGTTTCTCTCCCAGGGCGTGCCGATGCTGCTTTCCGGCGATGAAATGGGGCGCAGCCAGCAAGGCAACAACAACGCCTATTGCCAGGACAACGAGATCAGTTGGCTGAATTGGAACCTGCAACCGGAAGATGAAGAACAGCTGGCGTTCGTCCAGTTCATGATCGGCTTGCGCAAAGCCCATCCAATTTTCCGGCGCAGCAGCTTTTTTCAGGACCAGCGTCTGCGCGGCAAGGTCAAAAACATCATGTGGCTGAATCCGGATGGACTCGAAATGGGGGATGACGAATGGAATCTGGGTTTCGCCCGTTGCCTTGGCATGTATCTCGCGGGCGATGCGATCGGCGAGGTCGACTCGCTTGGCAATCCGGTTGTGGACGATGATTTTTTGCTCATCTTGAATGCTGCGGCGGAGGAAATTCCCTTCACCTTGCCCGGCTTTCGCTCACGCTCACGTTGGCTCACCTTGGTGGATACGAGTTTTTCCACCGGGCAGTCGGACATCAAACGTTATGCCCGCGGCAGCGCCTACCCTCTCCAGGCGCGATCACTGGTTCTGCTGCGACAGCCAACGGCTTAAGTGGATTGAGCAGTTCGTAGGTTGGGCTGACGCAGGAAGCCCAACATGAGCGACCGCGCAAGGCTGTTGGGCTTCCTGCCGTCAGCCCAACCTACAGGTTTTGTGCCAATTCCATTTCCGGCAAACATCACTGGCTCAAGGTCTGAACACGTTTCCGCTCAGCGGGTCGATGATGCGGGACGGGCGTTTGTGCTGGCCGATATGGCCAGGGAGAGCCCAGACGCCGGGGCCGAAAGTGCGGCTGCAGGCGGCAGCGGTTTTGAGTGCGCGTTTGCCGGCGTGGTTGGCGCTGGTGGAGACCAGCGCCATGCCGAGATGGCGGCAGAGGCGGGCGGTTTCCGGGTGTGCTGTCACCCGTACCGCGAGTTTGCTGTGGGCGCCGCGCAACCAGCGTGGGCAATGCTGGGTAGCGTTAAGCAACAACGTAACCGGACCCGGCCACCAAGCATCCAGACGCGCGGTTAGCGCGGCGGGTAACGGGTCCAGGTAGCGGTGGAATTGGTCAGGATTGGCGCCGATCAGGATCAGGCCCTTGTTTTGCGGCCGGCGTTTCAGCCTCAGGATGCGTTGCACCGCGCGCCGGTTGGCTGGGTCGCAGCCGAGGCCATAGCAGGACTCCGTAGCGTAGGCGATGACGCCGCCGCGCTTGAGATAGGCGCGCAGGCGTTGGATATCGGGCAGCGGCGTGAGCAAGGGGAACATCACGGCGCTCTTTAAAACGCCGCGCAGGATTATTTCTTCTTGCGCCCGATCGCGCGCCAGCCGATGTCGAGCCGCATTTGGCGACCGGCGAAGTCAATCGCCTTGGCAGCTTGATAGGCGTGCGTCTGCGCCATTTTGACGGTGTCGCCGAGGGCGGTGACGCACAGCACGCGGCCACCGGCGGTGACCACTTGATCGGCTTGCAACAGGGTGCCGGCGTGGAAAACATGCACGTCTTCATTGCCCGTGATGCTGCTGTCCGCCAAACCGGTAATCGCATCGCCCTTGCGCGGATTGTCCGGATAGTTGGCGGCGGCCATGACGATGCCGAGGGCAAAGCGGCGATCCCATTCGGCTTCAATCTGGTCCAGCTTGGCATCGACAGCCGCTTCCAGCAGGGTCACCAGATCAGATTTCAGCCGCATCATGATCGGCTGGGTTTCCGGGTCGCCCATGCGGCAGTTGAATTCCAGCACCTTGATCTGGCCTTCCGGGCTGATCATCAGGCCGGCATACAGGAAGCCGGTGAACGGCGTGCCTTCCGCCTTCATGCCGGCGACCACAGGGCGAATCACTTCGCGCAAGGCTTTGGCGTGAATTTCCGGCGTCACCACCGGCGCTGGTGAATACGCACCCATGCCGCCGGTATTGGGACCGAGATCGCCATCAAGCAAGCGTTTATGGTCCTGGCTGGTGGCCAGCGGCAACACGTTGTCGCCATCGACCATGACGATGAAACTGGCTTCCTCGCCGAACAGACATTCTTCGATCACCACGCGCGCACCGGCTTCACCAAAGGAATTGTCAGCCAGCATCATGTCGACGGCGGCATGCGCCTCTTCCAGCGTCGTCGCCACCACCACGCCCTTGCCGGCAGCCAGACCGTCAGCCTTGATCACAATCGGCGCGCCCTGATCATTCAGATACGCGTGCGCAGCGGCGGCATCGGTGAAGGTCGCGAAAGCGGCGGTCGGAATGTGATGCCGCTGCATGAACTGCTTGGCGAAATCCTTCGAGCTTTCCAGTTGCGCGGCAGCCTGGGTCGGGCCGAACACCTTCAGGCCAGCGTCGCGGAAGGCATCGACGACACCCGCCGCCAACGGTGCTTCCGGGCCGACCACGGTGAGTTGGATGTCTTCTTTCAGCGCAAATGCAACCAGATCCGGAATCGCCGTGATGGCGACATTTTCCAGCCCCTCTTCAGTCGCCGTACCGCCGTTGCCGGGCGCGACAAAAACCTTCTGGATACGCGGCGACTGCTTGAGTCGCCAGGCCAACGCATGTTCGCGTCCGCCGGAACCGATGACGAGGAGTTTCATGAGGTGTCCTTCTGGTTGCCCTGGATAAAACCAATCGGACGACCTGGATTTGTTGATGGAGTCATCAATTGACGCAATGCGTCAAAAACGGATTTGAATTGTTCATCGTAGTGTTGTTCGAGTTCATCCAGTCGACGTGACAGGTCGGAATTCTCAGCCAGAATTCTGCGCAGTCGCACGAAGGTACGCATGATCTCGATATTGGCTTGTACCGCGCGCGAACTCTTCAATACGCTGGAGAGCATTGCCACGCCCTGCTCAGTGAAAGCGTAGGGCGGCGTGCGTGAGCCACCCCAACTTGAAATCACATTTTGTGATTTCAAGTTCAGCCATTCATCACGCCTGAGTTGAAACATGAAATCTTCGGGAAACCGCGTGCTGTTGCGTTTGACTGCCTGCATCAACACACGCGGCTCGACCTCGTAAAGGGTGGCAAGGTCGCTGCTTAGCATGACCCGCTGCTCGCGCAGGAGCAGGATGCGTCCGAGCAAATCTGTGGGGACGGGTAAGGCCATGCAGTAGGAACTTAATGCCGGAAATGCCGCACGCCGGTAAACACCATGGCGATGCCGTGTTCGTCGGCGGCAGCGATGACTTCGTCGTCGCGCATCGAACCACCCGGCTGGATCACGGCGGTGATGCCGGCGGCGGCGGCGTTGTCGAGGCCGTCGCGGAACGGGAAGAAGGCGTCGGATGCCATCACTGAACCGGGTACCACCAAGTTGGCCTGCTCGGCCTTGATGGCCGCGATGCGGGCGGAGTTGACGCGGCTCATCTGGCCGGCGCCGACGCCGATGGTCATGCGGTCCTTGGCGTAGACGATGGCGTTGGATTTGACGAACTTGGCGATGCGCCAGGCGAACAGCAGGTCTTCCATTTCCTTCGGCGTCGGCGCGCGCTTGGTGACCACCTTCAATTCACCGTGCAGCAGGATGTCGGCATCCTGCACCAGCAGGCCGCCGGCGACGCGCTTCATGTCCATTTGCTTGATTGCCAAACCCGCCGAACCGCTCCAGGCACCACATTCAAGTAGGCGAACGTTCTTCTTCGCGGCGACGGCTTCCGAGGCTTCCGGGCTGACTTCCGGCGCGATGATGACTTCGACGAACTGGCGTTCGACGATGGTTTTCGCGGTCTCGCCATCCAGTCGGCCGTTGAACGCGATGATGCCGCCGAAGGCGGATTCCGGATCGGTCTGGTAAGCGCGGTTGTAGGCGTCGAGCAGGTTGTCGCCATACGCCACGCCGCACGGGTTGGCGTGTTTGACGATGACGCAGGCGGGGGCAGCGTCAAAAGTCTTCACGCATTCCAGTGCTGCGTCGGTATCGGCGATGTTGTTGTAGGACAGTTCCTTGCCCTGAATCTGCTTCGCGCTGGCGATACTGCCGGCCGGCGCGTTGGCTTCGACGTAGAAGGCGCCATTCTGATGCGGGTTTTCGCCGTAGCGGCAGGTCTGCGCGCGGCTGAATTGCAGGGTCAGCTTCTCGCCGAACTGATCCTTACCGCCTTCGGCATTCAGCGAAGTCAGGTAATTGCTGATATGGCCGTCGTACTGCGCGGTATGGGTGAAAGCCTTCTTGGCCAGATTGAAGCGGGTGGCATCACCCAAGGCGCCGCCGTTGGCCTGCATTTCCTCGACCAGCGCGGCGTAATCGGCCGGGTCGGTGACGATGGCGACGTGTTTGTAGTTCTTCGCCGAGGACCGCACCATCGCCGGGCCGCCGATGTCAATATTCTCGATGGCGTCATTCAGCGTGTGTGGCTTCGACACGGTCTGCACGAACGGGTAGAGGTTGACGCAGACCAGATCGATATAGCCCAGGCCGTGCTCGTTCATCGTCGCGACATGCGCGTCGTTGTCGCGCACCGCCAGGATGCCGGCATGCACCTTGGGATGCAGCGTCTTGACGCGTCCATCCAGCATTTCCGGAAAGCCGGTGAATTCGGACACGTCCTTCACCGGCAACCCCGCGTCGCGGATTGCCTTGGCGGTGCCGCCGGTGGAAAGCAGTTCGACGCCTTGAGCGGACAGCGCGCGGGCAAAGTCGATCAGGCCGGTTTTATCGGAGACGGAGAGGAGGGCGCGTTTGATCATGCTGGAGGCGGTGAAGGGTGAAGGGTGAAGGGTGAAGGGTGAAGGGTGAAGGGTGAAGGGTGAAGGGTGAAGGGTGAAGGGTGAAGGGTGAAGGGTGAAGGGTGAAGGGTGAAGGGTGAAGGGTGAAG